>CAZUWV010000001.1:0-79627 GCA_964624255.1 uncultured Zetaproteobacteria bacterium
CTCACTCACCGACATGGTAAAGCGATTTGGCGCATAGAGAAAAGGGGTCAGACTCGATTGATTTAAAAACTTGGTTGCTCGGGACTCACCATGGTGTTAGCCATCAACATCTGCAGGCCTATCTCAATGAGTATACTTTTCGCTTTAATCGCCGCTTCTATCCGTTCAATGCTTTCCGTTCCCTGCTTGGCATCGGGGCTGATATTGAAGCGCCAACCTATGCCAAACTTTATTCAGTAAAGTGGGATCACCCTACATGTAGTGGTCTTGGGCACTAACCGGATAAGCACGGGTTCACCATCTTGTTGATGAGGTATTTGTGTTGGCCAAGCCCCGTATCACACACCCAGAAGGCTGGCTTACGCTTACACCGGGTTACTTGGCCGGAAGAGCCGGAGCAGGTCAACGCCGCACGTCCGGTTCTGTGAGGATGAAATTCAGTAATGAATGAACTACTCGACTAAGGAATGGTTCGGGCTAATCCCCCTTTCTTCGTAGATAATCTACCACCAGCCGTACACCTGCACCGGTTGCTCCGGCGGGTGCAATGTCTGTACCCTTCATATTCCAGGCTGTGCCGGCGATATCAAGGTGTGCCCACGGGATGTCATCAACAAAACGAGACAGGAAACAGGCCGCAGTGATGGTGCCTGCCTCGCGCCCGCCAATATTCCTGATGTCGGCGATTTCGCTCTTGATCTGGTCCTGATATTCATCAAACAATGGCAGTTCCCATACGCGATCATGGGTACGGTTGCCGGAGGCCTTCAGCCCTTTCTTCAACTTTTCCCCAGTTCCCAACAGCCCGCTTGCCTGTGAACCCAGCGCAATGACGCATGCCCCGGTCAGGGTGGCGAAATCAATGATTTCAGCGGGCTTCCGCTCGGCGGCGTAGGCCAGCGCATCGGAAAGGATAATGCGCCCTTCGGCATCGGTATTCTGCACCTCAATGGTCAGACCCTTGTAGGTCGTTACGATATCACCCGGTTTGTAGGCTCCCGGACCCAGCAGGTTTTCGGTGGACGCGATCACACCCAGCAGGTTGACCGGAAGATTCAGTTCGATCACAGCCTTGAAGATGCCAAGGACAGCAGCCGAACCGCACATGTCGAATTTCATCTCATCCATTTGCGCTGCTGGCTTGATCGAAATACCACCAGCATCGAAGGTTAAGCCCTTGCCGACCAGAGCCACCGGGGCCACACCCTTCTCTCCACCCTGATATTCCAGCACGATAAAACGCGGCTCTCTGGCCGACCCCTGATTGACGGCAAGAAGTGCCGTCAATCCGGCTTGCTCAATCGCTGCCTTGTTCATCACCGTTACCTTCAGGCCGGAATGTTCCAGCGTGGCCGCCTGCTCTCCAAGGAATTCCGGTGTACAGACGTTCCCCGGTTCATTGCCCAGGTCGCGGGCAAGGTTGGTTCCCGCGCTGATGGCGTGCGCGCTGGCTAATGCGCCCTCCACACGTTCCAAATCTCGCCTTGATGGAACCATGATGGTGACGGCGCGCAGCTTGCGGCTGTTCTCTTCCTTTTCCGTCTGATATTTGTCAAATGCATACAAGCCCAGCCAGATACCCTCGGCGACAGCTTGCACCTTGTCTGGCAAACCGGCACCACGCACATTTAGCTCGGTGAGATAAAACGACACATCGCGGGCGCCGCCCTTATCCAGTTCGCGCGCCGCAGTAGCCGCCAGCCGCCGCAAGCCATGCAAGGTGAGCTCCCGCTCCTCCCCTGCACCTATCAGCATGATCCGGTGCGTATGCAGGGCTGTTACGCCATACAGCGTACGCGCTTTTCCGAAGGCACCTAAAATATCAAACTTACGCAGAAAATCGGGTAGCACATTGCCGGTCGCCTGCTGTAACTCCTTGCCGGATTCGGTCAGCTTGCGTCCGTCGAGCAGCGGCAATACCACTGCATCATCGCGTTGTTTGGAGGCAGCACCTGCCTTGACATCAATCTTGATCATACGATATACCCCGGAGACAATGAAATTAAGAAAAAGTGATATTTTCAGGAAAAACGGGGGGAATCATATATCTTTTTGTATGAAAAATAAAAGTCATCTAACCAGCAGGCATTTGAAACGCGCATGCACTTGCTTCATCGTATCGCGTAACTGTTCTGGGCTGCGGATTTTCGTATGGCGGCGCAGGGTTTCCCATTCCGCACACCTGGCATCAACGGGCAGGCTGCTAACGGATCGCCACAACTCTACGCGCAGGACGTTTTCCATCCACCGATAATCCAGCCACCTGTCGGCTAGCCATCCGGCATGCATTTTCCAGACGCCAGGCGCATGGTCTGCCAGCGCCATACGGCGCAATATTTCTACCGTCCCGCGATGATTTCCGCCAAAAGCCAGGCGCGCGAACTGTGCCGCAAATTCAATATCCACCAATCCACCGAGATCCTGTTTAAGGTTAATGACATTGGTACGTTTGCTGGCCAGGTGTTCAAGCATCTTCCGACGCATTTGGTATATTTTTCCAGCGAGTTTGTCGATCGCCCCCGATGACTGATCCAACACCTCGTCGACGACTGCATCTGCGGCGACACAGGCAGCCTCAGGACCGGCAATGGCGCGCGCGCGGCATAGCGCCTGATGTTCCCATGTTTGCGCTCTGTGTAATTGATAGTCGCGGAACCCGACAAGATTAGTCACCAGCATGCCGCTGCTGCCGGAGGGCCTGAGTCGTGCGTCAAATTCGAATCCAGCACCGAACGGCGGTTTTGCTGATAAATACCGGATCATACGGCGGCCCAGGCGCTGGGCATGTTCCCAGATGCTGTGCCCGGCCAGTGCGTCGTCCGGAGATTCGTGCACCAGCACAAACACCATGTCGAGATCTGAAACCAGCCCCATTTCCCGGCTCCCATGTTTGCCCATTGCTAACGCCACCAACGGGAAATTGTCTGGAAGCCGCATCTGGTCCCGGCATAAACGAAGCACTGTGTCCGTCGCAGCGTCTGCTACATCCGCCATCCATGTGCCGATAGCCAAGGGGTCGGCGGTATGTGCATCAATGGCCAAAGCGCACAAAAGGCGCGCCCTGTCTACCCGGCGACCGATACTCGCGAGTGTTTGTCCAACATCGTCGAATGTGCGCAGTCTACCCAGACCGGAACATACATGCTGGATATCGGCATCGCCGCGTTCCACGGCCAGCGGCCATTCCAGCCAGGATGGATCGCGCACAATATGGTCCGCCACATAACGACTGGCCGAGAGCACGCCGATCAGCCAGTTCAACGCCCCTTGATGCGTGGCCAGAAAATCAATCCATGTCGCCCGACCCGCGATGCTGTGAACTAGATCAGCGAAGGCCTCAATGGCTGTCACGCCATTGGCGTCGTCCAGCCATCGGGGCATCGCCGCGTTCAGGATCACCTCAAGTTCATGTCGGCTACGTTCCGGCAACAGTCCCCGCGACAGGTGTGCATCAATCTTGTCCAGTGCCAGGCGCATGCGCGCCCGCGAAACCTTATCCGACGCTTTCAGTGCTTCCGGCCGGGCATGATCGAGCCAATCCTGTTCGCTCACCCCCCCCTCATCGACCGGCATGATATGCTCGGCGAAGATGCCCGATACAGACGTTGCATGCGTAAGCATGTCCCGCGCAATATCATGGATACCCGTCGCTTTTGGTAAGTATTCGGAAAAGTCCGTTGGCAATCGATGTGTTTGCTCACCCGTGCGCGCCTGAATCGCATGCTCGATACATCGCCAGAACCGGTAGGCACCATGCAGCGCAGTTTCTTCGTCTTTGCGCATCAGCCCTGCCTTTGCCAACCGCGACAATGCCGACATGCTAGACTGGATTCTCAACTCCGGGTCGCGACCACCATGCAGCAACTGCATGGATTGAATTACGAATTCGATTTCGCGTATTCCACCCTTGCCACGTTTCACGTCGAATCCGGGGACCATGTCGCATGCTCCGGCCTGCGCATCAATGCGCCGTTTCATATCGGCCAGCGCCGTTACTGTGGTATAATCCAGGTAGCGGCGGTAAATAAAGGGGGCCATGTCCGCCATAAATGCCGCACCCAACCGCATATCACCCGCTACGGCCCGGGCCTTGAGCAACATGGCTCTTTCCCACGTCTGGCCGCATTCCCGGTACCAGGAAACTGTTGCATCCAGATTCATACAAATCGTGGCGGCGTCACCGCCGGGCCTGAGGCGCATATCCATCGGCCAGACCAGACCATGCTGCGTGCGTTCGGACATCAGACGAATCAGCATTCTCGACAGATGACCATAATATTCGGCCACCGGTATCCTTCTCTTGCCAACCGATGTTTCACCTTCCCCATTCCAGATGAACAAGGGATCGACATCGGAGCCAAGATTCAGCTCATGCCCGCCCAGTTTGCCCAGGGCAATGACGCAGAATTGTCCGTTGTTCGGATGACCGAAACGTGCTTCCAGCAACCTCTTCGCTATTGTGAGCGCCTGTTTCATCAGACCGGAGGCAAAATCGGAAATGGCCAGCCATGAAGTCTCGATGTCGCCATGGACACCCAGTTCCCACCAGATGATGTGACGCATGCCGTTCTGTTTGCACAAACGCAAATGACGCATACAGACTACCGGATCGTCGCTATCGCAGGCGGGAACCCATCTCTGGCTGCCGTCGGGCAGCATGGCTCCCGCCTTCGGCTTAAAGAGAGCCTGGCAGATGTCCTTATCGGCCGTTCGTAGAAGGGAAGAAAAGTAGGGTGATATTGATAACAGGCGCCTTGCGGCGCTACGCAACGCATCTGGAATGTTTATCAGGTGTTCGGGTACATCGGGCATGGTCAGGGCATGCCTGTCATGTAGCCCGGCACACAAGCATCACGGCGATTCACGAACGGGAGGAAGGAGGCCGCGATAACGGAACCAGGCTATGGCATCGCCAAGGGCCTCGGTGGCGGGTCGGTGCGTGTAGGCGAGCTCCCTCCCGGCTTTGGCTGAAGAATAAAACATCCGTTTTTTGGCCATGCGCACGCCATCGACAGTCATCATGGGTTGGGCCACACCCGAGAGGAGGGCAATCCCCTGTACGATCCACGCGAGAGGGAGAATGGCATTGTGGGGCAGGCGGATACGTGGAGGGTTGTGGTTCGTGATGGCTGCGATATGCGATAAAATATCCTTCAGGCTCATATCTTCCCCGCCCAGGATGTAGCGTTCGCCAATGCGGCCTTTTTCCAGCGCCAGCAGATGGCCTGCCGCAACGTCATCCACATGCACGATATTAAGCCCCGTATCCACATAGGCAGGCATACGCCCGCGAGCGGCATCAAGGATCATTTTCCCCGTAGGTGTTGGCTTGATGTCCCGTGGCCCGATGGGCGTGGACGGGTTAACGATGACTGCGGGGAGGCCTTCTGTCACCACCATATCCCTGACGACGGTTTCAGCCATAAACTTTGAGCGTTTGTAGTGGCCGATCATGCCCTTGAGGGCGGAGGGGGTTCCTTCATCGGCAGGTGTGCCGTTTCGACCTGTACCCAGCGTGGCGACGCTGCTGGTATAGATGACGCGCCCAATGCCCGCATCCAACGCGGCTCGCATAATGTTACGCGTACCATCCACATTGGCGGCATACATGGGTTCGGGGTGCGGAGTCCATAGACGATAATCCGCTGCGGCATGAAAGAGTGAGGAGCAGCCGGAACAGGCGCTTTTTAATGTCGCCTGGTTCGTCAGGTCGCCAATGACTATTTCCACATCCAGGGATTCAAGGTTATCGCGCGGGCTACCGGACCGCAGTAATGCGCGCACATCGTGATCAGCATCGAGTAGATGACGGGCGATGGCCGAGCCGACGAATCCAGAGGCTCCGGTAAGGAGTGTTTTCACGTCATGTCTTCGCTTGCAAGCATACGCGCATCATACAGATTGATCCTTCGTATAGAAGAAAAGCATATTGAGCCGCTTGCAGGCTTGAACTTGCGCATTTTTCCATCGCCAGTTCATCGAATCGGATTTATTCTGTGCTTCCGGAGGGCGCGGTTGCATTGATGAAGAGTTTGGGCAGCTTCCGAAAATAGCGCAGATATGGAATAATTGGCCTTATATGTCGAGGGGGATGCTATGAATGCGGGAATGGATGTCCTTTCTCCAATCGCGGGTGCGGCCATGGCGCTGGCGGTGCGTGCCAGATCCGGCTTTTTGGAAGCGGGTACGGTGCGTTGGAAAAATCAGTTTATGACGGTTATGATGGGGTCACGTCTTTCCGGACAACACGAGGATCGGGGCATTGGTCCGGCTAGATGCCGGATAGTTGCGTATTCCGGGGAAGGCACGCATTGAAGATCATGATGACACAGACAACACCGAAAGTGGGTGATGTTGAAGGCAATGCATCCCTGGTGCTGGATGCGATGGCGCGTGCGAAAGTCGCGGACCGCGATATTCTGGTATTGCCTGAACTGGTGCTTACCGGTTATCCCCCCGAGGATTTATTGCTACGATCATCGTTTATGGATGCGGTGGAGCGCGCGGTTGACCGGATTGTGGCGGCCAGCGAAAAAACCATTGTGATCTTCGGGCATCCTCGGCGGAATGGCCAGCGAAATGACCAGTGGAATGAAAATGGGCTCGCAAACAGCGCATCGCTGGTGGCGGACGGAAAATTACTGGGTGTGTACGATAAGCAGGCGTTGCCCAATTACGGGGTGTTCGATGAACGACGCTATTTTATGCCGGGAATCGGCCAGGATGTGTTTTCCATCCATGATTGGCGTATAGGCGTGGGTATCTGCGAGGATCTGTGGGATGATACCGTGGCGGAAGGAACCGCTGTGCAGGCCCGCGATGTGCTTATCAATCTGAATGCCTCGCCCTTTCATGTGGACAAGCAGTATGACCGCGAGGCGCTAACGGAACAGCGCGCGGCTCGTTTTGGTGTTCCGGTTATCTATGTCAATCAGGTGGGCGGGCAAGATGAAGTGGTGTTTGACGGCGGCAGCCATGCCGTGGATGCCGCAGGGCAGGTGCTGGCGCGGGCGCCTTTGTTTGAAGTCGCCGATGTGCTGGTGGACATCGCCGAGCCTTGCGGGCAGGTGGCGACAATACCGTCGGCCATCGAGCAGATACATCGGGCACTGGTCCTCGGGGTGCGCGATTATGTTCATCGGAACGGTATGTTGCAGACGGTTATCGGGTTGTCTGGTGGTGTTGATTCGGCTGTGGTCGCGGCATTGGCATGCGAAGCACTGGGGGCAGAGAATGTGCTGGGGGTGTTAATGCCATCGTGGTTTTCCAGCCCCGGTTCCGTTAGTGATGCTGAAGATGTGGCGAAGACGCTGGGCATGGAGACGGTTACGCTACCCATTGCGCGTCCAGTGGCTTCGGTCGAGGCGCTTCTCACCGAACCCTTCGCACAATGGGGCAAATCCGCTCCCGACGTGACCGAGGAAAATATCCAGGCACGCATGCGCGGGCTGTTGTTAATGGCAATCTCGAACAAGACCGGACGCATGTTGCTGTCCACCGGTAATAAATCCGAAATGGCCGTGGGTTATGCCACGCTTTATGGCGATATGGCGGGTGGTTTTGCCGTCATCAAGGATGTCTATAAAACGCAGGTGTATGCGCTGGCGAAACATTTGAATCGCAAGCGGGAAATTATTTCCCGAAATGTTATTGAGAAACCGCCTTCTGCCGAATTGCGCCCGGACCAAAAGGATTCAGATACCTTGCCGGACTACGAAACGCTGGATGCCATCTTGCGGGCTTATATCGAATTGGGGCAGAGTGTGGCTTCCATTGCGGCGCAGGGCTTTGATTTGGACGATGTTCACGACATGATCCGCATGCTGCACCGCGCGGAGTACAAACGTCGTCAGGCGCCACCGGGTGTGAAGATCACACGCAAGGCGTTTGGCCGTGACCGACGCTATCCGATCACGCACGGGTTTCGTGAATGGGAGGAGCGTTGACGAAAGAAATGAAGCGGTAACAATGCGGAAGGTGCGGGCGGTTACAGGGGGCGTTCATGAAAAAAATTGAGGCAGTGATCAAGCCTTTCAAGCTGGATGATGTCAAGGATGCGTTGAATGACATAGGTATTCACGGATTGACCATGACGGAAGTCAAGGGATTCGGGCAGCAGAAGGGGCATACGGAATTGTACCGTGGCGCCGAATATGTGGTGGATTTTCTACCCAAGGTCAAGGTGGAGGTAGTGGTCCCTGAGGCGCAGCTGGATATGGCGGTGGATGCCATCATGACCTCCGCGCGCACGGGCAAGATTGGTGATGGCAAGATATTCGTGCTTCCCGTGGAGCAGACGGTGCGCATTCGTACCGGCGAGCGGGACGAGGACGCGTTATAGGGCACACATGGGCCAGTGCGCGCGGACATTTGAGGGTAGTTATCCAAAAAAAGGAGAGATGTAACCATGAGTGATGCAGTCAAAAATGTGATGGATATGGTGAAGGAGCATGAATGTGACTTCGCCGATGTCCGTTTTACCGATACCAAGGGCAAGTGGCAACATGTTACCTTCCCGATTTCCGAGTTGAGCGAAGACAGTTTTGAGGAGGGTTTTGCCTTTGACGGTTCCTCGGTGGCCGGATGGTGCGATATAAACAGTTCCGATATGGCTATTGTTCCCGATCCGGCATCGGCCAGGATCGACCCGTTCGTCGAGGCGTCTACGTTGGTGCTGATCGGGGATATTATTGATCCGCTCACTGGCCAGGATTATAACCGATGCCCGCGCCAGGTCGCACATCGTGCCCTGAAATACATCCAGTCCGCAGGTATCGCCGATACGGCCTATTTCGGCCCTGAACTGGAGTTTTTTATCTTCGATGGCATCACTCATTACAATGAGATGGGTGGTTGCGGCTACAGGATTCAGTCTGAAGAAGCTGCTTGGAATTCCAATGAAACCTTTGAAGGCACCAACACGGGCCATCGCCCCAAGGTGAAGGGCGGTTATTTTCCGGTCCCGCCAGTGGATTCCCTGTATGAGATTCGCAATGATATGTCATTGGTGATGACTGATCTTGGTGTGCATATGGAGTGCCATCACCACGAAGTGGCAACTGCCGGCCAATGCGAAATGGCCATGCGTTTTGGTGAGCTGATTGATATTTCAGATCGTGTCCAATGGTATAAGTATGTGGTGCATAATGTGGCCGATGCCCACGGCAAGACGGCGACCTTCATGCCGAAGCCGGTTTATGACGATAATGGTACGGGTATGCATACCCATCAGTCCATCTGGAAGGATGGCAAGAATCTGTTTGCCGGTGATAAATATGCCGGGCTGACTCAGGAGGCCTTGTACTATATCGGCGGCATTATCAAGCATGCCAAGGCGTTGAACGCCTTTACCAATGCTTCGACGAATTCGTACAAGCGCCTGGTGCCGGGTTTTGAAGCGCCTGTGATGCTGGCCTATTCGAATCGCAACCGTTCGGCCGCGATCCGCATCCCGATTTCTCCCGACAAGGGGCGTCGCCTGGAAGTTCGTTTCCCCGATCCGACAGCCAACCCGTATCTGGCTTTCACTGCCATGCTGATGGCCGGTCTGGACGGTATCGCCAACAAGATTGATCCGGGTGAGGCCGCGACGAAGAACCTGTACGATTTGCCGCCGGAGGAGGAAGCGCAGATTCCGACTGTTGCACGTTCATTCGAGGAGGCGCTCAACGCACTGGATATTGATCGTGACTTTCTCAAGGTTGGCGGTGTCATGGATGATGATATGATTAGTGCCTACATTTCACTCAAGATGGAAGAAGTCGATCAGATGCGTCTGCGCACGCATCCCTATGAAGTGGATATGTATTATTCCGTGTAGTTTGTGTTGGTGAACGACGCGTAGAACTCTGGAGGAATGAACGGTTATCCCGCTTTGAGTCCGTTTCCTGGATGGTATGAGGCACATGGTGTTTTCATACAGAAAAACTATATCCTGGAAACGGACCAGAGCGGGGATGTTCAGGCTATCACTCATGCGTTTCACGGGGAGATTACCTGAAAAACATCAATTCTCTCAGGGTGTAAATCCCCAACAAAAGGATGTGTTCATAGTCTGGAAACAAGGCTAGCATTCACTCATGTCCCAGACACGCGAGTATGTAGATAAGCAGTCGTTGATTCGGCTTGTTGAGAAATCTGTTCCGAAATCAAAGGTGGATGTACGCCTGTTCTCGGGGGATGATCACTTCGAGATGTGCGTGATTTCCCCTGCTTTCGTCGGGAAATCGAAAGTGGCGCAGCATCAGATGGTCTATCAGGCACTGGGCGATCATATGCAGAGCCGCATTCACGCGCTGGCATTGAAAACATACACGCCGGAACAATGGAATAAGGAGTAGAAAGTAAATGGATTCCGTACAGAAAAAAATTGATGACCTGCTTCACGAACACGACGTCGTACTGTTTATGAAGGGTACGCCACAGTTTCCGCAATGCGGGTTTTCACAGCGTGTGGTTGGTTTGTTGCAGGCATCGGGCGCACCTTACGCGGCGGTTAATGTGCTGCTGGATGATGCCATACGCGAAGGTATCAAGGCTTACGCCAACTGGCCTACAATCCCGCAGCTATATGTCGGCGGCGAGTTTGTCGGAGGGTGTGATATTATATCCGAGATGCATGACTCCGGTGAGCTGGAGACATTGCTGGCGCCATTCAGATCGGACAGCCCATCGTAACGCCCCGAGCGAGATTTTTTCCGGGGACCAGGAACCCGTCGGGCTTATGGGGATCGTAGCAATCAGGTGAACAAGCGCGGTCAAAATATCCTGGTTTTGAGGCGCCGAGTTGCAACCCAGTCATGAGAGCCTCTTGCAAAACTCGTGAGCGGCGATCGGCTTCCCCACTTTGGCCCATTTCCGTGCTGAAATTTCGATGCATGGAACCACCATGCACCTCATTCCATCCCGAAAATGGACTCAACGTGGGATTACCGCTCATCCACCCAGGGTTTTGCAAGAGGCTCATGAAAAATCATGATATTTTGGGCCGCTTCCCTGTCGCGCAGTAAATTTCCCCTAAGTCCGACAGGCTCCTGGCTTTGAATGCGAATGCATGGTCGTTGACACTTGCGCCTTGCTGATCTATACACCCACCGGTGATGTTTTTCTTTTGCAGGCAACGTTCGGTTGCGGCGGTTTTTCCGGTCCCCGATGATGTTCGGGGGTCCGTCTTGGGTCCGTCCATCAATGCAAACTAGACTTACTCAAAGGCTGGGGCAGGGCCTTGCCCTTACCCCCCAGTTGACGCAGAGCCTCAAGGTTTTGGCCATGAACGCCATGGACCTGGATTCATACATCGAAGAGTGCATCGAGTCCAACCCTTTGCTGGAGCAGGATGAAAGCCAGCCCGACGTGTCACGGGAAGGGGAGGATACGGCTGGAAAAGACAGGGAACAGGAAGCAATCTGGCGTGAGAATGGTGATAATCGTTGGGAGACGATGTATGCCTCTTCGACGGGCCGCGATGGTGTGGATATGCGCGACCAGCAATGGCAGGCACAGCAGACCATGGGTCAGTCGCTGCATGAGCAAGTGGGCCGACAACCCATGCAGGATGAGGATCGCGCGCTGGCCCGCGCCCTCATTGATTCGCTGGATGATGACGGCTATTTGAGACTAAACCCCGACGAACTCGCAACATCATTACACTGCGATGCCCAAACCCTCGAAAAAGTACTGGTGAATATCGTGCAGCAACTTGAGCCGACCGGCATTGGTGCGCGCGATCTGACCGAGTGCTTGTTGCTTCAGCTGGACGACGGCAATGATTGCGATGCACTGGCCCGGCGTTTACTGTTGCATTTTCCGGACCAACTGTTCGAGTCGGACGATGTGCTGGCTGGCAGGATGGTTTGTAGCATCGAGGCGCTGGCCCGCGCACGGGGGCGCTTGCGGCGGCTGGATCCGTTTCCGGGGCATGGTCTCCATGGGCAGGACAATATTTATATACAACCCGAGATTATATTTCGGCGTAGTCCCGAAGGCGACATTTCTATCGAGGTTCCGGGCTATTCATGGCAGGGGTTGCGGCTGGATGAACAATGGAAGAATCAGGGCTGGAAGGGTTCGGAACGAGAGTTTATGGATGGCGCAATCCGCGAGGCCAAATGGCTTCTATATGCTCTGGAGCAGCGAAAAGAAACCTTGTACAGGGTTGCGCATTGTCTGGCACGTCGGCAGCGGGCTTTCCTAGAGTATGGGCTGCTCGGCCTGAAACCGCTGACTTTGCAGAATGTGGCGGAAGAGGTCGAGTTACACGAGTCCACCATTTCTCGCGTTACCAATGGAAAGTATGCCGAAACGCCTCTGGGTCTTATCGAAATGCGCAAATTCTTCTCGGCTGGCCTGCCAACCCGTGGCGGTGGTACGATTTCCGTGTACCGTGTGCAGCAGCGCGTCAAGGCATTGATCGGGTCCGAACCGCCCGGAAGGCCGGCGTCGGATCAGGCCATATCGGATCGGCTACGGGCCGAGGGGATTGAAATTGCCCGTCGAACTGTGGCAAAATACAGGGAAACGCTGGGCCTTCCGCCCAGCAGCCAGCGACGAAGGTCGCATCAACATACAAGGAGGTAGCTTATGCAAGTGTCCATAACAGGAAGGCATGTCGAACTGACGGACTCGTTGAAAGAGTATGTACAGGAAAAACTGAAGCATCTCAAACATTCCTTTGATCAGGTGGTGGATGTGCATGTGGTCCTGAGTGTGGAGAAGTTTCGCCAGCGTTGCGAAATCTCGATTCAGGCAAATAGATTGAGTATTCATGGCAGCCACGAAACAGAGGATATGTATGCTTCAATCGACGGTGTCGTGGATAAACTGAACAGACAGCTTAAACGTTACCGCGCCAAAATGCGCAAGCATCAGATATCGCCTGAAAACAGCGCATCGGCTATTCAGGTTTCGCACAGCATCCTTACTACAGCTAGCCATGAGGAGGAACTGGCCGCCGATCAGGTGCCGGAAGTCCTGGAAATGGAGCGCATGCCGGCGAAGCCGATGAGCGTGGATGAGGCCGTTATGCAACTGGAATTATCGGACAGACAGCCACTGTTTGTTTTTACCAATCAGGACACCAACAGCATGAATGTGGTGTATCGCAGAGGTGATGGAAGGCTGGGCTGGATTGAGCCTGAACAGGCATGAACAACGGCGAGGGGTGAGGCGCTAATGGGACAGGATACGAGTCTGATTCCGGTTGACGCGATATTACTGAATTCCAGAATGAGCAGTAAAAGTGCGATCATTGCGGAAATTATCGACCTTTTCCCATCCATTGATCCGGATCAGGCCATGGCCGTGGTGATGGAACGGGAAAAGCTGGGAAGCACAGGCATCGGCCATGGCATCGCTATCCCTCATGGAAGATTGCCCGATCTTGATGCACCCGTTGTGGCACTGGCACGGCATGCGGGGGGCGTTGATTTTGACGCCATTGACGGTCAGTCCGTTCATATCGTGGTCGTGCTGCTCGCTCCGGAAAATGAAGACCGTTCCCATCTTGAGATATTGGCAAGCCTCGCGCGAACACTGCAAAAGGAATCCGCCCGTCGGGTCATCATGCAGGCGGACTCGGCAGAGGTTGTATCCGCCCTGTTTCCGGTACCCGGTCAGAAATAAACGATATGAAACAGGATTTCGGGCGTATTTCTATTGCCGAACTGCTCGCCGAGCGCGGTCAATTGATGTGCCTGCATCTCCTTAATGAAGACGCGGATGTGGACCGCTACATGGACAGGCCACGCGTGCAGAAGCCCTCGTTCGCCCTGTGCGGATTCCTTGAAGGGCTTAACCCCCATCTGTTACATGTGATCGGGAAAACGGGTTTGCACTACCTGGAGGTTCAAAAAAATGACCGGCGCCGCGAAGCCATTGATGCGATGTTCGACCTTGGCCTGACCGCTATCGTGATTACATGTGGCTTGTCGCCACCGCAGGAAATGGTACAGGCGGCCCGGAGAACCCGGACGCCGCTGATCGTTACGGATATGGAAACCACTACATTCATGACCGACATGATGCTTTACTTAACACGCAGGCTGGCGCCGCGCGTATACCAGCATGGCGTGTACATGGATGTGTTCGGCCTCGGCGTACTGATTACCGGAGCGAGTGGTATCGGCAAGAGTGAGATCGCTCTGGAACTTATTATGCGGGGACACCGGTTTATTGCCGATGATATGGTGGAACTTTCACGCCCCGGACCGGATATTCTTGTCGGCAAGAGTCCCGAGGCCTTACGTTATCATATGGAGATTCGCGGGCTTGGCATCCTTAATATACGCGATTTATTCGGTGCTGCCGCCCTGACGGACACCAAGCGGGTAGGCCTGGTGGCGGAAGTTGCGCCGTGGGAGAGTCTTTCGGGGGAGGAGCGCGTGCTTACCGAGGAGCGTACGGCCACGATACACGGTGTACGGCTTGCCAAGGTCATGATTCCCATCCGGCCAGGTCGTTCGCTGGCAGTGCTGATTGAGGTGGCCGCTCGCAACCACCTGCTTAAACAGCGAGGTGTAGATAGCGGTAAGGAATTTATCCATGCCTTGCAGGAACGTATCCAGCAGGGACAGTCATCCTGACAACACAGGGTATGGGTCTCATCCTCAGTGGCCTGTCCGGATCCGGTAAAAGTACGGCCTTGCACGCGCTGGAGGATGCGGGTTGTTTTTGTACGGATAATTTGCCCGTGCCTTTGCTTGGGGCGTGGGCCGAACAGGTAGCCTGTCAGGGCAAGCCAATGGCGGTGTGCGTAGACGCGCGTAGTGAAAGGCCTGAGGCGTTGCATCGGGACTTGCGCAAACTCCGCGAACGGAAAAGTGACTGGCAACTGGTTTTTCTCGAAGCGGGCGACGCGACCTTGTTACGTCGCTACTCCACGCTTCGCCGTCGCCATCCTTACGCGCCGGAACTGGATTTGCCGCAGGCAATCGCAGCCGAACGGAAAGCGTTGACACCAGCGCGCGGCTTGGCCGATCTGGTGCTGGATACAACGGCCATGAACCCATACGAGCTGGCGGCAATGGTAGAAGCTTTCTGGCATAAGACTCACGCGGGGAACGGCGGGCTGCCTATCACCATTACCTTGATGTCCTTCAGTTATCAGCGTGGTTTGCCTCTGGATGCGGATATGGTCATTGATTTGCGTTTCCTGCCCAATCCACATTATCAGCCGGAACTATCGCAAATGACCGGCTGCGATGTGCCCGTGCAGGCCTTTCTTGAGCGGGATAGTGTGGTGGCTGAAACGGAGGAGAAGCTCAAGCAGTGGCTGGGCTTCGTCTGGGACAAAATGCAGCAGGAACGCAAACGTTATTTCACCCTGGCCATCGGCTGCAGTGGTGGCCGCCACCGCTCGGTCTATATGGTGGAACGCATTGGAGCATGGATGCAGCATGAAAGGATGGCTGTGCCCCTCATCCGCCATAGAGATTTGGCCTGCACGACCCATAAGTTACCGTAATGATTGTGCGGAAGGTGTTATGACTATGGTGCAGGCCGGGAACGGGAACAAGGCAGAGATGGTCGGTATGGTGATCGTGGCACACGAGCGTATTGGTGAGGCTATGCTGGGTGCGGTTGAACATGTTTTGGGACCACAAGCGCTGGCGGCAGCGCTGAATATCGGCGCGGATGCCAATATTCAGGTGGACATCAGTGGGTGCGAGGCGTGCCTCTGTACCCTGATCGAGCGGTGCGACGCAGGCAATGGCGTGCTGCTGTTCGCGGATATGTTTGGCGGCACACCCTGTAATCTTGCCCTGTCCTGTATTGAGAGAAGGAACGTGGAGGTGGTTTCGGGATTTAACCTCCCCATGCTGATTAAAGCAGCCACACTGCGGCAAACACTGACCGACCTGCATTTGCTGGCACGGCAGGCCAGAGACGCTGGTCGCTACCATATGCACATCGCTTCCGAATTGATGCGGGAACGAAGTCGGTCAGATGTCTGAGCAGACAACGACTATACGGAACAAGCTCGGTCTACACGCCAGGGCTTCGGCCCGCTTGGCTGTCACTGCGGGCGCTTATGCGTGCGATGTGTTTGTCTCCAAGGATGGTGTTGAGGTCAATGGTAAAAGTATTATGGGCATTATGATGTTGGCTGCGGGCAAGGGTTCGCGCATTACGGTCCGCACCCGGGGAAGGCAGGAAGATGTTGCGCTGGCGGCGGTCATCCGGCTGATCAACGAATATTTTGGGGAAGATGAATGATTCAACGTATGCCGCGACGCGGTACCGCCGTCGCTTCAAGTCCGGGGATTGCCATCGGTATAGCGCAGAAAATTGATCAGGGACAGAGCCCCATTCCGGAGAGGCAAATTGATGCCGGCCATATCCGGGAGGAAATCAGGCGGCTGGAACAGGCCATCATTGATGCCGTTGCCGATCTTGATACCGAACGTTCGCACCTGCTGAACCTGGAGAGCCAGGAACCGCTACATATCCTTGATGCGCAACGATTGATGCTGCTGGATACCGATTTATCACACAAGGTCATACACATGATTGGCGAGAAAAAGATTAATGCCGAATGGGCCTTGCACCAGCAGATCAGTGCTATCTGCGGGGTATTTGAAGATATTGAGGATAACTACCTGCGTACCAGAAAAATCGACATTGAGCAGGCAGGTATGCGTATTTTGCATCATCTCACGGGGCGGGAAGTAAAACCAATTTCTTTTCTGGCTAATGGCGAGCAGGTGATTCTTATTAGTGATGATTTTGCGCCGCTGGAAATCATACGTTTCTGGCGGCAGGGCGTCGCAGGATTTATTGCCGGACAGGGCGGCATCAATGCCCATGGCATTATTACCGCGCGAGGTATCGGTTTGCCCGCGCTGGTGGGCGTGGAGGGTGCCATCAGCCAGATCGAGGATGGCGACCCCGTTATTGTAGACGGAGAACGGGGTGTGTGGATCGCCAACCCCGACGATGCGAGCTTATCCGAATATCAGCGGCTGGCGCAAACCATGGGGCTGGTTCAGGAAGGCTTGCAAGCCTTCGTCAGGAAAGCTTCCACAAGTGCCGATGGTCATGTGCTTAAACTCATGGCTAACCTCGAAGTGAATGATGAGGTGCCGCTGGCATGTGCGGCGGGTGCGGATGGCGTAGGACTATACCGAACCGAGTTCCTGCTGGCGGGTATGGACCGGTTGCCGGGAGAAGACGAGCAGTTCCGACAGTACATGCGCGTACTGCGCGGCATGGAAGGATTACCCGTAGTCTTTCGACTGATAGATATTGGGGGTGAGAAACCCATGCTGTTTGAGCATATCATGGGCCATGCCGCGACGGGCATGAATCCTTCACTCGGCTTGCGGGGGGTCAGAATCCTGTTGCACAACCCTGACGTGATGAGGGTCCAGCTCATGGCTCTGCTGCGGGTGGCCGATGAAGGCGAGATTCACATTCTTATTCCGATGGTGACACATCCCGACGAAGTCGTAGAGGTCCGGCGCATACTGAATACGTGTGCCCGGGCGCTTGGCGTAAAAAATAAAATCCCTCTGGGGGTGATGATTGAGGTTCCAGCAGCGGTGATGGTCGCCGATGACCTGGCCAAAGTGAGCGATTTCTTTTCTGTCGGTACCAACGACCTGATTCAGTATACGCTGGCGGCAGATCGTGCCGATGACGAGGTTGCATATCTTTACGACACATCGCATCCTGCCGTGGAAAGTATGCTGCGGCTCACGGTTCGTGCCGCGAAAAAGGCGGATATCCCGATTACCATGTGTGGAGAAATGGCTGCCGACAGACAATGGACAGAGCGGTTGATGAACATGGGATTCGACGCCCTTTCCATGAGCGTCAATCATATTCTTCCGCTACGCGAACATTTGAGTCGTTTGCATTACCATCCGGAAGCATGAGCCATTTACAGGAGCATACCGTGCGATACGACTGGACCGTGAAGGAAATCGAGGCGCTGTTCGCGCTACCGTTCAATGACCTGATATTTCGGGCGCAAGTGTCGCACCGGGCGCATTTCGATGCCAACGTGGTGCAGCTTTCCACTTTGCTGTCCATCAAAACCGGCGGCTGTCCCGAAGATTGCAAATATTGCCCGCAATCGACCCACTACGATACAGCAGTTGAATCCGGGTTGTTGATGAAGAAGGAAGAGGTGATAAAGGCGGCACGTGCAGCGAAAGAGAATGGTGCCTCCCGCTTCTGTATGGGGGCAGCCTGGCGCGAGCCCACAGAGCGTGCCCTCGATAGGGTCTGTGACATGGTGCGCGAAATTAAGGATATGGACATGGAAACATGTGCGACGCTGGGCATGCTAAGTGGCGAACAGGCCGCAAAGCTCAAAGCTGCGGGACTGGATTACTACAATCACAATCTCGATACCGACCCGGAGTACTACAAGGAAATCATTTCTACGCGCACCTTCGATGAGCGGCTGGACACATTGAGGCATGTGCGTTCCGCTGGCATGAGTATCTGCTGCGGTGGTATCGTTGGTATGGGGGAATCGCGTCGCCATCGCGCTGGTCTGGTCGTACAGCTGGCGCGTATGCGGCCGCACGCGGAGAGCGTGCCGATCAATTTGCTGGTGAGGGTGGAGGGTACGCCAGTCGCCGGAGATGAGCAGTTTACCGAAGACCTGGATAACTTTGAGTTCATCCGCACGATCGCCGTTTCGCGTATTACCATGCCGACTTCCCATGTTCGGCTTTCAGCCGGGCGCGAGGAAATGAGCGAAGAAATGCAGGCGCTTTGCTTTCTGGCCGGAGCAAACTCGATTTTTTATGGCGAGAAGTTGCTCACGACCGGCAATCAGGATGCCGATAGGGACCAGAAATTGTTTGAAAAGCTCGGCATCCGTCCGGAGAAATCTGCACCTGCACCCTCTTCCCGCCGGATGGCCAATGCCTGACTCGTCCCTGCCACGGCTAATTTATTCTAACGCCAATGTATCTAAAAAACGATAAATCCAAACCATCCATGATCGATAAGTTATTGTTTTTGTTGTGGAAAAAAGGATACGAATATTTAATCAGCATGAAGTTCAGGTATTAGGTATTTTTCCAGCGAAATCAAGATGTTACCTATTAAAATAAATTGGCCGTGCGACCCTGTAGGCTAGCTTGGACTATTTGCCGCGTCCTTGCTGGTTCCTTTGTCCGCACCGAATCCCTCGTCGGTTGTTCGTATGCATGGCTACGGTCGCCCTCCTTGGAATCCTTTGTGAACAAAAGGCCTGCGCAATCATCACGGCGATTTATGAATAGTCCAGGCAGTGGATAGCGCCGACAGTCAGGGCTTCCAGACCATTTTTCGACAGCGGGCGCTTTCGCGAGTTTGACGGTCGCTGCCGCGCGCGTAGCATCGTTCGCGCTGACCTGCATTATTCGTGAATAATGCAGGTCAGGAGCCTGCCGCACAGTAAATTTCCCATAAATCCGACAGGCTCCTGACAATGAAAACAGGTAAGGAGTGCCGTATGTTCGTCACCATGAATCGTTTTACCATCGATCCCGATCACTGGGGTGATTTTGAGGATCGCTTCAGGCAACGTGCGGGGCTGGTGGATGATGAGCCCGGTTTTATCCGTAACGCCGTACTGCGCCCATCCGAAAAAAGTAGCGAACAACATATCGTCATGACCTTGTGGGAATCTCGCGAAGCGTTCGTAGCATGGACGAAATCGGAATCCTTCAGAAAGGCGCACGCCAAGGCGGGCCAGACGCCGAAGGAATGGTTTGTCGGGCCAACAAAACTGGAAATGTTTGAAGGCGTCATCGACTCTTCCGATTGAAGGGGAGGTATCCACCCCGGACAAGCTTGCACCTCGCTTTAACCTGTACTCTGAATAGTTCTGCACTGCCGCGCATGCGGTACACGGGGTTAAAGGGAGAGGATTTATCCATCCCTTGCGACTTCCCTGATTAGCCATGCCCTGAATGCAGCCAGTTCCTCGCTCTCCCTGCGGGTTGTTGGCCAGACCAGATAGTAGGCGCTCGTCGTTGGCATGGCGTGGGTGAAAGGCTGGATCAATCGCTTGTCTTTCAGCTCCTCCTGTACCAGCAACGGGTCAATGATGGCGACGCCGAGACCGCGCATGGCGGCAGCGATAGTGAAGTTTCGCGTTTCAAATTCCTGATCGCGGCATGGCTTCAGCCTGGTAAGTCCTTCCGCGTCCAGCCACGCTTGCCAGTCGCCTGGTCGCAGTCTGGAGTGGAGTAGTGTATGTCCGGCGAGGTCGGAAGGCTGGTTTAATGGTGTGTCCCCGGTTGGTGTGGAAGGACTGCAAACCGGGGTAAACTGCTCGTCCAGCAGGCGGAGGGCGTGGGTGTCGGCCCATGACCCCTGACCTGACCTGATGGCGCAATCCACATCTTCCTGTTCGAAATCAACGAGCTTGATGGATGTGGAAATATGCACCTTGATGTCCGGATAGATTTTCTGAAAACGGTACAGCCGCGGGATGAACCAGCGCATGGCAAAGGTGGAAAGCATACTGACCGTAATGGTGCCGGGGCTTTGTCGAGGTTTGATGGCGCGGATGGCATCGTCCAGTTGGGCGAAAGCATTTGACACCCGAGGGTGCAACGATTTCCCACTTGCGGTCAATGCCAATCCTCGGGGGTTACGCGTAAACAGCTTGAGGTCCAGTTCCGCCTCCAGACCGCGAATCTGATGCGAAAGGGCGGACGGGGTGACGAAAAGCTCGGCGGCGGCAGCGCGCAGGTTCAGGTGTGTTCCGACTACGGAGAATACCTGGAGGGCCTTCAGAGAAGGAATGCGAGAACCGTTAGACATGAGAAAAACTCAACATATACGAAAGAATATATCCTTTTATTTATTCTTGCAGCAAGTTTATATTTTGCGAATCTATTGATATTTCTTTGTGAGGATCCAGCGATGGGAAAGACTCTGTTTGACAAGGTCTGGGAACAGCATGTGGTGCGCAAGAACGACGATGGTTCCACCCTGTTATATATTGATCGGCATTTGATCCATGAGGTAACCAGTCCGCAGGCCTTCGAGGGATTGAGGATAGCGGAGCGTTTGCCATGGCGCGCGGGTGCCGCAGCCGCGACACCTGACCATAACGTACCGACCGAGCATCGGGACAGGGGTATTACCGATCCCGTTTCGCGGGTGCAGGTCGAAGCTCTGGACAGGAACTGCCAGGAATTCGGCATACGCGAGTTTGGTATGGGTGATGTACGGCAGGGTATTGTGCATGTAGTGGGGCCCGAAGAGGGGCTGACGCTGCCGGGCATGACGTTGGTTTGTGGCGATTCCCATACGTCCACGCACGGCGCGCTGGGCGCTATTGCCGTGGGCATCGGCACATCGGAAGTTGAACATGTGCTGGCAACCCAGTGTCTGATCCAGACAAAGCCTAAAGCGATGCGCATCCGTATGGATGGCTTCCTGCAGAGAGGTGTAACAGCCAAGGATATGGCCTTGTATATCATTGGCTGTATTGGTACGGCTGGCGGATCGGGATATGCCATTGAGTTTTCCGGTTCTGCTGTGCGCGGGTTATCCATGGAAGGACGTATGACCCTCTGTAATATGACCATTGAGGCGGGCGCGCGCTGCGGCATGGTGGCCGTGGATGGTACCACGATTGAATATGTGAGGGGTCGTGCGTTTGCACCGGAGGGCGGATTATGGGATGCAGCCGTGGCGGCATGGCGCGAGCTGTATTCCGATGAAGGCGCGGTGTTCGACAGGGAATATGTATTTAATGCGACGGGAATACCGCCGATGGTGTCGTGGGGAACGAGTCCAGAGATGGTGGTTCCGGTGACGGGGTCCGTTCCGGTGCCGGATGAGGCGTGCGATGAGGTCCAGCGTGAGTCCTGGCTGCGGGCGCTGCAATATATGGGCCTTGGCGCGGGTATACCAATCCGGGATATTGTCGTGGATAAGGTATTTATCGGTTCCTGTACCAACGGACGCATTGAAGATTTCCGCGCCGCTGCAAGGGTCATAGGAGGTAAGAGAATCGCTCCGAACATCAAGTTGGCCATGGCGGTTCCGGGTTCCGGTTTGGTCAAAAGGCAGGCTGAGGAAGAAGGGCTGGACGATATTTTTCGCGGGGCCGGGTTCGAGTGGCGCGAACCCGGATGCTCGATGTGCCTGGCGATGAATGCCGACCGCCTGAATCCGGGCGAGCGCTGCGCATCAACCAGTAATCGCAACTTTGAGGGGCGGCAGGGGCGAGGTGGACGCACACATCTGGTCAGTCCCGTCATGGCGGCGGCGGCGGCTATCGCCGGTCATTTTATTGATGTTCGGGGTTGGGATTGAATGGGCCGCGAGAAGGAGACAGGCATGCAGGCATTTACAACACTGGAGGCTTTGGTGGCGCCATTGGATCGCGCCAACGTGGATACGGATGCAATTATTCCCAAACAGTTCCTGAAATCCATCCGCCGCACGGGCTATGGCCCTTACCTGTTCGATGAGTGGCGCTATCTGGATTATGGGGAGCCCGGTATGGACTGCTCAAACCGCCCGAGAAATACCGATTTTGTTCTTAATCAGCCGCGTTACCAGGGGACAGGTATTTTGCTGGCGCGCGAGAATTTTGGCTGTGGATCCAGCCGCGAGCACGCGCCGTGGGCGCTCCTGGATGGTGGGTTTCGTTGTGTAATCGCGCCCTGTTTTGCCGACATTTTTTACAATAACTGTTTCAAGAATGGAATCCTTCCCGTTGTATTGCAGGGTAAGGAAGTGGATAAGTTGTTCGTCTCATGCAAGGCCACACCGGCTTATACACTCAATATTGATTTGCAGGCGCAAACGGTGAGAACCCCGGAGGGGGATGTGCTTGCCTTTGAAATTGATACGTTTCGCAAGCACTGCCTGCTGGAAGGCCTGGACGACATCGCCCTGACGCTAGGATATGCCGCCGATATTGATGCCTATGAGAAACAGCGTAGCGTCGATGCGCCCTGGCTTGACTTCTAACTTGAACCCTGGGTTTTATAAACAGGCCCAGGCAGGGAGAAAGAGTTTTTTCGTTGCCGTGGTTTTCTTGTGGCAGCTCGAATTTCAAGCTACATTTCAGTCTGTGTACGGGGGTGAAAAATGCGTGTAACGATAAAATGTGTGATATCCGTAGCTTTGGCCATCGGTTTGGCCGCATGCGCCACCGTGCCCAATGACCGGAATGCCCAGGCCAAAGAGAAGGCAGCCGCGGGTGCCGTGTTGGGAGCCATTGCCGGGGCTATTATTGGTTTTCAGGGCGATCACTCGGGTGGCGCACTCAGGGGTGCGCTCATAGGCGGCGCCGCAGGCGGCGCTATTGGCGCAGGCGTGGGGCATTATATGGATAAGCAACAGGCTGAGTTTGAACACCAGTTGGCGAATGAGCGCGCCACCAACCAGGTTGAGATCGAACGGCTTAAAAATCAGAGCCTGAAAATCACCATGAACAGTGAAGTATCATTTGCTTTCGATTCCGCGAATATTAAACCTGCTTTCCGTTCCACGCTGAATAAAGTCAGTGATATTTTGGCGCGCTATAGTCGCAGCCGTATCAAAATTGTGGGGTATACCGATAGCGTGGGCTCTGCGACCTATAATCAGGGACTTTCCCGGAGGCGTGCAGAGTCCGTCGCCTCTTACATCGAGAGCCGTGGCGTGCAGACGTCCCGTATCCGCACGGAAGGACGCGGAGAGTCCGACCCTCGGGCCAGCAATGCTACGGCAGCCGGTCGTCAGCTTAACCGACGTGTCGAACTGCTCATTATTCCCGATCAAAACATCCAGTGAGCGATTCACCTCCATCTGTTCAGGGGCGGCACGGGCTAGCGGCTCTTGAGATTTATAGGGTGTAGCCGCCATACGGCTGGCCGACGAAAGATTTGGTGCGGACAAAGGGACCCCGCGAACGAGATGTAGCAGATCCTGTGGGGGGCAAGGGGCGTGGCAGCGTTTGTGAATAGCGCAGCTTAGTATAACCTTCAATCATGTTCTCCACCCGGATTCCCCGCGAATTCATCTCTCTCTTGCACTACATGGCGCGGCTGTGGCCTTTACCGTTGTTGTTCGTGCTGGCGCAAACCATTATGCGCCTGAGTGGGAACAGTGGACTTCTTGGACTTCCTCACTGGCTATCACTACTGGATTTTATTCTTTTCATGCTGGTGTTCGGGTTTGCTGCTGCATGGGCTTACTGGCCCATGCTGCTCCTTGAGCAACGTGCAAAGGGACGGGTCGGGCAGAGCAGGGCGGTTGAAATGGTGATGGCACAATTGCCGTTGCGCTCCCTGAAAGTATTTATCGTCGTTGGGGCGTGTTATGCCTCCTACCTGTTGCTTATGTCGTTGGGCGTCGCGGCGGCGGTGTCCGGCAGTCCCGTTCTAACGTCGCACATGATCATTTCGCTGGTGCTTCCCGTCTATTTTGGCATGGCGGTTCTCATCCCGTCTATCGCTGCTGCCACGGCGATCCGGCATGTGCTGAACCTGCGGCTCGCCCTCGGACCCAGAGAGACGTTTCCGGCGGATGCCAGAGAATTATATTCCCTGCACTATTTTACGGATTCTTCCCGGCGTCCATGGCTGGTTTTTCTCGTGACGGGTCTGATCCCTGCCAGCCTCCTGGCTATTCAGGCATGGATGGCGACCAGATCCGACCAGCCGGTGGAGCAGCACTTTATTGCCGCGCAAGGGCTGGTACTATTCGTTATTTATGTTCTGGCCAGTACCTATCTGATCTTTCTTGTTAGCCGGTCCCTTAAGCTGGTGATTAGCGAGCTGGCCAAGGGGCTGGAGTTTATGCGGCAGGGAAATTTCGAGGGCCGCATACCGGTCCTTATCGACGACGATTTGGGTGAGCTGGCCAAGGGTCTGAATACCGCCCTTCATGGCCTGCAGGAGCGGGAAGACCTGAAAGATTCCCTAAAGATTGCAACGGAGATTCAGCAGGGTTTGTTGCCGGATGCGCCGCCCGATGTCTCCGGTTATGCCTTTTGTGCTTTCGAGCAGAGTTGCTATTCCGTTGGCGGAGACTATTACGATTTTATCACCCTTTCCGACGGACGTATCTGGCTGGTGATTGCTGATGTGGCGGGAAAGGGCTACCCGGCGGCGCTAACCGTGGCTAACCTGCAAGCGATGCTGCATGCGCTGGCGGCCGAGAACGTCCCCTTCGACAAGGCTATAGATTATGTCAACAGGGCGCTGTTCCAGACCCTTGCAGGGGGAAGGTTCGTCACTCTGTTTATAGCTAAATTACAGCCGCAAAGTCATTCGATGCTATGGCTGAATGCCGGACATGTGCCACCCATGCTATTGACGGATACGGGCGTGGAACGCTTGCATGCCTCTATCCCGCCCCTTGGGATGATGCCGGAAATCAGCATTGAGCCGCAAAGGATCAGGCTTCATGCGGGGGATACTTTGCTGGCTTACACGGATGGCATCACCGAGGCGCATAGCGCCAGGGGTCGGGATGCGAGCGGGGAAATGTTTGGCGATCAACGTCTGGCGGACTGGCTTGTCGCACACAGGGAATCACGGCTCGTGGATTTCCCGGGACAGTTGTTGAAGGCATTAAAACTGTTTGGTCAGACAATCCAGGAAGACGATATCACACTGTTGTGCCTGAAACGGGAGAAAATATGAGCCAATCAAGCAGGGGGGAGCGCAAGGGTTATCGAACGGAGTGCGATTCTATGGGTGAGATACAGGTGCCGCTTGATGTGATGTACGGCGCTTCCACAGCCAGGGCTGTTGAGAATTTCCCGGTATCCGGCCTGCGCTTCCCGCGCGAGTTGATCAAAGCGCTGGGACGTATCAAGCAGGCTGCCGCAACGGTGAATGAGGGGTTAAAAAAGCTGGATGACGAACGCGCCTTATTGATCCGGCAGGCGGCGATGGAGCTGGCTGAGGGGCGGTGGGATGACCAGATGGTGCTCGATATTTTTCAGACCGGATCAGGCACGTCTACAAACATGAATGCCAATGAGGTCATTGCGCACCGTTGCGCGCAACTGGATAGCGGGCTTCTGATACATCCAAACGATCACGTCAATATGGGGCAGTCGTCGAATGACGTGATTCCAACCGCAATCCATGTCGCCGCCGCCGACCTTCTCGTTTATGAACTGTTGCCCGCCCTGCGGCATCTTCACGCCCAACTTGCCGGAAAATCGGAGAAAACACGCGATATAGTTAAAATTGGCCGTACGCATTTGATGGATGCGACGCCTATCACGCTTGGTCAGGAAATTTCCGGCTGGGCGCGGCAGGTGGAACTCGGTATCGCACGACTGGAGGCAGCCATGCCTCGCCTTGCGGAACTCGCCATTGGTGGTACGGCGGTCGGCACGGGGCTGAATACGCATCCCGCATTCGGTGCTCGCATGGCGGATGAATTATCCTCTTCCTATGATATCGAGTTTAGC
The DNA here is from genome assembly GCA_964624255.1 of uncultured Zetaproteobacteria bacterium. GTDB lineage: Bacteria > Pseudomonadota > Zetaproteobacteria > Mariprofundales > Mariprofundaceae > JAUZQZ01. The sequence continues at coordinate 26,384 of CAZUWV010000001.1, forward strand.
GAGACCTCCAATCATTTTGAGGCGCAAGCGGCGCAGGATGCAAGCGTGGAGCTTTCCGGGGCACTAAAAACGCTGGCGGTGTCGCTGCTCAAAATTACCAATGATGTGCGTCTTCTCAATGCTGGCCCGCGATGTGGTATCGGCGAAATTACGGTACCCGCCGTACAGCCCGGTTCTTCAATCATGCCGGGTAAGGTTAATCCGGTGATGGCCGAATCGCTGGCGCAAGTCGCGGTCCAGGTGATTGGCAATGATACGGCGATTGCCTTTGGTGGTGCTTCCGGGTTGCTCGACTTGAATGTGATGTTGCCGGTGATGGCGCACAATCTGCTTGAATCTGAGCGGCTACTGGCTAATGTCTGCCGTATATTTGCGGATAAGTGCATCGCGGGTCTGACGGCAAACCGCGAAAAATGTGCCGAGCAGATCGAATGGAGCATGAGTATGGTGACATCATTGGCACCGAAGATCGGCTATAACAAGGCGGCTGAGATAGCCAAAAGGGCCGTCGCCGAAGGCAAAACGGTGCGCCAAATATGTTTGGACATGAATATTCTGCCGGAGGTTGAGCTGAATGCGCTGCTCGACCCAAGAACCATGCTTCGTCCGCATACATAGCGTGAGCCACTACAGGATTTACTGGCTGCATATGTCAGGACCACTGTTCAATGGGTGAGTTTCCATCTCCGGGCGATGTGTTTCGGCAGATATTTGACGAGGCTCCTGCTCCTTTGTGGGTGGGGGATTTATCAGGTGTAAGAAAATTCATTGACCGATTGCGTTCCTCCGGGGTGGATGATCCAGGGGCGTACGTTGAGAGCCATCAGGAAGCAATCAGTGCGTGCGTAAAGAAGATCAACGTCATCCGGGTCAACAAAGCCGCGCTAAATTTGTATCAAGCCAATAATAATCAACAGTTTCTTGAAGGAATAAATAAAACCTTTACCCAGGAACCTGGTAGGGTATTCAGGGAAAACCTGGTTGCGCTGGCTGAGGGTGGAAGTTCTTCCGCCAGCGAGGCCGTAGCGAAAACGTTAACCGGGGAGGTGATCCATGTCTTGATACGCATATCGGTCGTGTCAGGATATGAGAATACATGGAGCCGCCTGCTGGTTTCCATGGATGACATCAGCGAGCGCAAGCAGGCCGAAGATGCTCTGGAGTCCAGCGAAGCTCGTTTCCTCGCCCTCACCGAAGCGAGTGCGGCCGCGATTTTCGTGTTCCGGGACAGGATACTTTATGCCAACCCGGCATTTGAGGAACTCTGGGGATATGCGTCGGATGAGCTGAGGCATTTGGAAATTTCTGATTTGGTCGCGCCTGAATCGATTGCAGAGGTGCAGCAGCACTGGCAGGAACATAAACAGGGGAAAACTACGCCGAGCTACTATGAAATCAAGCTCAAGAGAAAGGATGGAGAAACGCGCTGGGGATGTTTGTCCTCGGGCCTGACAAAATATGATGGTCGGAATGCAGCCATCGGAATAATTATTGACATCACCGAGCGCAAGCGGATGGAGCAGAAACTGGAGCTGTTTCGTGATCTGATGGATGAGTCTAACGATGGCGTGTTCGTCATTGAGCCGGATACAGGCCGTTTCCTGGATGTGAACAAGGCAGCCTGTGTACGTTTGGGTTACAGTTTGGGAGAGCTCCTCACGATGGGGGTGCAGGACATTGAGACCACGCTGCCCGATGCTCAGGCATGGAAAGCGCATGTGCGGGGGATGAAGGGGCCAGGTCTTCTCACTTTTGAGGGAGAACATCAACGCAAGAATGGCAGTGTACTTCCGGTAGAAATCAGCTCAAAATATGTACGTCAGGAGGATGGAGAGTTCATTGTCACAACCGTGCGCGACATCACCGCGCGAAAACGGCATGAACGTTTGTTGGCGCGGCGCGAGCGGCAGTTGGCTGTATTGGCCGAGGCGGGTCGAAGTATCAATGAAACGCTGGATGAACGCCAGGTTGCCCGCACACTGGTCGATCTGGCGCGCCGTCTGGTGAACTGCGAAGCTGGCGGCGTTGGCTTGTACCGCGGCGGGAAGATGTGCTTTCGCGAGTATGCTTACAAAGATGAGTATCGGCCGATTGAATTGGATTTCACGTCCGGATATGGCGTGCCGGGGCATGTTCTGGCAACGCGCGAATGCTATGTCAGCAACGATGCGATGCACGACGTGCATACGATTCCGGAAATTCGGCAGTCGCTCGATTTCTTCAAACTCGCCGATACACCGATTCTGGATGGGGAAGGAAATATCCTGGGGTGCTTCGAAATGCACGACCGCCTCGATGGCGAGGATTTTGACGACCAGGATATGGAGATGCTGAAATCCCTCGCCGGTATCGTAGCGGCTGCGCTACAGAATATGCGCTTGCTGGATGAGCGTACGCGGGCGAAGGAGCAATTGCGCAGAACAAATCGTACCTTGCGCATGCTTAGTGATTGCAATCAGGCGCTGATTCGCGCATCGGATGAGCAACGGCTGCTCGAAGAAATTTGCAGTCTTGTTGTAGGTGAAGGTGAGTACAGAATGGCCTGGGTGGGCGAAGTGGTTTATGATCATGAGCGTCACATCGTCCCTCTTGCCAAGGCGGGTTTTGAGGATGGCTACCTTGAATCGACCCGTATCTCGTGGGCGGACGACCAGTTTGGCAGGGGACCTGCCGGGCGGGCGATTCGTGAAGGCCATCCGGTTGTCTGCCAGGATATTTTGCATGATCCGGTATTTTCCCCTTGGCGCGAGCAGGCTGCCGGGCGCGGCTATGCCTCCAGTATGACCTTCCCCCTGACGGTGAATGGAGAAGTGGCGGGTTTACTGAATATCTACGCCTCAGAGCCGAACGCGTTTCATGCCGGGGAAATAGACTTGCTGGGAGAGTTGGCCGGGGATTTGGCTTTTGGTATTGAGGTGTTGCGAAACAGGCAGGCCAGAGAGATGTTGGAAGAACAGTTTGTTCAGGCCCAGAAAATGGAAGCTGTTGGTGCCCTGGCCGGTGGCCTCGCACACGATTTCAACAATATGCTGGCAGGCATGCTCGGTACGGTATATCTCGTCCGCAATACGCTGACGGATCATCCAGAGGCGCGGGAGAAGCTGAAACTGGTCGAGACAACAGGATTCCGCGCTGCGGGGATGCTTGCACAATTGCTGACCTTTGCGCGCAAGGGTGCGACGAATATGCAGCCCATGTCATTACCCTCCTTCCTGAAAGAGGCATTCAAGCTGGCACATGGCGGTGTTCCCGAGAATATTAGCTTCACACTGGTCGTACCGGAAGGCGAATGTGTGGTGCTGGGTGATGCGACCCTGTTGCAACAGGTATTGCTGAACCTCGTTACCAATGCCAGGCACGCCGTTACCGGGCGAGTCCACCCGGTAATTCATGTTTCACTGAAGGTGTCGGAAGCGAATGAGGCCCTATGGAAACGCCATCCGGATATTCCGCGCAAGCGCTATGTCCGACTGACTGTGGAAGACAATGGACGTGGTGTCCCGGAGGCGTGCCGTGGAAAATTATTCGAGCCGTTCTTTACGACCAAGAGTGCTGGTGAAGGTACGGGGCTGGGCTTGTCCATGGTGTATGGCGCGGTGCAGTCTCATCACGGTGTTATTGAGGTGGAAAGCGAGGAGGGAACAGGGAGCGCATTTCATGTATTTCTTCCCCTGCTTGAACAAGCCGATATCGCCCCCTCATCCGAGGAAGAAGAGGTGCGGGTAGAGGGTCATGGCGAAACTATCCTGTTGGCCGATGATGAGGAACTGGTGTGCGAAGTCTCCCGCGAACTATTAGAAAGCATGGGTTATCGCGTGTTGATAGCGGCCAATGGAGAAGAGGCAGTCAGACTGTTCGGCGAGCATCGGGATGAGATTCGTCTGGCCATACTGGATGTGGTCATGCCGCAGTTGAGTGGTGTAGATGCTGCGCTTCGCATGCGTGTGGCATCTCCGGGCTTGCCTATCCTGTTTCAAACAGGTTATGGCGAGAGGCAGGTTCGCAGAGAGATGGAGGGGCTGAAAGGCTGCCGTATTGTAAGTAAGCCAACATCTGTCCCCGAGCTTAGTCGTATTTTCCGCGAACTGTTGGATGGGGGCTCGTAAGGTGACCACGACCGCAGAGTGGGAATACGAGGTGCCATCTTCCTTTCTATTGCCGGATGATGCGTTTAGGCGCATGTTCGACGAGGCTCCTGTTCCTTTGTGGGTGGGAGATATGTCAGGGGTAAAAAGTATCATCGGGCAGTGGTGTCCCTCCGGACCGGATGCTCTGGAGGCATACTTTGAAAGCCATCAGGAAGCGGTCGGGATGTGCGCGGGGAAGGTCAGAGTCCTTCAGGTCAACAAGGCAGCGCTAAATCTTTATCAAGCCGATGGCCGGAGGCAGTTTCTTGAAGAAATAGATAAAACCTTTACCGAGGCGTTCCTCGGGATATTCAAAGAGGCGCTGGTTTCTCTGGCCGGAGGCGAAAGCTGCGCGGCTGGTGAAACGGTCACCAAAACGTTGACAGGGGAAGAGGTCCATACCCTGATACGCATTTCGATCATACCCGGGCATGAGGATACATGGGGCCAGCTATTGGTTTCCATTACAGATATTAGCGCACGTAAGCGAATGGACAGTGTGAATGAGAAAACATCAGAAATCCTTGAGATGGTCATTTTCGAAAAACCGGTTTCGGATATTTATGATGCGATTTGTCTCATGTTTGAAGATTGTTATCCCGGAATGCGTGCCTCCATCCTGATCCTGAGAGGGAATCGATTGTTCCATGGTGGCGCGCCGAGTTTGCCAAATACATACATGGCTGCCATCGACGGCACTGCCATCGGGCCTTGTGCGGGGTCGTGTGGTACGGCTGCTTTTTTGGGCGAGCGAGTGATTGTCGAAAATATTTCGACCGACCCCCTGTGGAACGACTATAAAGGTTTGGCGCTTTCCCACGCATTGCAATCGTGCTGGTCGGAGCCCATTAAAGACGCCAGTCATCATGTGCTGGGCACATTTGCCATGTATTACGACCATCCGTGTGCACCTGGTGAGAGAGAGCTGCATGACATCAGGCGCGCCGCCGGACTCGCTGCCCTTGTCATGGAAAGAAGGAACAGGAAGGCATCGTTACGCAATCTTCTTGGGGCCATCGAGCAAGTCAGCGAATCTATTATGCTTACGGACCGGGATGGTGTGATCGAATATGTCAATGCGGCATTCACAAAAATAACCGGATATCCCGCTACAGAAGCCATCGGCAAGACTCCCAACATTCTAAAAAGTGGCCAGCAGAATGCCGCCTATTACGAAAGGATGTGGAAAACGATTCTGGCGGGAGAAATCTGGAAGGATAAAGTTATTGATCGAAGAAAGGATGGCAGCCTTCATCCTGTTATGTTGACCATTTCTCCCATTTTCGATGAGTGTGGAGAGGTGACCCGTTTTGTCGGCGTTCACGATGACATCAGCAAAATTAAAAAGCTGGAAGAGCAATTCTATCAGGCCCAGAAGATGGAAGCGATTGGTACGCTGGCTGGTGGTATCGCGCATGATTTTAACAACATGCTGGCCGGCATGCTCGGTACGGTGTATCTCGTCCGTAAGACGCTGATGGCTTATCCCGAGGCACAGAAGAAGCTGAAGCGGGTTGAGACAACGGGATTTCGTGCCGCAGACATGATTTCACAATTATTGACCTTCGCGCGCAAAGGCACGATGGATATGCAGCCTATGGTATTGACCTCCTTTTTGAAGGAGGTGTTCAAGCTGTCGCGCAGCAGCGTTCCCGAGAATATCAGTTTCGCACTGGATATACCGGATACTGAGTGCACGGTGAATGGAGATGCCACTCTTCTCCAGCAGATCTTACTGAACCTTATCACCAATGCGAGGCATGCCGTTAGCGGCCAAGCCCATCCGGCAATCCGCGTCTCACTGGATGTGCTGAAAGTGAACAAAGCCTTGTGGAGTCGGCATCCAGACCTTCTGCGCAAGCCTTATGTTCGACTGGTGGTCGAGGATAACGGCCGTGGTATTCCTGAGAAGAATTTGCATCAACTGTTCGATCCATTTTTCACCACCAGGGACACAGGTGAAGGGACGGGCCTGGGTCTGGCCATGGTGTACGGTGCGGTGCAGTCCCATAACGGCGTCATCGAAGTGGAGAGCGAGGAGGGGAAGGGAAGTGCCTTTTATGTGTTTCTTCCCCTGATCCGGCAGGCCGGAACGCCTTCCCTTCTTGCGGAAGGGCAGATGCTGGCAGGGCATGGCGAGACCATTTTGCTGGCTGACGACGAAGAGTCCGTACGCGAGGTTTCCCGGGAGTTGCTGGAGTCTATGGGCTATCGTGTACGCGTTGCGGCTAACGGAGAAGAAGCGGTTAGCCTGTTCGAGGAACATCAAGATGAGATCCGTTTAGCTATACTGGATGTGGTCATGCCGCAGTTGGGTGGTGTGGGTGCAGCGCTCCGCATGCGCGCATGCGCTCCGGGCCTGCCTGTTTTATTCCAGACCGGTTATGGCGAGGAACAGGTCCGGGAAGAGATGGAGAACCTGCAAAATTGTCGTGTCATGACCAAGCCGGTATCCGTGCCTGCGCTTAGCTGCATGGTGCGCGATTTGCTGGATGGTGAATCACGGGCGCAGATGGAAGAAAAGCCCTTCTGATACCCCTTATTTTTCCAGGTCAAGCAAACGGGCGATGATGGCCTCTTTATCCAGTGCAAGGTCGTGCAGCACTTCGGCCTGGGTTCCGTGTGCCGGGAACGCATCCGGCATACCCATGTTGGCAAATGGCCCATGCCAACCGTGTGTCAGCGCCAATGTCGCGATGGCTTCGCCGATGCCCCCCTCCGCCGCTCCTTCTTCTACTACGACCAGTGGTTTGTTTTTCTTCAGATGCGTCAGGATGCACGCTGTATCCAGTGGCTTGATAAAGCGAAGATTAATTAATGTCAGATCTTTGCCATCATCACCCATCTGATGTAGCGCTTCCACAGCCGCCAGAGCGTCATGGACGCGGCTGCCTACCGCTACGACGAGGCCGTCTTTCCCTTCTTTCAGCACGGTTGCTTTACCCATACCAAGTTCCTTTGGCGCTCCCGGATCGGCACCGGAGCCGCTACCGCGCGGGTAACGAATAGCGCTCGGACCCTTTAGCCTGATGGCTGTCACCAGCATATCCGCCAGTTCGGCCTCATCCATGGGCGCCATGATTGTGAGGTTGGGAATGCAGCGTAGAAAAGCTATATCGAAGCTGCCTGCGTGCGTCGCGCCATCGGCACCCACCACCCCGGCTCGGTCCATACAGAAGACTACGGGGAGGTTCTGAATGCAGATGTCGTGAATAATCTGATCGTAGGCCCGTTGCATAAAAGTCGAATAAATAGCCACGACGGGCTTTAAGCCTTCCACGGCCAGACCACCCGCGAATGTTACGGCATGCTGTTCGGCGATACCGACATCGAAGCAGCGATCAGGATGCCGCCTGGCAAAGCGGGAAAGACCGGTACCGCCCGGCATGGCCGCAGTAATAGCTACAATCCGGTCATCGTGGTCGGCCAGGTCGGCCAGGGTATCGGCGAATACCTGCGTGTAGGTGGGAGCTTGTCCCTTCGCCTTGATCGGCTCGCCCGTTTCCATGTTGTAGGGGCCCAGGCCATGCCATGTTTCCGGGTCTTCTTCGGCAGGGGCGAACCCCAAGCCTTTCCGGGTGACGATATGCAACAGCACAGGACCATCCAGATTCTTGCAATTCTCCAGCGTGGGCAACAGGTGACGAAAATCATGGCCATCAATGGGACCAACATAACGGAATCCCATTTCTTCAAATAATGTACCGGGCATGACCATGCCCTTGACATGCTCTTCCAGCCGTTTCGCGGCCTCCAGGGCTGTCGGGACTTTCTCCAGCACCTTGCGCGTGGCATCCCGCACATTGGCGTAGGTTTTACCGGAAATCAGGCGGGCCAGGTAGGCGGACATCGAGCCAACATTGGGGGCGATGGACATTTCATTATCATTGAGAATGACCAAGAGCTGGCTTTTACTTTCTCCGGCATTGTTCAAACCCTCAAAAGCCATGCCGCCGGTCAACGCGCCATCGCCAATGACGGCGATGATATGTTTGTGCTCTCTGTTAATATCGCGTCCGGTAGCCATGCCGAAGGCTGCGGATATTGAGGTGCAGGCGTGCCCGGCACCGAAGGGGTCATGTTCGGATTCGGTACGTTTGGTAAAGGCGGACAATCCGCCGCGCTGCCGGATGCCGGGCATTTGTTCCAGCCTTCCGGTCAGCATTTTGTGTGGATAGGCCTGATGCCCCACGTCCCATATGATACGGTCACGGGGCGAATCAAACAGCCGGTGCAGGGCAATGGTCAGTTCCACCACGCCAAGTCCGGCACCCAGATGGCCGCCGATTGGCGCCAGTGTCTTGATAAGATAATCCCGCATTTCTGCCGCCAGGCGGGGAAGTTGTTCCACGCTCAGACGCTTGACGTCATCTGGCCCGTGAATACCGGACAGTAGCGAAGGTCCGCTCATGATGACGTCGTCGCAATAAGTATGGTGCTCATTTCTTTCTCTCCCGAATGTAAGCGGCAAGTGCCGCCAGGCGTGCGCCATTCTCGCCCAAAGGCACTAGGGCCTCAACCGCAAGACACAGCATCTCGTCTGCAATTTCGCGGGCACGTTCCAGGCCGAGCAGAGACACATAGGTAGCCTTATGTTGCGTGGCATCCTTGCCCGGACTTTTCCCCAGCACCTCGCTGCTGCCCGTCGCATCCAGAATATCATCGGCAATTTGAAACAGTAGCCCGACAGCTTTACCGTAGCGGCAGCATGCGTCCACCCTTGTCGTATCCGCGCGCGCCAGCATGGCGCCTGTTTCACAGCAATAGCGCAGTAAATCTCCGGTCTTGCGGACATGGATGCGTTCGACTTCCAACACATCCTGCACCGTTTTCTCTTCAGCCAGCATATCCAGCATCTGGCCGCCAACCATACCCTGAGCTCCCGCAGCCAATGCGAGATGACCGACGAGTTCTACGCGCAAGCCCGCCGATACATCCACTTCCGTCAATAATTCAAAACTCAGGCATTGCAATGCATCGGCGGCAAGTATGGCGGATGCCTCATCGAACTGCTTGTGGCAGGTCGGTCTTCCGCGCCGCAGATCATCATCGTCCATGCAGGGTAAATCATCATGAATGAGCGAATAGGTGTGCATACATTCAACGCTCATCATGGCTGGCATGATTTCACCCTCTCCACAGCAGGCCGAAAAACATTCCTGCATGAGCGACGGACGGATACGCTTGCCGCCAGCCATCAGGCTGTAATGCATGGCTTCCCGCAGGCGTTCAGGAATACATTTCGCACGCGCCGCGAACATCGTATCAAGCGCCGCATTGGTTTCTACCGCACACTGCTCCAGCCGTTGCTGTGGCGTATATTTATTCATTTTTATCGAGGACCTGAAGCCGCTGGTCGGCTGAATCCAGCAAGGCTTCGCAATGGCGGGTCAGTTTCACGCCTTCTTCAAAGGCAGCCACGCTCCCTTCAAGCGACAATTGGCCGGATTCGAGTTTTTCGACCAGCGCATTCAAGCGCTTCAATGTCTGTTCAAAGCCCGGATCGGCTGCTTCGCTACGGGAAGATATTGATTCAGTCACACGCTACTCCAAATGCCCAAAAGTCCGACAGGCTTCTGGCCTGCGCTATTCGTAATCATCACGAGGATTGATGAATAGCGCAGGCCAGTTTCGGCTATTGTAGGGCGTAAGCGGGACGGGTCAATGCGGGCGAACTTCATTTCCATTGTCGATAGCTGATAGTATCGGCGGATGGACAATGATGGTGAGGGCCTGCGCGTTATCCGGCATGCGCAACAGGGTTATGCAGATTCCATCGCCGAACAGGAGGCGGAAGTTAACCGTGTACTCGACGGTGCGGCTGTGTCCTGCGTGATTCTGACTGAACACCCTCCCCTGTTCACCCTCGGTACATCCGGCCATAGGGGCGATATTCTGCTACAGGATATTGGCGAGGAACACATGGAGGTATTTGAAACGGGGCGCGGTGGCGAAGCCACCTATCATGGGCCAGGGCAACTGGTCGCTTATGTGATTGCGGATTTGCGCGAAGAGCGGGATTTACACAAACATGTATGGCGCCTGGAAGAGATGGCGATTCGTACATTGGCTGATTTCGACATTATCGCGGGGCGCAGTGAGCGCGGTATAGGTGTATGGGTTGATGGTAAAAAGATTGCCGCCATTGGCGTGCGCTGTCGCAAGTGGGTCAGTTACCATGGCGTGGCGCTGAACATCGCACCCAACCTCAAACATTTTTCCGGCATTGTACCCTGTGGCATGCACGACGCGCCGGTGACCTCCATGCAAAAAGTCGGAATCTGTGCTGACAGAAACGAAGTGGAGAAGTATTTATTACCGCACGCCCACAGATTGTTCCGGTCTGCCCGGACTATCGACATTCGCTGAAAAGCAATTTGCGCGCCAAGGCCCGGCGCACGAGTGCGGGATTGACCATAGCCAATTCAAACGGACACAACGCCCGCCATTACTTGCCCGAAAGGAGTCCTTGCACACGGATCATACTGCGTTGCGGATAACCCTTATCTGTGCACTGCGCCTTGCCCTAGCCTGGACTATTCATAAATGCTGCCGCGCCCTTGCTTGTTCCTTTGTTCGCACCGAATCCCTCGTCGGTCGTCCGTATGCATGGCTGCGGCCTCCTTCCTCGGAATCCGTTGCAAACAAAGGTTCGGCGCAATCATCGCGGCGATTTATGAATAGTTCAGGCTAGTTCCCTGGCAAAGACCCATGCTGACGCTGAAGACATATCAGGTCGGTAGTGATAACCGGCCTGGTTAAACTGTTTGATATCCTCGGGTATGTCGATGCGGTTCCTGATGACAAACCGGCTCATCAGGCCGCGGGCCTTTTTTGCATGGATACCGATGGTTTTATAGCCACCATCCTTTTGCTCCTTGAACTGAACGTGAATCATGCGCCCGGACAGCCGCAAGGGCTGCACTGCTTTTGCATACTCATTGGAGGCCAGGTTAATCAGTGTGGAGGTACCCTGTTTCGACATTGCCTGATCCAGGGCATCGGTGATGCGCCGTCCCCAGAATGCATATAAATCCCTGCCGCGCGCATTGGACAGTCGCGTCCCCATCTCTAGACGATAGGCCTGCATCAAATCCAGTGGCTGTAACAGGCCGTACAGCCCTGAAAGGATGCGCAAGTGGTCCTGCGCGAAATGTATATCCGCCTCGTTTAAACTATCGGCATCCAGTGCGGCGTAAACATCGCCGCGAAAGGCAAACAGTGCCTGTTTGGCGTTTCCCAGCGTGAACGGCATATGCCAGTAGCGATAACGTCGCGCATTTAATATAGCAAGACGGGGGCTGATTTTCATCAACCGGCCGAGCTCTTCAGCAGACATCATCCGCAAACTCTTCACCAATTCCCGCGAGTCATCCGGAAATTTCGGTGTGGTAAATGTGGAGACCGGCGCTGGTGTTTCAATATCCAGCTTCTTGGCCGGAGCAATCATCATCAACATGGAAGGCAACATATCGCCGCTCCGCCTTTTCGGCAATGGCTTGCAACTAAAAAGATGAAGTTCGGCGGAAAAGATACTATCCTGCGCACCCTTTTTTAATTTAACAGCACAGGAGAGCAAGCCATGGCAATGACCGTTTACTATGATGATGATGCCGATCTTTCAATTGTTCGGAGTAAAAAAGTAAGTATTTTGGGATATGGTTCTCAGGGGCATGCCCATGCCCTGAACCTGAAAGAATCCGGCGTGGATATCACTGTGGGCCTGCGTAAGCATTCCGCATCCTGGCCCAAAGCAGAGACTGCCGGATTACGGGTGACTGAAATTGCTGACGCTGTAAAAGGTGCCGACGTTGTCATGGTATTGCTGCCGGATGAGAATCAGGCGCAGGTATACCGTGAGTCTATCGAACCGAATATCAAGAAAGGCGCAGCACTGGCCTTTGCGCATGGTTTTAATATCCATTTTGCCACCATCAAACCGCGCGATGATCTGGATGTGATTATGATTGCACCCAAGGGACCGGGGCATCTGGTGCGCCATACCTTTACCGAAGGTGGCGGCGTACCGAGTCTGATTGCCGTGGACCAGGATGCCTCCGGCCATGCCAAGGCACTGGCACTTTCCTATGCCAGGGCGAATGGTGGCACCCGCGCTGGTGTGATTGAAACCAATTTCCGCGATGAATGCGAAACTGATCTGTTTGGTGAGCAGGCCGTGCTTTGCGGTGGTTTGACGGCATTGATTACAGCCGGTTTCGAGACGCTGACGGAAGCGGGCTATCCGCCCGAAATGGCCTATTTCGAGTGCCTGCATGAAGTGAAGCTCATTGTGGATCTGATTTATGAAGGTGGAATCGCCAATATGCGTTATTCCATCTCCAACACGGCTGAATATGGCGATCTCACCCGTGGTCCGCGCGTGGTGAACGAAGAAACCAAGGTAGAGATGAAGCGGATATTGAAGGAGATCCAGTCTGGTGAGTTTGCTCGCGAATTCGTGGAAGAGTGTAATTCTGGCAAGATTTCCATGAACGCCAAGCGCAGGTTGGCCTCCGAACATGAAATCGAGCGTGTCGGTAAACAACTCCGTTCGATGATGAGCTGGATCGGCCAGTCCAGGATTGTGGACAAGTCGAAAAACTAACGCGGATACCGGGGAGTCGTGAACAAATTAGGTTAAGTGGCTCAGATACTAAGTCCAATTCAAGCCTCCACCGGTTTGATATTCAGTGACCCGCGTTTCAAAGAAGTTCTTTTCCTTTTTAAGGTTGGCCTGCTCATCCAGCCAGGGTAGCGCGTTGTCCGCATCTGGGAATGGCTCTTCCATGTCCATCTGTCTGGCTCTGCGGTTAGCAATAAAGCGGAATTGTCGGATGTGGTCTTTGGCGCTATAGCCTAAAATTGGCTCCGGTAGCAAGTAGCGGGCATAGCCATGTTCCGCCTCTTCCGCTTCTTCCCACATTTCGCGTACAAGCTTTTTATCCAGCCCAATATTTTCTTCACGCATGATCTGGCGAACTACGCGGATGCCGAAGCCGGCATGCATCACCTCATCGCGCATAATGTATTGTAGTTGCTCCGCAGTACCCTTCATCAGTCCTCGGCGTTGCAGTGAAAAAATGGGTGAAAAACCATTGTAGAACCAACTGCCCTCAAACACGGCTGCAAAGAAAAAATAAGAGAGTACAAAATTATGCAACTCATCTCTGTCGGACAGATTAATATGTGAGCGTAATATCGAATTCATCCGTCTGTTGGCGATCTGGATCTTGTGGCTGATTGCGGGTACAACACGATAACGATTGTAAATCTCGCTTTGGTCCAAACCGATGGATTCAATGCAATGCTGGTATGTCCAGGTATGCAATGCTTCCTCATAGACCTGGCGCGCCTGATAAATTTGCAACTCTGGCGCAGTCATCTTCTCCATCACTGCAAGACCGATATTGCGCATCGCCAAAATGTCCGATGTAGTCAGATAGGCGAGCACATTCTCATACACATGCTTTTCTTCCAGCGTCAGCTTGTGATGATAATCATGCACATCCTGATTCATGTTGATATCCAGCGGTGTCCAGTGGTTTTTGTTGGCATTCAAGAAATATTGCCACGCCCACGGATAACGGAATGGCGCGAGCTGGTTGATATCGCCCATACCACCGACTACCCTTTTATCTTCAGCACGGATGGGCCGCAAATCCTGTGCCGGTAAAGTTTCTGTCTCTGCCATTCCTGTATCGGCTTCGGCGGTACCATCCGATGGTTTTATGGTGTCGAGCGGATTATCCCAGTTTAACATTGAATATTCCCCTTACTGACACGCTTCGCAGTCTGGATCGAGAATGGAGCAAGTGCTGGGCTCATCCTCGACCTGTACGATGCTGTCGGTATTTTTTTCTACATGTGATGCGCCCATGGAACGCAAATAATAAGTGGTTTTCAAGCCGCGAACCCATGCCAGCTTGTAAAGATTATCCAGTTTTTTACCCGATGGCTCTGCCATATAGAGATTTAAGCTTTGCGCCTGGTCAATCCATTTCTGGCGGCGAGCGGCCGCTTCGATCAACCAGCGCGAATCAATCTCAAAAGCCGTCGCATATTTAGCTTTAATATGTTCGGGTACGCGCGCCATCGGTTGTACCGAGCCGTCATAATATTTCAAATCGTTGATCATCACCTCATCCCACAGGCCCAAAGCCTTCAAATCATCTGCGAGGTAGGTGTTCACGACGACAAACTCGCCGGAGAGATTGGATTTCACATAAAGGTTCTGATAACTCGGCTCGATGCTTTGCGATACACCGCAGATATTGGCGATGGTTGCCGTGGGTGCGATAGCGAGTACATTGGAATTGCGCATTCCCTGTTTCAGTACCGTTTGTCGCAAATCACTCCAATCCATGGTGCTTGACTCATCCACTTGAAAATACTTCTCACCACGCGCCTTTTTTAGCAATTGCAGGGAATCAATCGGTAAAATACCCTGGCTCCAAAGCGAGCCTTCAAAGCTTGTGTAACGCCCACGTTCTGCTGCCAATGCGGATGACGCCCGGATAGCATAATAACTGACTGTTTCCATGCTGCGGTCAGCAAACTCAACAGCTTCTTCTGACGCATATGCCAGATTAAGCTGATACAGGGTGTCGGTAAAACCCATGATTCCCATGCCGACAGGGCGGTGACAAAGGTTGGACTTCCGGGCTTGCGGTACGCTGTAATAATTGTAATCAATCACATTATCCAGCATGCGCATGGCTGTATTGATGGTACGCTCAAGTTTTGCGTGATCCAGACCCGTACCTTCAGCATTCACATGCCGCGCCAGATTAACTGAGCCTAAATTGCACACGGCGACTTCAGATTGATTGGTGTGCAGCGTGATTTCCGTGCAGAGGTTGGAAGAGTTGACCATACCCATATGCTGATTGGTATAGCGAATATTACACGGGTCTTTGAATGTTACCCAGGGATGCCCTGTTTCAAACAGCATCCCCAGCATCTTTCGCCATAATTCAACAGCAGGAATGACTTTGTAAATACGCAGTTCACCGCGCTCCGCCCTGGCCTCATGCGCTTCATACGCTTTTTCAAATGCTTCTCCTGTCAATCCGTGCAGGTCGGGCACCTCTTCGGGCGAAAAGAGCGACCAGTCTGATTCTTCGGCGACACGTTTCATAAATAAATCAGGGATCCAGTTGGCGGAATTCATGTCGTGGGTACGGCGACGTTCATCACCGGTATTTTTGCGTAGCTCCAGAAAGTCTTCCACATCAATATGCCATGTTTCCAGATAGGCGCACACTGCACCTTTACGTTTACCACCCTGATTGACGGCGACGGCTGTATCGTTAGCGACTTTAAGGAATGGAATTACGCCCTGCGAAGAACCATTGGTGCCCTTGATGTATGAACCCAGACCTCGAACCGATGTCCAGTCGTTACCCAAACCGCCCGCGTATTTGGAAAGCAGGGCATTATCCTTGATGGCATCATAAATCCCGTCCAGTGAATCCGGTATGGTCGTCAGGTAACACGATGACATCTGTGGCCGCAATGTGCCTGAATTGAACAGGGTTGGCGTGCTGCTCATGAAATCGAATGAGGAAAGGAGCTTATAAAACTCAATTGCCCGTACCTCACGGTTAATTTCGTTCATTGCCAGACCCATGGCAACACGCATGAAAAATGCCTGCGGCAATTCAAAACGGATATCGCCATGATGAATAAAATAGCGGTCATAAAGGGTTTGCAGGCCCAGATAGGTAAACCCATGATCGTTCCCGGCTTCGAGGGCCTGCCCCAGTACCTTGAGGTCGTAGCGCGTAAGTTCTTCATCCAGCAATTCAAGTTCAGCCGCTTTACGGATATAGGCAGGGAAATAATCAGCGTAACGGTGCATCATATCCCTCTGCGATACCTCAACGGGTACACCATCCACAAAAGAAAGTGCTTCATGGCGCGCATTATCCAACAATATTCTGGCGGCCACTTCGCTATAGGCCGGGTCGCGTTCGATCATGCTGCGAGCACTCATCACCAGTGCCAGGCGATAATCTTTTTCTTTCATGCCATCAAAAAGGTTGCGCTGGATGGATTCATGGAGCGTATCTACATCTACACCGTCGAGCCCCTCTGTGGCCTCTGCGATCAGGGCTTGCAGGCATCCCTGATTTAAGGGTTGGCGCGAACCGTCTTTCATCAGAAGGTTGAGGGTTTGCATGTCTACAGGTGTTCCCTCTTGCCTGGTTTCGCGCTCGCTGGCTCTTGCCGCGCGGTACAATACATAAGCCCTGGCAACCTTATGGTGTCCTTCGCGCATCAGGGCCAGTTCCACTTGATCCTGAATGTCTTCAATATGAATGGTGCTGTTCTCAGGCAAACGACGTAGCAGTGCATCCACAACCTGAACCGTTAATCTGTCAACAATCTCGTGGATACGAGACGATGCGGCGGCGGAATCACCCTCGACGGCAAGAAACGCCTTGGTGATAGCCACCATGATTTTGCTGCGATCAAATGCAGTCACCTTGCTGTTACGGCGCATCACCAGACAATCAAACGCGTGCTGTCCGGTTCCAGGTTCAAATGCCATCGGGGCTTGTAAATCGGCGTGTGTTGGTAACATGGTTTCGTCTTGCATATTTATCCTCCCGGAAAATGAAAGTAAGCGCACGAAAAAGGAGAGCGACGGGCGCCATGTTGGTCATCACTCTTTGCCTTTACGCGAGCTTAGGGTGTAAAACCAGATTCTCGCTGGAGCTTTTCATAGACACATGATATTGTGGTTTATAAAATATAAGACGCAATATATGGATAAAATGGGAGGATGGCAAGCATGTTTTAGGCTCCGCATGCAATCCAGACCTGAATGGCTTAACCGGGATCTACAGCGTGAGAAGCCAGGCTGATAAAATCCTGAATAAAGGGTAATCGACGATCCGCTTTACGTACTGCGGCATAGAGCATGCCGTGCAATCCCTGTGGACCGAGTGGCAATGAACATACGCGGCCTGATAATGTCGACTCATGCAGCACCCAATCCGGTAGCACCGCGACGCCGCGCCTGCTGGCAACCAGCTGTAACATCATCGCGGTTAATTCAGAATGGCGAACAGCTTTGGGCTCAATGCCCGCCGGTGTAAGAAAGTATTGGAATATATCCAGTTTATTGCGTGGAACAGGGTAGGTGATCAGGGTCTGATCCGCGAGATCGGTAGCCTGAATAAACGGTTTTGCTGCCAGCACATGGTCGGGGGCGACCACCAGCCTGCCTTCGTAAGGAAATAGTGGCTCGAAGATGATGCCGTCTGTTTCCACCGGATCGGAGCTGATGACCAGATCAATATCGCCATGCAGTAATGACGGCATGGCATCGAAACTCATACCCATACGCAGGTCGACTTCAATATCGGGCCAGTGCTCCCGATAGCTGTCCAGCGTGTCCATCAGCCATTCGAAGCATGCGTGACATTCGATGGTGATATGCAGTCGCCCCAGTTCACCACCGGCCATGCGTTTTAATTCATATTCGGCATGGACTATTTGTGGCAACAGCCGTTCGGCCAGGTCAACCATCCGCTGTCCGGCGAGGGTCATGCGCAAGGGTTTGCCGCCGCGAAAAAACAGGGGTGTGTCAAAATAGTTTTCCAGTGCCCTGATCTGGTGAGACAGCGCCGATTGCGTCAAGTGCAGATGTTTCGCCGCATGCGCCAATGAGCGGTTTTCGGCGATGGCCTGCAGGCTTCGAAGATGTCTGACCTCTATAAACATGAATGTCCTTCATGATCTTCATTATCTTTATCAGTTTGATTGAATCATTACCGACCAGCAGGCTTTGCGCAACAGATATCGGAGGTATTGAACGTGACAAAAACGCATAATCTGGGTTTCCCGCGTATCGGCGAACAGCGGTCGCTGAAATTTGCGCTGGAGCAATACTGGCAGGGGATCATGAGCGAGCAAGAGCTACAGCGTACCGGAGCGAGCTTGCGCGAGCGGCATTGGAAGGTCCAGGAGCGCGCGGGTATCGGCTGTTTGCCTGTCGGTGATTTCTCCTGGTATGACCATGTTCTGGACACGTCGCTGATGTTGGGGGCGATTCCGAAGCGGTTTGGTTGGCATGGCGGAGAAGTGGACCTTGATACCTGTTTCAGGATGGCACGCGGTCGAGCACCGTCCGGCCAGGATGTTGCTGCTTGTGAAATGACCAAATGGTTCGATACCAATTACCATTACATTGTACCCGAATTCAGCAAAGGCCAGTCTTTTCGGCTGGCTTCGAACAAGCTGTTTGATGAAGTCGGGGAAGCGCAGTCAGCAGGGCACCGGGTTAAACCGGTCATACTTGGCCCCTTAAGTTATCTGTGGTTGGGTAAGGCCAAGGGTGGTGTGTTCGACAAGCTGACCCTGCTGGAACGGCTGATTCCGGTCTACGTGGAAATTTTTGTGCGGCTTAAGGCACAGGGGGTGGCGTGGGTACAGGTGGATGAACCTGTATTGGCCCTCGATATCGGACCCCGGTGGCGCGATGCATTTGCCGGTTGTTACGAACAATTATCAGGACAGCGCCCAAAACTGTTGTTGACCACCTATTTCGGTGAACTGCGCGACAATCTTGAGCTGGCCTGTACTCTGGATGTGGATGGTTTGCATCTCGATGCCATTCGTGCTGCGTCGGAGTTGAGCAGGGCCATCACCCTGTTGCCTGATGGCCGCGTGCTTTCTGTTGGCTGCGTGGACGGACGAAATATCTGGCGCGCCGATCTGGATCGGACATTGATATTATTGCAGCCGCTCAAGGAGAAGCTGGGCGAACACCTCTGGCTGGCCCCCTCCTGCTCATTATTACATGTGCCGATGGATCTGGAGTGGGAGACCGATCTTGATCCCGGCATCAAGCCATGGCTTGCATTTGCCAGGCAAAAATTAACGGAAATTTCGCTATTGCAGCAGGCATTGGATCAGGGCTGTGACGTTGTAGCCGGACCGCTGCGCCATGCGAGAAATGCCTGTGCCAGGCGCCGTGTATCGGAGAAAGTACACAGAGCTGATGTGCAAGCCCGCCTGGGCGCTATTCATGTCGGTATGGAGCAGCGCCACAGCCCTTATGAGAAACGGGCACCTTTGCAGCGAGCATGGCTCAAACTACCGCTTTATCCGACGACGACGATCGGTTCCTTCCCGCAAACGTCCGGGATCCGAAGTGCACGGCAGAGATTCAAAAAAAAAGAAATTGGACAGGATACATACCGTGCGTTCATGTATCATGAAATCGAGAAAGTGATCCGTTTCCAGGAAGATACGGGTCTGGATGTGCTGGTGCATGGGGAAGCGGAGCGCAATGATATGGTGGAATACTTTGGCGAACAACTTGACGGTTTTGCATTTACCCGTCATGGCTGGGTACAGTCCTATGGCTCGCGCTGCGTAAAACCACCAATTATTTATGGCGATGTAGCACGCCCTGAAGCTATGACCGTTGAATGGGCCAGATATGCGCAATCCCTGACCCGAAAACCGGTAAAAGGCATGTTGACAGGTCCCGTTACCATCCTGAACTGGTCATTTGTGCGCGACGATCAGCCGCGTAGCGACACATGCTCTCAAATTGCGCTGGCCCTGCGTGATGAGGTGAATGATCTTGAGAGAGCAGGTATTCGCGTCATCCAGGTCGATGAGGCAGCCCTCCGCGAGGGCTTGCCGCTACGCAAGGTAGGCTGGGGACATTATCTGGATTGGGCCGTGCGGGCATTTCGTATTGCGGTATCCGGTGTGGGGGACAATACGCAGATCCATACGCATATGTGTTATTCAGATTTTAACGATATTATCGCATCCATTGCGGCTATGGACGCCGATGTGATTACGATTGAAACATCCCGTTCCGATATGGCGTTGCTCGACGTGTTCGAGGCGTTTTCTTACCCCAACGAAATCGGTCCGGGCGTGTATGATATTCATTCGCCGAATGTACCAACGATCAAGCATATTGTTACATTAATGCAACAGGCCACCCGGCGTATCCCGGCCGAACGATTGTGGATCAATCCCGATTGCGGCCTGAAAACACGTAACTGGGAGGAAGTGAAGAAAGCGTTACGGATTATGGTGCAAGCGGCGGCTTTTATGCGTAAAAGCTAGCCCTGCCCTTTACCCATAAGTCGTGCCTCAGAACCCTTGCGTACGGGTCAGACCAAGGCGCGGCACGCAGATAATGGTTATTTCCATTAGCAAGTACCGCAACGCCGGTATGGCCCGTACGCAAGGGTTCCCTTCGGGCGAACCGCCCAGCGGCCATCTGCTGCGTATCGCGGCGATTCATGAATAATGCAGGTTAGAAACGTTTATCACATGAGCCTCTCGCAGAACTCACGCGTTTTGCGAGAGGCTCATATATCATGACACGCCCCTTATATGCTTTTCACGGCTAAAAAATGCATACAGGCAAGGCAACACGAATAGCGTCAGGGCCGTGGAGGATATCAGACCACCGACGACCACGGTTGCCAGCGGACGCTGAATTTCCGAACCGATGCCGGTGGACAGTAGCAGGGGAATTAACCCCAGCGCTGCGATTGTTGCGGTCATCATCACGGGTCGAAAACGGCTTTCCGCACCCATGCGTATCGACTTGTCTATATCGCTACTACCCTCACGGTAGCGGTTGATCGCATCCACCATGACAACACCATTCAGTACCGCCACGCCGAACAGGGCGATAAAGCCAATACTGGAGGGTACGGACAGATATTGGCCGGAGATAGACAGGGCCAGAATACCGCCGATCAGCGCCATCGGTACGTTGAGCATAATCAGCAATGCCTGCCCTGCCGAATGGAAGGCGAAATACAGCAGCAGAAAAATTAGCAGCAGAGACAATGGCACCACGACCATCAGTTTTGCCTGTGCGCGCTGCTGGTTCTTGAACTGACCGCCGAAAACGACCGTATAGCCGGGAGGAAGTTTGACTTCCCGGTGGATGCGCCGGTCAAGTTCGGCGACCAGACCACCCATATCCCGTCCTTCCACGTTGCACTGGACCACAACGCGGCGCTGCACGTCGTCACGCCGGATCATGGGTGGACCCATCTCCACCGCAATATGTGCCACGTCACGCAAACGTACCCATGCACCATCCGGTGCCTGGAGAATCAAATTGCCGATTGCTTCGGGACTGTTCCGGTATTTTTTTCCCAGACGCACATAGATGTTGTAGCGCTCATTGCCCTTGATGACCTGTCCAGCGGTGACGCCACCAATGCCATCCGAAATCAGACGCATCACCGCATTGACCGGAATGCCGTAACGGTCCAGCTTGTTTCGGTCCGGTCGGATCACCAGTTGCGCTTCGCCTTCGATCTGTTCCATAGCCACATCGCGCGTGCCCTTCACGTTTTTCGTCAGCCGCTCGATTTCCCGGCCTTTCTCGGCCAGCACCTTGAGGTTTGGCCCAAACAGTTTAATGGCCAGTTGCGCTTTGACGCCGGAAAGCATCTCATCCACGCGCGTGGCAATCGGTTGGGAGAATGCAAGCAACGCGCCCGGCACGGCCTCCAGCTTCTCGCGCATCAGGTTTTGCAATGCTTCGCGGCTTATCGCGGAGGTCCATTTATCATGCGGTTTCAAGCCGACAAAGATTTCGACATTAGATACGGCTTCCGGGTCGCCACCAATTTCGGCGCGGCCGGTACGGGCGGAGGCATAGGTTACCTCAGGGAAATTCTCGACCAGAATTTTCTCCATCTTTTCGCCTACACCTTTAGCATATTCCAGCGAGGAGGATGGATTCAGGGTCACTCGAATATCAAGCGTTCCTTCTTCCAGCGTTGGCACGAATTCAGTGCCGAGGGAGGGAACCAGCGTTAGCGCGGCGAGTAACGCAGTGACTGCACCGCCTACCACCCATTTGCGATGTATAAGCGCCGTTTTCAGGCTACTGTGATAGAAACGTGCCAACGGTGCCAGAACCGGGCTGTCTTTGTGTTTTACACCCCTGGTGAAGGCGTAGGTAGCCAACACCGGCATCACGAACATGGCGACCAGGAGCGAAGCGAACATGGCAAAACAGATGGATTCCGCCATTGGTGTGAACAGTTTTCCCGCTACGCCACCCAGCGAAAACAGTGGTGTGAATACGATCAGGATAATCAGCACCGCGAACAATACGGGGCGGGCAACCTCACGCGCGGCCTCGGTAATGCGCAGCGCGATTCCATGATCGCCTTCTTTCACCTGCTCCAGGTGTTTGAAGATATTTTCCACCATGACGACGGAACCGTCTACCATCATACCGATGGCAATAGCCAGCCCTCCCAGGCTCATCAAGTTGGCCGAAATGCCATAGTACTGCATGGCAGCCAGTGCCGCCAACACCGATACAGGTACGGAAACGAGCACCAGTGCCGCAGCGCGCAGGTTCATCAGGAACAGGAACAGGATGATTACGATCAGCACAAATGCTTCGATCAAGGCCTCTTCGACCGTCCAGATCGCTTTGGAAACCAGATCGGACTGGTCGTAGAACGGCTGGATGGTCACACCCTTGGGTAAGGCCTTCTGTACGATAGCGAGGCGGGCTTTCACGTCGTCGATCGTGGCCTTGGTATTGGCACCGAACCGTTTTAACACGATGCCAGCCACCACTTCTCCGAGCGGTTTGGCCTTACCCGCCGGGTCGCGCTCCGTCATGGTTACCGCGCCCTGACGGATTTCACCGCCAAAGGCCACCGTCGCCAAATCACGGATACGCACCGGCGTACCATGAACTGTTTTAACCGGTATCGCCGCGATGGCTTGCAAGCCCGCCTTACCAGCGGGAATCCAGCCGACGCCGCGGATCACCAGTTGTTCGTCGCCCTGCGGCAGGTACCAGCCACCGGCATTACGATTGTTCGCCTTGAGGGCTGCAACGATATCCGAAACATGCAGGCCGTAGCTGAGAAGGTGGCCGGGATTCAGGCGCACCTGATATTGCCGTACCTCGCCGCCGAAGGAGAGGATGTCTGTTACGCCGTTTACCGGCATCAGCATTAGTTTAACCACCCAGTCATTCAGCGAACGCAGTGCCATCGCGTCGAAATCAGCCCCCGGATTGGCTTTCAGAATATACTGAAACACCTGCCCCAGCCCCGATGTGTTCGGACCGATCCCCGGCACGCCCGCCCATACGGGAATGGTTTGACGGGCGGCCTGTAATTTCTGGAAAACCAGCTGGCGGGCGAAATAAATATCCGTCCCCTCCCTGAATACGACCGTGACCACCGACAGTCCGGTCTTGGAGATGGACCGCACTTCCTGCACATCGGGAAGGGCGTACATCACAGCCTCAATCGGATAGGTCACCAGCTGTTCCACCTCTTTGGCAGCCAGCCCCGGCGATTCGGTATTGATGGTTACCTGAATGTTGGTGACATCGGGAAAGGCATCGAGATTCAGTTTTGGAATAACAAAGGCCGCATAGGCAACCCCGCCAACTAGGGACAGGAGAACAAGGAAGCGGTTGTTAATCGCGATATCAATCAGTTTCGCAAACATGGGCTATTCTTCCGCGAAACCGGCTTTCGCCAGTTCCGAGGCTACGGAAAATGCTCCCTTGACCACCACGCGATCGCCTGCCGCTAGCCCTTGCAGTACCGGGATACGCCCCATGCTGGCGGTGCCCGCACGCACCTCTCTGCGCTGGTAATGTCCCGGTGCTTTCTCCACGAATACAATCAATTTCCCGCCCTCGCGCTGGAATGCCTCGCGTGGAAGCAGCAAGGCCTTTTTGCCAGTTTCTGCATGAATCTCAACATCCACGAACATGCCGGGATACAGGGTAGTATTCGCATCCTTCACTTCCAGACGGACGCCTGCGGTGCGGGTCGCTGCATCCAGTCGCGGATGAATATTGATCACCTTCCCGACGTAACGGTGGCGTCCGTTTTTCGATATGATCGTTGCGGTTTGCCCCATCCTGACGGTTGAAAGTTGCATTGCGGGGATCCTGGCTTCCACCCAGAGCGTTTGGGTATCGGCGATTTGTATGAGAAGCGTTCCTGCCGCAAGATGTTGCCCCAAACGAAAATTATCCGCGACAATAACACCAGAACGCGATGCCCGGAGCGTCAATTGACCATAATCGCTATGTCTGATCAATGTATCTATATCCCGGCCTCTCAGACCATAGGAGGCAAGCGTCGCGCGGGCTGCCGCCAGAGCCGCATGGTTGGACTGGTGGATACTTTCCGCCTGTTGCAAACGAGCCTGAGACACAATTTTCTGTTCCGCGAGTCCCTTCATGCGCACCAAGTCCTGGCGACTCTTGCGGTGTTCCGCCTCGGCGCGAAGGAACCCGGCTTCGGCCTGGGCCAGAGCTGTGCTCGTTAGCGTTATCAGTTTTTGTCCCCGTTTTACCCGGTCACCCAGACGAACATAGCGTGCATGCACCACGCCACCGACAAGGCTGGTGACATCAATCAGGCGATAGGCGTTAAAAGCTACCGTCCCCGGTGCGCGAACGAGTTCCGTATCGGACTGTGGTCTCAACGTTTCCACTTTCAAGCCGATTTGCTTGATTTGTTCGGCAGTCAAGTGAACTTCACCAGCCTGTTCCTGATGGGTTGTATCTTGAGCGCGACCGTTTCCTTCGGCCATAGCGGGCGGTGCGGAAATGCCGGATAACGTAAGCAAGGATATAAGGGTCAACAGTATGTTCATGGCTGGATTCCTTTGAGGATATATTCGGGGTGGCCGAGCACTTCGGCCAGGCGGATACGCGTCAGCCACATTTGTTTGAGCAGCTCGAAACGGGTTGTGCGCGCCTGGAGGCTGCGATCGAGGTAGATGACGAAGTCGGAGAGGTCCATCTCACCGTTTTCATAGGCTGTTTGAGCCAGACGAATGTTGTTTTCCACCACCGGCGTTTGCCCTTGCTGAAACGAGATGAAGGTTCCGGCCGCGACCGCATATTCACGCATGGCCGTAGTGACTTCCCGCTTTAATTTTACGACGCTCCATTGTTCCATATCCTTTATGCGCTCACGTCTGGCAATGGCTGCCTTATAGGCCCCCGCGTGGGAATTAAGTATAGGGAGAGGGAATTTCACGGTCAGTCCGAGAAGGTGATCATTGCTATCCCGGCCTGTAAACAGGTTGAGCGTGGGATCGGGGACGCGGTCAAGACCCGCCAGTTGTGCCCTGGCTTCACCTGCCCTGGTATCGGCCCTCACCGCCTGAAGGTCTGGCCGGGAAGCCAAAGCCAGCCGCACGGCGTTTGCCGGCGGCTTCCAGCCCGGATTCAGGGTTGGAAGGATTACATTAATATTCTGTCCTCTTTTTCCCGGCAGACCCAGAGCGTTGGCCATGTTCTCTTCGGCCCCCAGATAGCGCTGCCTTGACCGGGCGGCCATGGCCAATGCGTTGGCGAA
Source organism: uncultured Zetaproteobacteria bacterium (assembly GCA_964624255.1). Classification (GTDB taxonomy): domain Bacteria; phylum Pseudomonadota; class Zetaproteobacteria; order Mariprofundales; family Mariprofundaceae; genus JAUZQZ01. The sequence goes on from CAZUWV010000001.1 coordinate 51,879, forward strand.
GGATGCACGAGCGAGGTTGACATCCAGCATATTCTTTTCACCGGCCTTGAAGCCCTGCCGTACGGCCTTGAGCAGTCGCTGCATAATCTTCTTCTGTTGTCGCCGAATACTTTCGGTCTGTATGGAAAAATTCAGCATGGTCGCTGCCCGTGCGGCGGCGGCCATGCGCCGCTGGCGCACATCCCTGGCGCTCTCTTCTGCCGCATCCAGCTCTGCCCTGGCCGCCTCACTCCTACTGGAACGTTTACCTGGGATCTCGATCCTTTGTGACAAGAATACGAAATAATCAAAATAAATATGACTTCGGTCCGCCAGCCGCCTGCGCCGCAGTCGAAACCGCACTTCCGGGTTGTAGGCGTAGGCCGACTTCTCGGTCAGCATGCCTTCAGCCGCCGCTACACCCTGCTCGGCCATACGCACATCGGGATGCGCATCTCCCGCCTGTTGCATGGCTTTTTCGAGCGTAATTGATTCGGCATGTACCGCGGGCTGTAAAAATAGCAGCCCTACGCATGCCATGGTCATATGATAGATTCGCACAGTTTCCCCCTGTGATAAAATTTTGAAGAGCGGGGAAGCTGAAAAACGGGCCCGGTATGTGCCGGAAGTGGGCTATATAGAAACCTTGAGGCTTTGCCTAATCCAGATGTTTTTTACAAACAATGCGCGATTGTTACAGCAGCTCATAATCTCCGGTCCAGACCCGAATTTCAGCCGTGCAACAATCTTGGAGGGTGTTCGATCAGGTGGGGTATGTTAACGAGGCTGAGTGTTGCCAGGTGATAAATCCGTTCAGGAGGCGTCGCAGCGTCACGCATGGAAAAAGGAGCCTGATCCGTAAATACATGAGACGATGCATGGATCTGGCACACCCGGTCCATTGAGTCCGCGCCATGACCACTTTCATCGCTGCGCGAATGGGCAATCTGGCCCGCCGTTCCGTCCATGTGGTCCATATGAATATCAATTCCGCATGTGAACATGGACAGTTGCAGCCCCAGAAAAGCGATTAACGCCAAGGTACGCATATCGGAACTATATTATACGGGCAGCGCTGAATCAATAAGACCTTTGTGCCGAAAAATCCGCCAGTTCAGCGAGAAGCCGGAGCATTTGCGCGTTCCCATGGTTGGGCAGGGCATGCTTGGCTCGCCCTGCATATTCCAGCGCTGCCGCGAGGCAGCGGTCTACCCCCCCCGCATCGTTTACCGCGCGGCGCACCATCGTCCTTTCGCCTTTAGCATACGACCCTCGTTCCGCGATACCGATAACAATATCACTCAGCGCAGTATCTCTGGCCATGGCGTGAATCAGCGGCATGGTGATTTTCCCCTCCTCCAGGTCATGCCCTACAGGTTTACCCACATCCTGCACCTCGGCCGCATAATCCAGAGCATCGTCCACCAACTGGAATGCGACGCCCAGACACATACCATATTCCGCCATACGTTTGATCACATTCTCATCCTGTCCGCTGATGCGCGCGCCAATCTCGGCCGCAGCGGAAAACAGGATGGCAGTCTTGCGCTCGATGACTTCCAGATATTCGGCTTCACTCATTTCCAGGTAAAAGGTGCGTACCAGCTGTAAAACCTCACCTTCGGCCAGCGTATTCGATACTGTTGAAAGTAAGCTCAGAATATCTATTTGATCGTTTCCCACCATCATCTCGAACGCGCGCGAAAACAGAAAGTCGCCCACCAGTACACTGGCCTGGTTACCCCATACGCCATTTGCGGATGGCGCACCGCGACGTATCCCCGAAGAATCAACGACGTCGTCGTGCAACAAGGAGGCGGTATGCAGAAATTCCACGACTACGGCCAGCGGAATATGGCGTTCCCCCTGGTAGTCAAAGAGCTTGGCGGACAGGATGCAGAGCAGGGGACGAAGACGCTTGCCGCCACTATCGACAATGTAATTGCCAATAGCGGGAATCATCATTACATCCGAATTGAGCTGTTCGCGGATGCAATTATCCACCGCTCGAAGCTCATCGGCGCAAAGCTCTGCAACCTTCTTATGTGGATTCAATATGTTGTCAGTATTCACCTTGCGCGCATCGTAAGGCGATACGCACCGAGGTCAAGGTCGACTGGCTTCTCGCATACGAGGAGGCTGTGTGGAAACATGCTCTTGCCTTAGAGCCTCTGGCAAAACTTGCGGGCGGCGATTGGCTCCCCTACGTTGGCCCTCAGAGCTTACGCCCCGCCCTTATGGACGTTTAAACGGCCTACGGCCTTTTTGTCCGCACTGGGATTTCGGTCCATGGAACCACCATGCACCTCATTCTATCCCGAAAATGGAATCAACGCGGGATGGCCGCTCATCCACCCAGAGTTTTGCAAGAGGCTCATTGTTTACAATATACTGCCACACTCCGAGCTTCCGCCACACAAAATCTGCTGCAATATTTTTTGTGGGGGCTCCGGTTATTTCTTTGTTTGCACTGAACCCCCCGCTGGCCGTCCGCATGTATGGCTTGTGCGTAAAGGACAGATGATGCGGCTCGTGCTGCGAGGGTTGACACCTCGCTCTTCCGTCCTGCCCCCGCGATGGTTCAATCATGTCTGATTTTGGGCTAATATTGTCCTCACGCAAAGGAGGCAATGATGACTCAGGATGAAATGAAGCGGCAGGTGGCCGAGGCAGCGCTGGAATATGTCGAGGAGGGTGCCATCATTGGTGTGGGTACGGGCTCCACGGCCAATATGTTTATTGATGCGCTGGCGGCGATGAAAACCGGCATCAGGGGCGCGGTGGCCAGTTCCGAAGTCACTGCCGGGCGCTTGCGCCGTCACGGTATACCTGTGTTGGATTTGAATGAGGCGCTGGAGCAGGTGGGTTCTTTGTCCACATATGTCGATGGCGCTGATGAATTTGACGCCAACAAGAATGTGACCAAGGGCGGTGGTGGCGCATTGACGCGTGAGAAGATTACGGCCGCAGCCAGCGAACAGTTTGTCTGTATCGTAGATGAAACGAAGCGAGTTGAATATTTGGGCGTATTTCCGCTACCCGTTGAGGTGATCCCGATGGCACGGAAGCTGGTGGCGGACATGGCCGCGAAGCTCGGAGGGAATCCTGTATTGCGCGATAATTTCACTACGGATAACGGCAATATAATCATTGATATTCATGGCCTGAAAATTACTGACCCTCGTGCTATGGAAGATGACCTGAACAGTGTTCCGGGGGTAGTGACCAATGGTATTTTCTCACACCAGCGTGCGGATGTCGTATTGATGGGCACGCCGGGCGGCGTGGAAACGATTGTCTAGCCTGGACTCTTGAGTAACTAAATCGTAGGCGCTTGATTTTGTTACTCTCGGATTGGGCGCCGCGAAGCGGGGTGAGTCGCTATTCGTAAATACTGCCATGCCCTTGAGCCTCTTGCAAAACTCATGAGCGGTAATCCCTCGTCGGTCGTCCGTATGCATGGCTACGGTCTCTCTCCTTGGAATCCGCTGCGAACAAAGGCCCGGCGCAATCACCATGGTGATTCATGCCTGATGTAATGAGGCATTTATTCTGTCGACCAAGCTGCATCAGGTCAAACAGGGAACAACAATGATGGGTACACACCCGCGATATGAGATGAGTCAGCTGCGCGAACCGGAGTTACGGATATGAGTCATACAAGCAGATATTCCAGCCTTCCGTGGCGACGCGTCGTACCGTTGCTGGCGCTTGTCGCTGGCCTGGCGATATTTTTCACTCTTGGTATGAATCGTTATCTGAGTTTTTCGGCATTGGGAGAACACCGCGTAGTGTTACTGAACTGGGTCGGCGCCCACCCCCTGCTCGCACCGCTTATCTATATGCTGATTTATGTTCTTGTGGCGGTATTCTCGCTACCCGGCGGGGCGGTAATGACTATCAGCGGTGGCTTCCTGTTCGGCGCGATGGCAGGAGGTGTCTATGCCGTAAGCGGAGCAACACTGGGGGCCGTGGCGCTGTTCCTGACTGCCAAGACATCGCTGGGGGACTACCTGCTGGCCAGGACTGGTCCCGCCATCAGGAAGATGCAGTCCGGGTTTGAGGAGGATGCGTTCAGTTACATGTTTGTATTGCGCCTGGTTCCCCTGTTTCCGTTTTTTCTGGTAAATCTGGCTCCGGCATTTCTTGGTGTATCTCTGCGCGTGTATCTCATTGCCACGTTTTTCGGCATCATGCCCGGAACATTTGTGTATGCCCTTGTCGGCGCAGGTTTGGGTAGCGTGTTTGACCATGGCGGAACATTTACGCTGGCGGGTGTGATGACGCCGCGAATGATTGCGGCGATGGCAGGTCTGGGCTTGCTGGCGCTGGTACCAGTAGTCTATAAGAAGATGAAGGGAAGGTGACGACTCGGATAGTCTTCCCCCGACGCGTTCGATAGCTAGGAGCCTGTCGGACTTATGGGAAATCTGCTGCGCGGCAGGGAAGCGGTCCAAAACATCCTGATTTTTCGTTACATAGTTATAAGGGGAGGAGATACGTGGGTAGCCTGTTGAAGGTAGATGTTTGTATCATTGGTGCCGGGGCTGGCGGCCTGTCGGTTGCAGCGGGGGCTTCCCGAATGGGAGCCATGGTCGCGCTGGTCGAAAAAGGCGAGATGGGCGGCGACTGCCTGAATACCGGCTGCGTGCCATCCAAGGCGTTATTGGCTGCGGGTGAGAAAGCGCAGGCCGTGCGCGATGCGCGACACTTTGGAGTTCGGGCCGACGAGCCTGCGGTGGATTGGGTCGGAGTTAACCGGCATGTGCATCAGGTGATTGGCAGGATTGCACCGAATGATTCTCAGAAACGTTTTGAAGGTTTTGGCGTCAAGGTAATACGTGCTGCCGGAAAATTTATTGATGAGCGCACGCTTCAGGCTGGGAACGTGACCATTCGTGCTAAATACTTCGTTATCGCCACGGGTTCATCCCCTTTTGTACCGCCGATTGAGGGGCTAAATAATGTAGATTACTTTACCAATGAGAATATCTTCGATAATAAAGAGGCGATAGACCATCTTATTGTCATCGGTGGCGGTCCAATTGGCATGGAAATGGCGCAGGCACATCGTCGTTTGGGAGCGAGAGTTACCGTGATGGAAGTGGCCCGTCTTCTGGTCAAGGATGATCCGGAGCTGGCCGGGGTGGTTATCGGGCGCTTGCGGAAGGAGGGTATTATCTTCCTTGAAGGTGGGCGCCACCTCCGGTTTGAGAAAACAGGGGAGGCTATCGCCGCTTATTGTGAAATGGATGATGGCAAGCAGTGCGTACACGGATCACATCTTCTGATTGCAACCGGCCGTCGTGCCAATGTGGGAGGTCTGAATTTAGAGGTGGCGGGCGTAAAATACTCGCCACGCGGAGTGGAGGTGGATGCGCACCTGCGTTCGTCCAACAGGCGCATTTTTGCTATTGGCGATGTCGCTGGTCCTTATCAGTTCACCCATATGGCGGCTTATCAGGCGGGCATCGTGATCCGTAATATTCTGTTCAAACTCCCGGCGAAAGTGGATTATTCGGCTGTTCCGTGGGTAACATATACCGACCCGGAGTTGGCGCATGTAGGGGTGTCCGAGGCTGATGCAAAACGGACCGGCATGCCGGTCCGTGTGCTGCGCTGGACATTTGAGGAGAACGATCGGGCGCAGGCGGAACGGCGTACGGAGGGAGTGATCAAGGTCGTTATTGCCAGAAATGGGCGGATTCTGGGCACGACCATGGTTGGAATTCACGCAGGAGAACTGATTCAGTCGTGGGTTTTGGCTATTGGTCAAAAGATGAAGATTGGTGCCATGGCAAGTATGATTGCGCCGTACCCGACTCTGGGGGAGGTAAATAAGCGTATCGCCGGAAGCTACTATATCTCCTCATTGTTCTCGAAGCGCACGCGAAGCGTTGTGCGTTTTTTGTTACGTTTCTAGGGGCCTGGTCCTGGCTCGGGAGAAATCATAGGCCACCGCTGATCTTCCAGCCCGCAGGCGTGCGTTTCAGCGATAATTCTTCGCGCTGCACCATTTTCCGCCAGTGGCCGCCCACGCACACCCTGAGCCGATAGGATTGTGCGCAATCTGCATGTGTTCCGTCCACAAGATAAATTTGGCGATCGAATGAATGCATATCTAGCCTATCAAATTTATTGAACAGGTGAATCATCTGGGCGACAACCTCCACCTTGCTGCGGCCATGGTCCATGTAATCAGGTAAAATAAGGCCGGAATATGCACTAATATTGTGTGTCGTAATAGCTGCATCCCGTGCATCCAGAACAGCATTGACAGACGATTTTCCCGCTCCGCCGCACGCGGTAATGCCAAGGTACAAGAAGAATATCGACAGCCTTATCCCACCCGCCATCCTCCGCCGAATGATTGGCGACACGGAAACCTTTCCTATCCTGCATTCTTCACAAATGCTGCTGCGTCCTTGCTTGTTCCGTTGTCCGCACCGAATTCCTTGTCGGTCGTCGGTATGCGCGCTCACGGCCTCCTTCCTTGGAATCCGTTGCGAACAGAGGCCCGGTGCAATCATCGCGGCGATTCATGAATAATGCAGGCTAGCTAAAGGAAACGTGCCGCTTTGCGGCTCCACTCACTCTTGGGATAATTATGTCTCAATAGCAGGGCTGAATTGCGAGCATCGTCCTTTACGCCCAGTTTGGAGAAGGAAGCAGCCAGATAATACAAGGCTTCTTCAATGACGGGTGTGGTTTGATATTTCTCCAGCACGACTTGGAAACGGTTGGCCGCAGCGACATAACGGTGGCGCTTGAAATAAAATTTCCCGACATCCAGTTCATGGCCAGCCAGTCGGTTATAGAGGAGCTGGAGACGACGGGAAGCGTCCCTGGCATACGGACTCTTCGGGTATTCTTTAAGCAATGTCTTGAAAATTTTCATGGCAGCATGCGTTTCTGACTGGTCCCTTTCGGGCCGGGAAGATTCTCGATAGTGACTCATCCCAAGTATATACTGCGCATAATCTACGTTCGGGTGACGGGGATGTCTGCGCACGAATTCGCTACTGAGTGTTTCGGATAAAATGTACTCATGGTCCTTATAAGCCGAGAATATACGCAGTAATTCCGCTTGGATGGCATATCGGCTATAGGGGTGGTCTGTTTCAAATTTTTCAAGATCAAGTGTGACCTCTGAATACGAACCTTTCGCCAACAGGGCTTTTGCATGCTCATAATCAATTTGGGCCGTGCTCTTTTTTATGGCTGAGCTGCTGGCACAGGCGGCCAGTAGCAGTGGCAGGCAGAAGAGGGCAAGAAGTTTTTTCATGTCGATACCCTATGGGGCGGCGGGCAGGGCGACAACGGCCAAATGGCGGCCTGCCCGTTTGCCATCACGGCGCCAGGAATAAAAACGTTTTTCATCGCAACAGGTACACATCGGGATATGTTCAATATGCGCTTGCGGGATACCCGCATATCGTAATTGTTGTGCGTTGATACCCGCCAGGTCCGCATGCGCCCTGTCGTTTATCCGCGCCATGTTGTTCGCATGGTGGATAAACCGATGGGCATCACTACAGCCTTGGGCAAGGCGGTTCACCATCGAGGCCTTGATTTCAAAGCAACAGGGACCGATACATGGCCCGATTGAGGCAAAAATTTGCTTCGGTCTCGCGCCATATTGCTGCATGGCAGCGATAGCGCGGGTAACAACCTGTGCGGCTGTCCCCCGCCAGCCAGCGTGTACGGCGGCTGTGATGCCTGCCGCCGGGGCGGCCAGAAGAACGGGGACACAGTCCGCTACGCACACAGCTACGCTCGCGCCATCCATGCCAATGAGGATATCAGCTTGCTCCTGATGTGGAACAACACCCTGGCCCCGGCAGACCAGAACGTCCTCGCTATGGACCTGTTTTGCTCTGTGCGGCATGCCGGGGAGCTTAGCTTTCTGAATTAGAGTCTCAATATTGTACGCTGTATTTTCCTCATCATCACCCAGGCCAAAACCAAGATTCAGGCTGTCGAAGGGAGGAGGGCTTACGCCACCATGACGCAGGCTGAAGATTGCGGCGGCACCATGTGCAGCCAACAACTCAGAATGTAAAAAGCATGTATCAGTCATAAGCCTGATCCAGGGCGGTGGATAAGGCTTTTAGGTCTGCGGGGAAGGGCGCGGCGCAACGGACTGGTTTCTTCGTAACGGGGTGAATAAATCGTAGGATTTCGGCATGCAAGGCCTGCCGGTGTAATTCTCCAAGGGCTACGCAAACGGGCCCAGGGACATCGCGTGACGGATGATAGCTTCTTCCATAGATTATATCTCCGAGGATAGGGTGGCCGAGGTGGCTTAAATGAACGCGAATCTGATGCGTGCGACCCGTATACAGGGCCAGCCGAATGCGACAAAAATGTTTGTCGTAGCGCCGCTCGACCGTGGCCTCCGTGATGGCGATCCTACCATCACTGCGGACGCCCATTTTCTTACGGTGTCGGGGATGCCTGCCAATCGGCTCGTCAATGCGGCGCACACACCATGTGGGATTACCCCGACACCATGCGACATATTGGCGATCCAGATCATGAATGGAAAACATATCCGTCAGACTTCGGTGGGTTTCTTCCGTCTTGGCGACGACTAGGCTACCGGATGTATCCTTGTCCAGACGATGCACAATACCTGGGCGCTCCACGCCATTGATGCCCGGAAGGTTAGAACAATGGAATAACAGAGCATTTACCAGCGTTCCGCTATCATGGCCATGGCTGGGGTGGACGACCATGCCCGCTGGCTTGTTAACGACCAGCAGGTGTTCATCTTCAAATAGAATATCCAGGGGAATGTCTTCAGGGGCCATATCCAGCGGCACCAGCTTCGGCAAATAGACTGTGAATATCTGCCCGGCCTTAACCTTGGCGGATGTCCTGGACATGACCTCGCCAGCCGCATGGACGGCGCGGTCATGGATCAACGTCTGGATATGATTGCGAGACAAGCCGGTCAGCGCGGCCAACACTTGGTCGAGGCGCTGGTCAACATGGGTCTCGTCAATGACGACCGACAGTCTTTGCTTGTCCAAAGTCCGGTAGGTACGGAGCCGCTAGTCTGAGTTATTCATGATTGTCATGAAAGGTTCACGTAGCAGATTTCTCATACGTCTGATGGACTCCCGGACGCCGGTTTCGGGCTATCCCCATTGTCGGTATTCTGAGGCCGGGTCTGTTTCTGGTCGCCCCCACTATCGGCGCTCCGAAGCTGGGTCTGTTGCTGATTCTGTTCCGCAGGTTTTCGCGGCGGCCGTCGTCTTCGTCGCCGCCTCCGCACACCCCCATTGCTATCATTCCCCCTCGTTTCCTGCGGACTCGTCACCGCGGCATTCTGCTCCTGGCGTTCTGGCGTGGGGCTAGCCTCGGTTCCCTTGTTTTGTTTTTGGTCTTGACCAGACGTGGTGGCCTTCGGGCGTCTTCCGCCGCGGACACCTCTCCGTCGCTGGGTACCTCTCCGTTGCGCATTGCGCGCTGCCTCTTCTTTCTTTTCCTCTTTCTCGCGGCGTTCTTCCTCTTCCTGCTGCTTCCTTCTGGTAACGCCTCCGAACAGTACATCGCCCAGCTTGTTCAACAGACTTCTTTTCTTTTTATCAGTGGTCTTCGTTTCTTCTTTATCTTCAGTCGTTGGGATACCGACGATAGGCGTGGTCGGTTTAAGCTTGCGGCCTGTTCGTGCGGGTTTCTTGCCCTTCAGGGTATCCTCAAGTACTTCAATGCGTTGCTGGCTTTCATCCATCCAGTGACGCTCGATCCGGTAATGTGGAATCTCAATATCCGGTCGGATCTGCAAATTGATTTGTATGGCATAATTTTCTTCAATGCGGGCGATATACTGACGCTTGTTATTCATCAGGTATTCGCCAGTTTCCTTTGGCACCTGTACCAGCAACGTCGGTTTTTTACCCGCTTCAGCATGGTCCTCCATGCGCGTCAGCATCTGCAACGCCATGGATTCCACGATTCTTACCCTACCCCGGCCCATACATCGCGGGCAGGTTTCCGTTGTGGATTCGCGGATCGACGGGCGTAATCGCTGTCGTGACATTTCCAGCAGGCCGAAGCGGGAAATACGTGCGAACTGTACGCGAGCTTTGTCAGGTTTACAGCAGTCTCGCAATTCTTCTTCAACCTGCTGGCCGTGCTTTCGGCTGGACATATCGATAAAATCAATGACGATCAGGCCACCAATATCCCGAATACGAAGTTGCCTGGCAATCTCGCGAGCCGCTTCCATATTGGTATCCAGGGCTGTGTCATCAATGTGTTTTTTTCCCGTGGATCGGGAGGAGTTAACGTCGATGGATGTCAGTGCCTCGGTAGGGTCGAATACAATGGACCCGCCTGAGGGTAAACGAATCGATCGGTCATGAATCTCCTCGCACTGATCTTCGATACCATAGTGCCGGAACAGTGGCTTTTTCCCACGATAGAGCTTAACCAGCTTTTCCTTGCCGGGGAGTACGGCATGTACGAAGAGTTTGGTACGCTGATAGACGTCATGCTGGTCCACCCATATCTCCTGAATATCATCCGTGAAATGGTCGCGGATAGCGCGCGTGGCCAGATCACCCTCCAGATAAATCAACGAAGGGGAAGGAGCGTTCTCACTTTTGATGCGAATCTCGTCCCAGAGACGTTGCAGGTAGGAAAAATCACGTTGCAGCGCCTCCAGCTTCTGGTCCTTGCCTGCCGTGCGTACGATCAGCCCCATATCTTCAGGGACATCCAACTCTGCCAGAATGGCCTTGATAGCGCGCCGATCTTCCTCTTTCAACTTACGCGAAATCCCCACGCGCGAGGTGTTCGGACTGAGGACCAGGTAACGCCCGGCCAGCGATATGTAGGTAGTGAGAGCCGCGCCCTTGTTACCTCGCTCTTCCTTGACGACTTGCACCAGAACGGATTGTTTGGGTGCCAGAATGTCCTGAATATTGATCTTGCGCGCGTCGGCGGTCTTATCGGACCCTTCTTTCCAGTAATCCTGGTGAATATCGTGCAGGGGAAGAAAGCCCTGGCGGCCGGCCCCGTATTCTACAAAAGCAGCCTGAAGACTGGCCTCCACCTTGCTGACCGTTCCCTTGTATATATTGCTTTTGGTCTGGACCTTATGTGCGGACTCAATGTCCAGTTCTTGTAGATATTGATCATCAATGATGCTGACCCGGCTTTGTTCCGGGTGTACGGCATTGATGAGCATGAGCTTCTTTTTCATGCTGCATCCTTACGCCGTCTGAAGAATATGCCTGGACAACCCGCTCACGACCACACAAGTGGCACGCATTCCCTTCCCCTTTATGCTCTACATCCGTCAGGAACCCTTTAATCTCTTGCCCTGATCAGATACGAACCTTCAGACGGTCTCGTTTTATTTGCAGGCTCAACGCGAGGTAGATATACGGCGAGGCTTCCGCCACGGCCCATTTACATGAACCGTACTACCGAATATCGGGTTAAATATCCACCGTAGTCTGTACTTCTCCTGCCCGTTAGCTTAACGCGGCTCGCGGCTTATATATCGCAGTTACATGATATTTGCGCAGGCTTAATATATCGTTTGCGTCAACAAAGGCCGCGATGGATGCGTACCATGGGCGAACGCGGAGCTACTGCTGACCATGAAAGCTAATGTAAAGGGAGGGGTCTTGGCAAGGGAAAAGGGAGGTGACAGCCGAATTGTTGTGGATGCAGAGGAGGCAGAGGGCCGCCTGGACCGGATACTGTTGCGGCGGAAAGATGCGTCTCTCCGTCCCCTGGTTATGCGTTTGATTCGCCGCGGTAACGTGCGCGTGAACGGTAAACGCGCCAGGCCCGATACCCGTTTATTCCAGGGTGACGAAATTTTTTTGCCGGCCAGTTTACGCCAGACCGTCATGGAAGAAATTGTCGGGCCGCGTCCGATGTTTCCGCATATGCCCGCCGCCATACGGGGCGTAACTATTTTATTCGAGGATACAGATGTTTTGGTGATCGACAAACCTGCGGGAGTTGTGGTCCATGGCGGAAGTGGTCATGACTCAGGCGTGATCGAGTATTTGCGCGACGCCATGCAATTACGGGAGTTGCGTTTGGCGCACCGGCTGGACCGGGGTACCAGCGGATGTCTGCTGATGGCTAAACGACTATCCGTATTGCGCGCGCTGGCCACGGCATTCCGGGAGCGCCGCGCACATAAGACCTACCTGGCATGGGTGGCTGGCCATCCGTACCCATATGCAGGCCGTATGCAGTCCACCCTGGCTAAAAGCGTATTGCCGGGCGGCGAGCGTGTGGTGGTCCAGGGGAGAGGCGGGAAAGAGGCCGCGACTGATTATCAGGTAAGCCTGCTCGCGGAATACAATGGCCGGCCGCTCGCGCTGTTGGCGCTATTTCCTGAGAGTGGACGCACCCACCAGTTGCGGGTGCAATTGCAGGCGGAAGGACACGCTATCCTTGGTGATGGAAAATATGGGTTACGCGAGGATAATAATCATTACCGTGGTATGGGTGGCAAAGGCATGGCATTGCATGCCTGGAGGTTGAGATTCGAGCATCCGGCACAGCAACGGATCATCGAGGTGCGTGCGCCCTGGCCAGCCAGGTGGAAGAATGTTTCCCGAGTCAGAAATACTGAATTTCGGGGAGATTGATGCCCGTTTGCGTCATGAGCTGGAATAGAAGAATCGCCAATAACAACAGGGAGATTCCCATAATTATAAAGGATGCAAGAATAATCAGCAGTGCCGATCCACCGCCGATTCTGGCATGTGATACCAGCCCCTGCCAATTCAGATACAAGCTCCACATGGTGGCGATAACGCCGGCGAATGGAATAATTGAGAATATGGAGGGAGCTGCGCCATAGGCGCAAATCTGGAAGGCATCGACAGTTGTTAATGATGACTTGCAAAATGTGCGGGCGGCCCAGCCCAGGTACCATGCCCATGACCAGGTCCCCGCGACGCCAAACAATAGAAATATAGGAAGGATGAAGATAATGGTGATAATGCCGGAGAAAATGCTGGCGGCAAGCGCCGGGATGAGGAGATAGATGACAAGCAGGATCGCGGAGTTTTTATAATCCAGTGCCGTTGGCATATTTTCGAAGCACGGGGTGGGCGAAGTCATGGTTGCCCTGAACGATGGCAGAAGGGTTTCACCGATACGCTCACTGGAAAAATAAGATTGCTCGTCTTTCATGGCTCCCTCTTGAAGAGCCCAATCCAAGTCTATCCGACACTTTTGCGCAAGCTATTGTGTAAGATCAAGTGTTCCGTCTATACTTAGGAACATGAGCCGATACCTTTTTCCCCTCCTTGTATCCTTGGCATACATGCCTGTTTCCATCGCTGTGGCGGCAGACCGGAATGCGGCATTGCCACCGCCAACGAAGGTACAGAATACGCCCGAGGCAAAAGAAACGGTGCAGCCACCCGGTAACGGAAATGCTTTGGGCAAACAATTTCTGACTCCTGATGGCAAACACGCGCAGGTTCGTATACTTAAACATAAAGACGGGGCGACGGTGGAAGAATACTTTCGGCACGGGCGTATGTATAAAATCAAGGTTAGCCCTGCTGCGGGTACGCCTCCCTATTATCTTTATGATCGGAATGGTGACGGTAGTTTTGAGCGGCAGATGCCGGGAGGCTATAAATATGAGAGTCCGCCCGAGTGGGTGATTAAGCGCTTCTGAAGGTTCGGTAGGCTCCTAGCCTGTATTGTTTACAAATACTGCCGCCCCATTGCCAGTTCCTGAACTCATTCTGATTACAGACTCGTCGCGCATGAAGCGTGACCGGTTTCTTGCGACCGTGGATGCAGCCCTGTGCGGTGGCGTGGACGCTGTGCTGGTACGCGAGAAGCGGATGGATAGTGCGCAGCTGCTAGCTTTCTGCTCGCGGCTAAGGGCCGTGACGATGGCGCGCCATGCGTCGTTGATTGTACATAGTCAGGCCGATGTGGCGCGGGCCGTGGCGGCGGATGGTGTACATGTAGCCGCCGCAGATATGGCGGAGATCCCTGCGATGCGTGCATGGTTGAAGCATGCGGAAATGGCTATCTCGGTCTCATGTCATGGTATCGAAGATCTGGAACAGGCGGCGCATTATGGAGCGGATTTTGCGCTGTTGTCACCGGTGTTTTCCACATCAAGTCATCCACAGGCGTCGCCGCTTGGTGTGAACCGATTCATACGGATTGCAGGGGATGCAGTCCTGCCCGTTGTTGCCCTGGGCGGCATTACGCTGGAAAACCGGGGAGCACTCGCTTGCCGGAGTGTGGCGGTGATTAGCGCCCTTCTGGATGCGAGCGATGCGGAGCTGGCCGCTCGTTGTCTTTTAAGGGCATGAATTTGTCAGGGTTTTGAGCATCATTTGTACTCTTTTTTGCGCTTCGCCAAGTTGTACGGTGTGACGCCCACTCAGACATATCTTTCCCTGCGGATATTGTCCACAATAATGGGGGTAGGAGCCGATCTCAATTTCGGGAAATTGCCGCTGAATTTCCTCTAGCTGCAGCGCAAAGCTGCTTTCCAGCAAGGTAACCTCTATTTCCCGTCGCTCAAATCCTTGTCCGCCAAAATTATCCATGATCGTATCCAGTTGCGAGGTGAAGATGTCCGGTACCCCTGCCAGTACATACACGTTGTCGATGCGTGCTCCCGGCGCAATTGTCTTCTCGCAGCGGATGAGTTTAGCACCCTTCGGTACGCGACTCATACGTCGGCGCCCGGCATTCAGCCCATCTTTTCCGTAGCGCTCAGTCATGGCACGCACGATATAACGATGTTCTTTCAGGGGGACACCAAAGGCTCTGGCGACAGCCCCCATCGTGATGTCATCGTGTGTCGGGCCAATGCCACCACTGGTAATCACCGCATCGAAACCAGCCCGCAGACGGTCCAGCGTGGAAACGATGCACGCCTCCACGTCCGGCACGACGGCAATTTCAGCCAGCCTACAGCCGCGCCCGAAGAGTTGTTTTGCCACCAGCCAGCCATTGGTGTCGCGCGTGCGGCCGGAAAGTATCTCGTTGCCAATAATTAGCATGGCGGCACTCTGATGCTTGTTCATCGCCTGCCATCATAGACGGATTATGCGTCGCCCGCTACGGTAATCGTATAGTATATGTCGTTATTGCCGGTGATAGGCGATAGATTCTTCCTTCACTGACCGGATAAAGGCTCTGGCGTGTTCAACCGGTACATCGGGGGTAATACCATGCCCCAGATTGAATACATGGCCGTTGCCACGCCCAAATTTAGCCAGGATATCCTTCACCTCCACACGAATTCGATTCGGGTTGGCATACAGCATGGTTGGATCCATATTACCTTGCAGGGCCACCTCGTCTCCAACGCGCCGCCTGGCCGCGTCAATATCAATCGTCCAGTCCAGTCCAATCACATCGCAACCCGTTGCAGCAATCTCTTCCAGCCAGCCCATACCTCCCTTGGTATAGAGGATCACAGGCACGCGCCGTCCATCATGTTCACGGGCTAATTGCTCGACAATGCGCTGCATATATTGCAAAGAGAATTCCCTGTAGTCGCGGGTGGTCAGGATGCCGCCCCACGTATCAAAAATCTGTACGGCTTGTACGCCATTGGCGATTTGGGCATTAAGATAGGCCGCCACGGCATCAGCCAGCTTATTGAGCAACAGATGTAACGTATCCGGCTCGTTGAATGCCATCGCCTTGATGATCGAATAATTCTTCGAGCTACCGCCCTCGACCATATACGTTGCCAGCGTCCACGGACTACCGGCAAACCCAATCAGTGGCACACGGCTGGCAAGCTCCCGACGAATCAAACGGATCGTGGCCATCACATAACCCAATCCATCTTCAGGGTCAGGGACAGGCAGCCTTTCGACATCGGCGCGGGTGCGGAGGGGTTGAGGAAACTTCGGACCTTCACCTGTGCCAAATGTCAGCTCCATACCCATGGCTTCGGGTACCACCAGGATGTCGGAAAACATGATGGTTGCATCGACGCCCACCAGGTCCACGGGCTGGATAGATACTTCACAAGCCAGCTCCGGCGTTTTACACAGATTCAGGAATCCGCCAGCGCGTTGCCGGGTAGCCCGATATTCCGGCAAATAACGTCCGGCCTGACGCATCATCCATACCGGTGTGCGTTCTACGTCTTCACGCAAACATGCCCGCAAAAACAGGTCATTCTTCAGATCAGTCATTTCAAATAATCCTTGTTAGTCCCAGATATAGCCTTCGGTGGGCGATGAAGCGCTGGCAAACGCCCGTTTTGGCATGCGTCCCGCCAGGTACGCCGCACGACCGGCGCGCACTGCGTCACGCATCGCCCGCGCCATCAGACATTCATCCCTGGCTTCGGCCATGGCGGTATTGATGAGTACGGCATCGACACCCAGCTCCATGGCTTTGGCTGCGTCACTTGCTGTACCAATCCCGGCATCCACGATAATGGGTACATTGGCACGCTGCTTAATGATTCGGATATTGAACGGGTTGGCCAATCCCCTGCCGGATCCGATCGGATTACCCAGTGGCATCACGGCCACGCAGCCGATTTCTTCCAGACATCGTGCCACAATCGGATCGTCATTCGTATAGACCATGACCTGAAAATCATCCTCGACGAGGGTTTCCGCCGCCTTGATGGTTTCCACCACATTGGGGTACAGGGTTTCAGTGTCGCCCAACACTTCCAGTTTCACCAGATTCCAGCCGCCAGCCTCGCGCGCCAGCCTGAGGGTGCGCACCGCATCCTTCGCATTGAAGCAACCTGCAGTATTCGGCAAAATAACGTATTGATCCGGATCAATATAATCAAGCAGGTTCTCTCTGTCCGGATCAGTAATATTCACCCGACGCACCGCCACGGTAATCATTTCCGCTCCAGCCGCTTCCGTAGCCGCCTTCGTGGTTATAAAATCCTTGTACTTACCAGAGCCCGCGATGAGTCGCGACCTGAATTCGTGGCTTCCGATTTTCAGTATATCTTCACGCATTTTCTTTTCCCCGTATCCTGATTAATCACCTGAGCTGATCGCCGCTCACGAGTTTTGCAATTGGCTCATCTGTTGGCGGGGCTCAGCCACCGCCAATCATATGCACCAGCTCAATGCGGTCTCCCGGCTCCAGTCGGGTATCGGCATAAGCGCTCTTCGGCACGACCTCCAGATTCCTCTCAATGGCAATCATTCGACGGTCGATACCTAGTTCGCGAACCAGGCCGGCAATATTGGTCGCCGCAACTTGCCTCGGTTCTCCA
This sequence comes from uncultured Zetaproteobacteria bacterium, assembly GCA_964624255.1. GTDB lineage: Bacteria > Pseudomonadota > Zetaproteobacteria > Mariprofundales > Mariprofundaceae > JAUZQZ01. The sequence continues at coordinate 69,097 of CAZUWV010000001.1, forward strand.
TTCAGACGAATCTCCAAATTCAAGCCCTCGCGTTTTCCGTTTTTTTATACATAAACGAGCTGGCTTTGGCCAGTTTCGCTCCAATTCACGCCGTTTTTTCCAAATTCTGATTGACCGACTTTCCCTGATTGCGTAGCTTGAGGCTCATGCTAACAGCATCGCTCCCCATGCCCAAACGTTCTTCTCCCGACTATGGGCCTGAGCATGCTCCCCGACCGCAAAACTGGCAGGGTGTCGAATCAGGCTTGGCGGAGGCCTCCAGCCTGTTTCGGCGAAACAAGCTCTCCCGTGCCGAAAAGGTGATGCGGCAAGTGCTGGAATTTGCACCGATGGAAGGGCGAGCGTGGCATGTTTTGGGCCGTATATTGCAAACATCTGGCCGCCATGCCGAGGCGCTGGATTGTTTTGCCAGTGCGGAGTCCTGCTATGGGCGTAACGGATGTGACCAAAGGTCGCCGGCATCCGTGCGACTGGCTCACCTGTTATGGAATCAGGGTGAATACGGTGAGGCCCGCGTCATGCTAGGCGCGTTGATGGCGCGTGACCCGGATAATGGCGGCTTGCGGCAACTCCGCGAAGCATGGTCGCCACAGGGTGGGCAAGGCGCATGAAACCTCTGCGTATTCTGGCCATACATGGGCCGAATCTGAACCTCCTTGGGACACGCGAACCAGACCACTATGGATTGCGGAGCCTGGCTGATATTAATGAGGGCCTCAGCGTTACCGGAGATAAGCTGGGTTGCGAAATTGCCACCTTTCAGAGTAATCATGAAGGCGATCTGGTGGAACGTATTCATCAGGCCGCAACTGAACATACGGATGGCATTGTTATCAATCCCGCTGCCTATACCCATACCAGCGTTGCCTTGCGGGATGCACTGCTTGCCTGCCATATTCCTTTTGTGGAGCTCCATTTGTCGAATATTCACCGCCGTGAGGAATTCCGGCACCGTTCCATGTTGGCCGATATTGCGGTGGGCATCGTTGAGGGTTTTGGTCCGGCATCCTACCAACTGGCTTTGCAGGGGTTGGCTGAACATTTGCGCGCCAATAAAGTTTAAGCTCATTCATTCAAGGAGACACCCGTGGATATTTCTCAGATTCGCAAACTTATCCGACTGATTCAAAGTTCGGATGTGACCGAAATCGAGATCACCGAAGGCGATCAAACAGTGCGTATTTCTCGCCGCGAACATTTTATTACGTCACCGGTGTCGTTTGCGGCACCAGCCTCCGTTGTCGTCGCACAGACTACCGCCGCGGCGACCCCCGAGGCGGTAGTACCACCGCCCGCAGCTAAAGACCATCCTGATCATGTCGTAAAATCCCCCATGGTCGGGACCTTCTACCGCGCACCGTCGCCGGAAGCCGGCCCCTTTGTCAATGAAGACACCAAGGTCAGGAAAGGCGATATTCTTTGTATCATTGAGGCGATGAAACTGATGAATGAAATCGAGGCTGAATATGATGGCGTTGTAAATAAAATCTTGGTGGATAATGCTTCTCCACTCGAATATGGCCAGCCAATGTTTGTGATTACCCCGCTGGAACAATGAATGTATTTAATGATAAGGGCCAATTGCAAAACTCTGGGCGGATGAGCGACACTTTCGCCCTGAGTCCATTTTTGGGGTGGAATGAGGTGCATGGTGGTTCCATGGGCCGGAATTTCAGCAGGGACAAAAAGATCACAGGCCATTTGGACGCCCGTAAGGGCGGGGTGCAAGCCCCGAGGACCAACGGCCCGAATCAGATGGGCCGACATGGGGAAGCCGATCGCTGCTCACGAGTTTTGCAAGAGGCTCATAAGCCATTGATTTGTGCTTCCGCCCATCTGTCTGCGTATTGCATGCAGACAGGCGGCCATGCCGATGGTTTTGTGGAACATCAGCATGTTTAACAAGATTCTGATTGCCAACCGGGGCGAGATCGCCGTACGCATCATCCGCTGTTGCAAGGAGCTGGGCATCGGCTCCGTTGCCGTGTACTCAGAAGCCGACCGTGACGCTATGCACACCCGTCTGGCTGATGAGGCGGTATGTATTGGCCCCGCAGCTAGCGCGCAGTCGTACCTGAATATCGCGGCCATTATGTCGGCGGCGGAACTTACCGATGTACAAGCGATTCATCCCGGCTATGGTTTCCTGGCGGAGAATGCCGAATTTGCGGATATTGTGATAGAATCGGGGTATACATGGATCGGTCCAAGCCCTGAATCCATGCGGATCATGGGTGACAAGGTCACTGCCAAGAGAGCCATGGGAGGAGCGGGCGTACCCCTGATTTCCGGCTCCAGCGGTGCCGTGCGAGATGTGGAAGAAGCCAGGCGCGTTGCCAGAGAGACGGGCTTCCCTGTCATCGTTAAGGCATCCGCTGGCGGTGGTGGGCGCGGCATGCAGGTGGTGCATAGCGAAGCTGCGTTATCCGGCGCATTGAATAAGTGTCAAACAGAGGCAGCGGCAGCCTTTGGTGACGAAACTGTATTTATCGAGAAGTTTCTGGAGGAACCTCGTCATATCGAGGTGCAGGTGCTCGGCGACACGCATGGCAACATCGTCCACCTGTTTGAGCGAGAGTGCTCCATACAGCGCAACAACCAGAAGGTGCTGGAGGAGGCACCCAGCCCCTTTGTCGATGAAAAAACGCGGAAGCTCCTGTGCGATGCGGGGATAGCCGCAGCCAAGGCTGTAGCTTATGTCGGTGCCGGAACCATTGAATTCCTGATGAACCCGGACAAGTCTTTTTATTTCATTGAAATGAATACGCGCATTCAGGTGGAGCATCCGGTAACCGAATGGATTACCGGCGTGGACCTGGTCGAATGGCAAATTCGCGTGGCTGCTGGTGAGGCCCTGGCATTCACGCAAGAGAAGATTAAAAAGAAGGGCCACGCGATTGAGTGCCGCATTAACGCCGAGCATCCGTTTAAGTTCACACCCTCGCCCGGAACAATCAAGCTTTATCATGCACCGGGTGGCCGTAGTGTGCGTGTGGATTCCGCTATTTACACCGGTTGCCAGGTGCCGCCGTATTATGATTCCATGATCGGAAAAATCATCACCCACGCACGGACCCGGGAAAAATGTATTCGTCGCATGCAACGGGCTATCAACGAACTGGCCATTATCGGCATCACAACGAACCGTGAGTTACATGAGAGGTTGTTGGCTAACACGGCTTTTCAAAAGGGTGATTTTAATATCCATTTCCTGGAGCGCTGGCTGAAAGAAATGCATTTATAAGAGAGCCTCTTGCAAAAGTCTGAGTAGATGAGCGGCAATCCCACGTTGAGTCCATTTTCGGGATGGAATGAGGTGCATGGTGGTTCCATGGGCCGAAATTCCAGCATGGGAATGGGCCAAAGTAGGGAAGCCGATCGCCGCTCATGAGTTTTGCAAGAGGCTCATAAGTCAACCTTTATGAAATTATTGCGTTTCAGTGCCAATGTGAGCCCATCGGCGATGGGCAGCATGGATAGCTCAATACGGCCATCTCCTTTCAGTTTCGTATTGAGGGCGCGGATCGCTCTTGTGTCGGTATCGTGTTTGTCCGAGTCGACCACACTCCCGCCCCAGAGTGTATTGTCGACGCAGATCAACCCGCCGGGGCGGATGAGCTTCAGGCAAGCTTCGTAGTAGGCATCGTAGTTTACTTTATCTGCATCAATAAAGGCAAAATCAAACGTTTCCGACTGCCCGGTGGCCAGCAATGCGTTCAATGTTTCCAGCGCTGGCCGTAGTTTGAGGTGGATTTTGTCCAGTACCTCTGCCTCCTTCCAGAAGTGTCGCGCAACGGATGTCCAGTGCCCGGAAATATCGCAAGTCAGAATCTCGCCATCCTCCGGCAGCGCCAGCGCCATCCACAGTGTGCCGTAGCCCGTGTAAGTGCCTATTTCGAGGGCCCGCCTGGCTCCCGTCAGTTTGAGCAACATCGCCATAAACTGCCCTTGTTCGGGCGCTGAACGCATGACGGACATCTTCTCTTGTTCGGTGGCTACGCGCAGCCGGCGCAACACCGCCGCCTCACGTAGCCCCACATCCAGCACATAATCGTAGAGCTGCACGTTGAGGTTAAGGGTCTTGTTTGCCATACATTATCTCCTTGAGGTTCACACCCCGCCTACTTTACGGCATGCTCCGGCCCATGCCCCACCTTGCTCTCATTGATGGTCCCAATTATGTATTTCGCGCTTTTCATGCTATTCGGCAATTATCGAATGCAAAAGGCGAGCCGACGAACGCAGTGTTCGGCTATGTGCAAATGCTACGCAGCATCCTCAAGGAACTTCAACCCACGCATGTGGCTGTCGCCTTTGATCCCCGGGGGGGGACGTTTCGTAACGACATGTATACTGAATACAAGGCGCACAGACCGCCGATGCCGGAGGATTTGGTCGTACAGTGGCCGTATGTGCTTGAGGTGACCCGCAGATTCAATCTGCCACTCATTCAAATTGATCGCTACGAGGCCGATGATGTGATTGCCACGCTGGCGCGGCAAGCCGAGAGCGAAGGTTGGGACGTCACCATCGTGTCCACCGACAAGGATCTCATGCAACTGGTGGGAGATCGTATCCGGATGCTCGACACCATGAAACGTATCGAATACGGCGCGGATGAAGTGAAGGCCAAATGGGGTGTGGCACCCGACAGGGTCCACGATCTGCTGGCGCTGGCCGGTGATACGTCGGACAACATTCCCGGCGTCCCCGGTATTGGTCCGAAAACAGCCGTGGAACTATTGGAAGCCTATGGTGATCTGGAAGGCGTGCTGGAACACGCGCCGGAAATTAAGCAAAACAAACGGCGCGAGAACCTGATTCAGCATGCCGAGGACGCGCGCCTTTCATATCAGTTGGTGGCGCTGGACGAGCAAACGCCCGTAGGCATCACTCTGGATGAGCTGGCGGTACAGTCACCGGATCGGGAGAAACTGCTCCAACTCTTCGGACAACTGGAATTCCATCGGCTGGTGGATGAATTCAGCACTGGAATACCCGTTAAAGCCACAGAGGAACAGGCGGCACGCACGGATATTCTGGTGGATACGCCGGAGATATTGAACAGGCTGCTTGCGGCCCTTGAATCCGCGTCGCTCATTGCCGTGGATACCGAGACCACCTCCTTTTGTTGCCACGATGCCGATCTGGTCGGTTTGTCGTTTGCCGTCAAACCGGGAGAGGGCTGGTATGTGCCGGTTGGCCACCGATCCTCCGATTTATTCGACGAAACGCCGCGTCAGTTGCCTAGGGTGGATGTGTTATCTGCATTGAAGCCCGTTCTGGAAAACCCGGAGATGTCCAAATGTGGCCATAACCTTAAATACGATATCCAGGTTCTCAGGCGTGTGGGAATCGAGCTCGCGGGTATTGGCTACGATTCTATGTTGCTCGCCTATGTGGATGAACCGGGACAAGCGGTAAAGATGGATCACGTGGCGCTAAAATATCTTGGACACAACTGTATTTCATACGAAGACGTCGCGGGCAAAGGTGCCAGGCAGATCAATTTCTCTCATGTGCAGATCGCAACGGCACTCCCTTATGCCGCTGAGGATGCCGAAGTCACCCTGCGCCTGACTCAGTTTCTGAGCGGCAAACTCGGCGGACGCATCGCGCACCACGATGATATTGAATTGCCCCTGTCCCGCGTACTGGCGGACATGGAATGGATCGGCACCCACCTGGATACAGGTAAACTGGTTGAACTGTCCAGCCGCTTCGGTGAACGTGTCGAGGAACTCAAGAAACTCATTCATCAGGCCGCCGGCCAAACCTTCAATATCCAGTCGCCCAAACAACTGGGTGTCCTGCTGTTTGAAACACTGGCTATTCCCGGTGGTAAGAAGACAAAATCCGGCCAGTGGGCCACGGGTCAGGAGGTTCTGGCACACCTGGCTGAGGATCATGCGGTTCCGCGTCTGGTCCTCGAAGTGCGGCAGCTGGCCAAGCTTAAATCCACCTATACCGACGCACTACAAAAACTGATTCATCCCATAACAGGTCGGGTGCATACCTCGTACAATCAGGCCGTAACCACCACGGGGAGGCTCTCCTCGTCCGACCCGAATTTGCAGAACATTCCGATCCGTAGCGAAGAGGGGAGGGAGATTCGCAAGGCATTTACCGCCGAGGATGGAAACTTGCTGATCGCTGCGGATTATTCGCAGATCGAGTTGCGACTGATGGCTCATTTCTCCGGCGATAGCGTGCTGAGTGACGCATTCGCCCATGGCGAGGATATTCATGCAGCGACCGCCGCCGCCGTTAACCAGGTGGTCTTGCAGGATGTTAGCCGCGATATGCGCCGCCATGCCAAGATTATCAACTTCGGTATCCTTTATGGTATGAGCGCTTTTGGTCTCGCCAAACAGTTGGGCGTTGGACGCGGCGAGGCGCAGGCCTTTATCGACGCCTATTTCGCGCAGTACCCCACAGTGCGCCACTTCATGCGGGAGACGCTGGACCTTGCGAGAAAACAGGGTTATATTGAAACCCTCCTCGGCCACCGGGTTTATGTACCGGAAATCAACGCCAGGAACGGGCTCCAAAGAAAGGCAGCCGAGCGCACGGCGATCAATGCGCCGCTGCAAGGATCGGCTGCCGACATCGTCAAGGTTGCCATGATCCATCTGCATGCCCGTCTGGTAAAGGAAACGCCTGAAGCTCGCATGATCCTGCAAGTGCATGATGAACTGGTGGTGGAATGCCCCGAAGCAATGGTTAGCGATGTGTCCGACATCATGCGCGAAGAGATGGAATCTGCGGCGCAACTGCGTGTCCCGCTCATTGTAGATATTGGGTGGGGAAAAAGCTGGTTTGCCGCGCATCGGCTATGACAAAGACAGTGGATTCAATTTATTGGGAACGTGCACATTTTGTGCAATCGGTTGCCGATGCACGTCAGTTTCCGGCCATGGCATTGCCGCAGGTGGCGATTGCTGGTCATTCCAATGTGGGTAAATCCAGCCTACTGAATGCCCTGTTTGGTCGCAAAGGTCTGGTAAAAACCTCCAAAGCACCTGGTCGCACTCGGCTGCTTAACCTGTTTGAAGTGGATGAACGTTTACTGGTGGTGGATTTGCCGGGTTACGGTTTTGCCCGCGCTCCAAAAAAAGAACAGGCCCGCTGGTCCAGCCTTATCGAACACTATTTGGGGTCTGAATCCCGTCCGCAACTTGTTTTGACGCTGTTGGATATCCGCCATGGGCCTAAGGATTCAGACCTTCGTTTGATTGAATGGCTCAATACAAAAGGCCTTCGCTGGCAACCCGTGGCGACCAAGGCGGATAAACTCTCCGGTAATGCTCGCGGTAAGCGGTTGCGGGAAATAACCGATACTTTGGGGGGATTACTTGCGCCTCTGCCTGTTTCCAGCCTGGATAAACGCGGTGTTGGCGATTTGAGGATACTGCTCGAACGGGAGCTTTTGTAATTGCTCCCTGACCGTTATCCTGTCTCTTCACAATCAGGTGACTGGAGAGATGATGTCCATCAAATCGGATAAATGGATTCGTCGTATGGCGAATGAACATAGCATGATCGAACCGTTCGTGGATGGCCAGGTCAAGGAAAACGATCATGGTGGCGGGGTGGTATCCTACGGCCTTTCTTCCTATGGTTATGATGTTCGTTGCGCCGATGAATTCAAGATTTTTACCAACATCAACTCGGCCATTGTGGACCCTAAGGACTTCTGTCCATCATCCTTCGTCGATTTCAAGGGGGATGTCTGCATCATTCCGCCGAATTCCTTCGCTTTGGCCCGCACCATCGAATACATGCGCATCCCGCGCAATGTGTTGACGATTTGTCTGGGAAAATCCACCTATGCCCGCTGCGGTATCATCGTCAATGTCACGCCGCTGGAACCGGAATGGGAAGGTCATGTGACACTGGAATTTTCCAACAGCACGCCATTGCCCGCCAAGGTATACGCCAACGAAGGGGTGGCCCAGTTCCTGTTTCTGGAATCCGATGAAGTCTGCGAGACATCCTATGCCGACAAGGCAGGGAAGTATCAGGGGCAAACTGGCGTTACCGTGCCAAGGCTGTAAACCTTGAAGCTCTCCGACATTCTGGCCAAGGCCAGTCGCCCTTTAATTTCTTGCGAGTTCTTCCCGCCAAAAACCGATAGGGGTGAGGCTAATTTATGGCGATGCCTCCATGAACTCGAAACCATTCAGCCGGATTATATCTCCGTCACCTATGGTGCGGGGGGTTCCACCCAGAATCGCACCCAACGCATTGTCTGCCGCATCAAGGAAGAGACGGGTCTTTCCCCCGTTGCACATCTAACCTGTGTCGGGGCAAGCAGGAATGATCTGGCAAACCTGCTGAGCGAATACAAACAGGCAGGTATTGAAAATATTCTCGCGCTCCGGGGCGATCCGCCCGAGGGCATGAACCATTTCGAGGCGACGAGCGACGGATTTGAACATGCGACTGACCTGATTTCTTTTGTTCACGAGCAGGATGGATTCTCCATCGGCTGCGCCACCTACCCCGAAGGTCATCCTGAATCGAAAGGTGGTGTCCATGATGACCTTCGCTACCTGAAGTTGAAACAGGACAATGGCGCGGCTGCCGCCGTAACTCAGTATTTCTTTGATAACGACGCTTTTTTCAGGTTCCGCGATGCCGCTGCAGGGGCCGGGGTGACCATTCCGATGATCCCCGGCATTATGCCGATCACCAATTATGAGCAGATTGTTCGTTTCTCGGCCATGTGTGGCGCAACCATCCCGAACTGGCTGCACAAAAGGATGGAACCCGTTCAGCATGACCTGGATGCCGTCAAAAAACTCGGCATCGAACTGGCAACGAATCAATGCCGTGGATTGCTGGACGCCGACGTACCCGGACTACACTTTTATACGCTGAACAGGTCCGAAGCGACGATTACTATCTCCCGCGACATCCGGAAATAGAGACAGGAAATGAAAAAAGTCTCCGGGGATTCTTCCTCGGAGCCTTTTTGATCGCTCATTAGGCGGGGGCGTTACTCGCCAACCTCAGGTGCTTGAATGTCCGGTGCCTGAACCTCAGGCGCTTGAATATCAGGTGCTTCAACTTCGGGTGCCTCAACCTCAGGAGCCTCGACTTCGGGTGCCTCAACCTCGGGGGTTTCGACCCCGGTATCAGGTGTTTCGATGTTGCCCACTACCGCAGGGATGCTTGAGGGGATAGTCGCTGCCCGCGCTACAAAACCAGGTGCCATAATCAGGGCCAGTACAGCCAGGGCACCCACTATGGTTATTCGATTCATCTTCATACCATCTCCTTTTTCCTATCGGTATTTCTCTTGGAAGGAGGGCGGATCATACGCTTAGCACGATTTACATGCTGTGATACAAATCACGCTTTGCCTTAAAAGTGGTATGTTAATCCGCTACCCACGCCGTAATCCGGGCTACCATTGCTCAACCCCTTGGAGCCAAAAACCTGAAGACCCAAGCGTGCCCGTACCTTATAGTTCCAGGCGGCAATCATTGCAGCTGCACTTGCAAAACCCGGTTGCGATGGCTGCCGCCCGGAAAATAGAACGGTCAGCACGTTCGTCCTGTTCATTGCGTAACTGACGCCTCCGCGATAGGTCAGAATATCGTCTAGAACCCGGCCATCAGGCTGCCCGATGAAGCGATAGCCAACCCGTGCGAACGGAAACCACCGCGAAGCGAAACGGGTGCGAATACCCACACCGAATTCGTAGTCATTCTTGCCTGTTCCCAGTCCTTTCGCACGTGAGGCCGTACCAAATTTAATTTTACTGTAGGGAACGAGACTAAATGAAGTGCCGAGAACATGGTGTAAAGTATATTTACCTTCAAGCCAGACATCGCCCATGCCGCTTTTGGTCTTGCTTGCGCCTTTACCTGTCCCGATAACCGTACCGCCAGATAGCACCGCGCCATTACTTTGCACAATAATGTAGGGGATGGTCAGCTTGAATGAAACGTTGTTTATCTTATATCTAATGTAATTAGGAATATATGTGATGTTGGTCCTGGTCTTGGTGCCGAATGTTCCGGTAAAAAATGACGGTACCGATGCGACCGTAATAGTAGGTCCGGCAGCCTTGGAGGCAAAAGCCGGACTACTGTTGTATAGCGAGAATGCTGCGAACAGTATGGCAGAAATAATTCGTGTCATAGCGCCTACATTCCTTTGCTTGATTTTTCTTCTGTTCTACCGGGGCCGGTAGTAATACGACGAATACCCTTGATCATGCCACCCTCTCCTCATCTCCCCGAACCGGAAGGACTCAGGATATCAGGCGCTGAAGAGTACGGTCAGAACTTACTGAAGATGTGACGAAGGTCACTATCTGCGTATTCATGAATAGTTCAGGCGCGATGTCCGAATAACGACTTACGTCGCTTCGTCAGGCCTCATCGCGAGATACGGGATTAAACTTACAGGGAGATTCCCAACCGCCTGGCTACTTCATGGTACGTTTCTGAAAGGCCGCCGAGATCACGGCGGAACACATCCTTGTCCAGCTTTCGATTCGTTTTGGCATCCCACAGAC
>CAZUWV010000002.1:0-63053 GCA_964624255.1 uncultured Zetaproteobacteria bacterium
GGAGTTCTTCAAACTCAAAATCCTCTCAATGCATAAAACACGAAAGGATGCATTTTCCGGATGGACCCAAAAATATGTCGGAGAATGCGCTTAGAACAAATTAGCCGTGGGCTGAATAGTTATACGAGAGTAAACAATGTTGGTATCATCCCCGAATTCTTGACCTGGAGGCGAAGGCATGAAACTTCTTCTTGCAGATGATCACCATCTGTTCCGGGAAAGCATGCAGGCATGGCTACAGCAAGCGGATATTGGCGCATGCATTTCCGCCGCTGCTTCATACGATGAAGTCATTGCCCGGTTATCATCGGAGGACGTGTTTGACCTTGTTATGCTGGATTTGAACATGCCCGGCATGAACGGTGTTCTCAGTGTGCCTGACATTTGCGCACAGACTACAGCGCCAGTGCTTGTTGTTTCCGCCAACCATCATCCGGTCGCCATACAAATCTGCCTGACGAACGGCGCTGCCGGTTATGTTTCCAAGGCATCGGATGGCGCGAGCATTATTGAAGCTATTCACACGCTGCTTGATGGTGGAACTTATGCCCCTGCAAACATGAAGCAGGCTTCGGATTTACCCCGGTTTACTGAAAAGAAACTACAGATTCTGCTGTCGCTTGCCAAAGGAAAATCAAACAGGGAAATCGCTAAAACGCTCCATTTGAGCGAAGGTAGCGTAAAACAGTATGTCAGTGAGATGCTGCGCAAACTTCAGGTGGATAATCGTACCCAGGCATGTATCAAAGCCCGCGACATTCTCGCCACAGGAGGCAGTTAACCGGATATCTCCGCTGCCGCAAGCATCGCAATTAACCTTTCATGCTGCACCGGCTTGGTGATGTACTCGCATCCCGCCTTCCGGCAATGTTTGATGATATCCGCATGCGTGTCTCCGGTAACGATAATAGCCCGAATCTCCCGGTTAAAATGTTTGCGTATGGCACACACGGCATCCAGCCCCGTTTCGTGCCCACGCAAGCGATAATCCGCCAGGATCACGTCGGGTGGTGGATAGTTATCCCTGTGCATCATCGCCAGCGCGGCATCCCCACTATCGGCAGTCAGAACCTCGCAATCCCGGCTGCGCAGTAGCATACGTAGACCTTCCCGTATTGGTGCCTCATCATCAATAGCCAGTACAAACAGGCCCGCCAGATCTGCCGACAATTCCATTTCCTCTTTGCTTTCGGGAACATTGTTCCCCAGCGGAACCATTACAGTGAAACATGTTCCTTTTCCATGCCTGTTGATCAACACTACAGGATGATCGAGCAGCGCGGAAAGTCTGCGCACAATCGCCAGCCCCAGCCCAAGACCCTTGTTTCGATCCCGTTCAGGATTGTTGAGCTGATAGAATTCAGAAAACACCGTTTCGCGTTCTTTTTCCGGAATACCGTCTCCTTGGTCATGGACCTCAATCCGCAGCATATTCCCGCGCTTGCGCGCACCGATCAGTACGTCTCCATCCGTATGTTTAACAGCGTTGGACACCAGATTGCGCAGGATGCGACACAGAAGCACCGGATCACTATTCACTACAACATCAGGCACACGGATGCGGATGTTTCTCTGATGCCCCCGTAAATAATGATATCCGGAAGAGACTTCATTGACTGTTTGCAACAAGTGAAATATTTTTAGATTCGGCACCATCTGTCCCGCATCCAGCCGGGATACGTCCAGCAATGCATTAAGCAACTCTCCAAGGGCGCGCCTCGACTGACTGGCCTGTTCCAATATCCGGGCTTGCGAAATCGTTGTAAGCTCCCTGCCCAGTGTGCCGAGAAATAAATCCAGCGCATGCAGCGGCTGACGCAAATCATGGCTCGCCGCAGCCAGAAAGCGCGATTTATCCTGATTGGCCTTTTCTGCTTCAGACCTTTTGGCTGCAAGATCCTTCATTAATGCCATATTTTCAAATCGTTGTCTGATTGAAGTGGAAATCATGTGACACTGAGTTAGTGAATAACCCATATTCACAATCAGAAGTCCAAACATCAACAACACAAGATAGAAAAAATCCCCACCTTCCAATGCAATCCGCGTAGCCAGAAGCGTGGTGACTGGAATCGCGTAACTGAAATAGGCAAGAGGATAAGCCGAATGCGAGCCAACAGATGCAGAGATCATGCCAAGCAGAATCATTGAAACCGACAGAATATTGAATGTTGAAAATGGACTCAGGATCAACCAGGGCAAAGCGCCCCACAGAACACCTGAAGCCAGGGCGCCAAGCGAATAAATAACAGCCCAAAACGTGGCATTCGATCCGTCTGGGTCGAAGTGCACATAAAATCTTTTTCCAACCAGCCAGCGAATCGCTGACAAGAGTACATTTGCGGCCAGCCATGATAGAAGCTGTTCCCTGGGTATACTGTGCCAAAACATGGCGCAAGAAACGAACGCCGTGATCATAACGCCGATCAAGACAAGGGGTGAATTGACATAGAGCAATCGTACCCGTTCCGCCGTCACCATTGTATTGTGCAAATACGCTTTTTCAGTTACCCAGCCCGACATCATCCCACTCCCGCATTGCACACTGTAGCGATAGCTATGGAAATGACAATTGAAGCGGACACCCATGCAACTACCATTTGTGTTATTCCTTTTCAAGTGGAAAGTTCAGCGCAAGTTTTTTTTCAGCCTCCTGCATTGAGACGGCCTTGCCTGCTTCAATCTCACAGAGACACCGCATCATCATAGCCCGAAGCTTTCATGAGTTCAGGCTAAAACCAAATTTATCCACATACCAATCGCTTCCTACACTAATCTGAACTATTCACAAATACTGCCGCGCCCTTGCTTGTTCCTTTATCCAAACCGAATTCCTCGTCGGTTGTCCGTACGCATGGCTGCGGTCTCCTTCCTTGGAAGTCCGCCAGCGAACAAAGACCCGGCGCAATTATCGCGGCGATTTATAAATAATACAGGCTACGATGGGGCCAATTTCAGATGCTGATTAACATTACACCGGGAACCTAAAACTGCTACAGGTCCAGCTCCAGGATGCTTCAATCGTTACTACGGACAGGTACATCAATTTTGCCGATAACGAACACACGTCAGAGATTTGGGACAGCGTTGGAATGAGGAACGGTTTGAGGGAAGGGTGATTGACTGCAACCGAGAGTTGGTTACAGTGCGATTTGATTCCGATTACTGGCGGGTTGTGTTGGAAAATAGTGCGGACTGCTCTTTTATGTCTCATGGCAATGGCGGTAGAAGTTTATATTAGTCTGGAAAATACTGTAATTACAAGGTGTTACACTTGATGTCCTCGTGAAAAGTCTAACGCCATAGGTAAAAAAAGAAAACGGCCCCACCATTTGCCCCAGAATCGATTTTTAGAGTCCACCTTAAGGTTTTTGACCCCCTAAAATCATCTTTGTGGACTTTTCACGAGGACATCACACTTAGGTTCGACTCCTGTCGAGGGCACCAGGATACATATCAGATTTGGGAAAAGAGAGTTCGGGAGAACAGATGACAGAGGATCACTTGCAGGCCGTTATACCGGTTCAGATTGAAGAGGAAATGCGGCGTTCGTATCTCGATTACGCCATGAGCGTGATTATCGGACGGGCGCTTCCCGACGCGCGCGATGGATTGAAGCCTGTACACCGCCGTATTCTGTATGCCATGCAGGAACTCGGATGCACCTACGATAAGCCGTATAAGAAATCCGCACGTGTGGTGGGTGATGTGATTGGTAAGTATCATCCGCACGGCGATTCAGCCGTCTACGATGCGCTGGTGCGTATGGCGCAGACATGGAGTATGCGGCACGTGCTGGTGGATGGGCAGGGGAACTTTGGTTCTGTCGATGGCGACCCTCCAGCCGCCATGCGTTACACTGAAACGCGCATGAGCCGTCTGTCCAGCGAATTATTGGCAGATATTGATAAAGATACCGTTGATTTTGCTTCCAATTATGATGATTCACTCAGGGAGCCAAAGGTATTGCCGGCGCGTTTTCCCAACCTGCTGGTCAACGGCTCGCAAGGAATCGCAGTCGGTATGGCCACCAATATACCGCCGCATAACCTGGGCGAGACCATCAATGCAACCATTGCCATGATTGAAGATTCCGGCATTGATGATGAAAAACTCATGGGTATTATGCCGGGTCCGGATTTTCCCACGGGTGGTTTTATTTATGGGCGTAAGGGCATGCGTAGTGCCTTTCTGACAGGACGTGGTTCGGTGACTATGCGCGCCAGGGCTATCGTCGAGATCCATCCGCGCACCAAACGCGAATCGCTCATCGTTACCGAACTTCCCTACCAGGTGAACAAGGCTGTGTTGATTAAGCATATTGCGACACTTGTCCGCGATAAGAAGATCGAGGGTATTTCCGATCTCCGCGACGAGTCTGATCGCGATGGCCTGCGCATTGCCATCGAGCTGAAAAGGAATGAAATTCCCGAAGTTATTCTGAATAATCTGTACAAGCACACGCAATTACAATGTAATTTTGGTTGCAATATGCTGGCGCTGATGGACGGGCAACCGAAGTTATGCGGTGTGCGGGAATTCCTGAATCATTTTATTGATCATCGTCGTCAGGTGGTGACCCGCCGTTGCCTGTTTGAATTGGCCAGGGCCGAGGCGCGAGCTCATATTCTCGAAGGCCTGCTGATCGCTTTGGATCACATTGACGAGGTTATCAGGTTGATCCGCGCCAGCCAGACTGCCGATGAGGCACGCGATGGACTGATACGGCATTTTAGTCTGTCGGAAAAACAGGCTAAAGCGATCCTGGACATGCGTTTGCAGCGTTTGACCGGTTTGGAACGCGGCAAGATCAAGGCGGAGCATGAAGAAGTCCAGGCTACGATTGCACGCCTGCAAGCGGTTCTGGCCGATGAAAAGTTATTGATGCAGGTGATTGTTGATGAATTGCAGGCGGTACGTGATAAATATACCGATCCACGTCGTACAAAGATGATGGATGAAACAGCCGAACTCTCGGTGGAAGACCTGATCACCGAAGAAGATATGGTCGTAACGATTTCCAATGAGGGTTATATCAAGCGTAACCCCGTTTCACTGTATCGTGCCCAGCGCCGGGGAGGCAAGGGCAAGACGGCCATGACCACCAAGGAAGAGGATTTCGTTAGGCAGCTCATGACTGCTTCCACACATGATTTTCTGCTGTTTTTCTCTGATCGCGGGCGTGTGTTCCGCAAGAAAGTCTATGAAGTGCCGCAGGCTGGGCGTGCCGCGCGCGGCAAAGCGCTGGTCAATCTGCTGCCGGTAGAGAAGGGCGAGAAAATCTCCGCTACGCTGGCCGTCCGTGAATTTGATGAGGGGCGCTATATTGTCATGGCAACGAAGCATGGCCTTGTGAAAAAAACCGGCCTGACCGATTACGCCCATATTCGCACGAATGGTATTATCGCCATCAAGCTTGATGATGACGATGATTTGATTGCAGTACGTATCTCCAATGGCGAGCAGGAGATTATATTGTCCTCCAGCGGCGGCAAGGCGATTCGTTTTGCCGAGGCGGATGTGCGTCCCATGGGACGTGCGACGCGCGGTGTAACCGGTATGCGTATGCCTGGAGGGGATACGGTGATTGCCATGACGCTGCTCGTGGAGGGGGCCAGTATGCTGGCCGTCAGCGAGAATGGTTTTGGTAAACGGACGTCGGTGAGTGAGTATTTGCGCCAGAAGCGTGGTGGCCGGGGTGTGTTCACGCTCAAGACCGGTGGACGCAATGGTGCCATGATTGGCGCGCTGCAGGTGTTGAACGAGGATCAGATCATGATGATGACCGATACCGGACGGCTGGTGCGTATACGCATGAATGGCGTGTCGGTCATCGGCCGCAATACCCAGGGTGTGAAACTGATTAATTGTTCAACTGACGAAAACGTGATCGGTGTCGTGCGTGTGGCGGACCACCCGTCGGACGAGGAAGAAATAGCCGAGTCTGTGGCTGAATAGTGATAAGAATATTCAATGGATTCAATAATTTGTTATTCATATCATCGGTTTTTACGCCCATTCATGGGCGCTATGACGACTTCGTAAGAAGTCATCATGATTGATCGCCGGGAGTTCCGTAAATTATTTGATGACATGCAAGCGCAACTTTCGCGCCGTGGCGTCCATGTGGTTGAAGCGGGTAGCCCATGGGGCAGGGCGCGTGAGCTGGATGCCCGCCAGCGTGAATTAAAAAGCGGGCTGGAAGCTTTGCTGGCAGAGCGTAACCGTGTGTCCAGGTTGATTGGACAGAAAAAATCGAAGGGTGAAGATGTTTCCGGGGAGCTGGCGGAGATGCAAGGTGTCGCTAAACAGTCCAAAGCACTGGATGCCGAGACCAGACGGGCTGAAGAATCTTTTGCTACTATACTACTGGAAATCCCTAACCCTCCACATGCATCGGTGCCGGACGGAAATGACGAAGAGGATAATATTGAACTGCGCCGATGGGGTGATCCACGTCAGGATGCGGTTCCGCCGCATTGGGAGATTGGCGCTGCATTGGGGATTCTCGATTTTGAGGCCGGAGCGATGATTTCCGGTAGCCGTTTCACTGTTCTTCGAGGTATGGGATCGCGCATGGAGCGGGCCTTGATACAGTTCATGCTGGATATGCATGTGGACCGACATGCTTACGAAGAGGTATGGGTGCCAGCCATTGTTAATCGAAAATCCATGACCGGGACAGGGCAATTGCCTAAATTCGCGGATGATCTGTACAAGCTTGAGGGCGAGGATGCGTTTCTGATCCCTACCGGCGAAGTTCCGGTGACTAATCTCTATCGGGATACCATTTTGGATATCGAGACCCTGCCGATTCGGCATTGTGCTTACACGCCCTGTTTCCGCCGTGAGGCGGGTTCCGCTGGTCGGGATGTGCGCGGCATGATTCGTCAACACCAGTTCGACAAGGTGGAGTTGGTGCAGTTCGTGCGGCCAGAGGATGCCCTTACTGCACTGGAGGAATTGACGGGGCATGCCGAGGCTGTATTACAGGCCCTGGAGCTACCCTATCGGGCTGTAGCGTTGTGCGCCGGTGATATCGGGTTTTCTGCCCAAAAGACCTGTGATCTGGAAGTCTGGCTACCAAGCCAAAAAATGTATCGTGAGATTTCGTCCTGCTCTTCCTTCGGACAGTTCCAGGGGCGGCGGGCCGGTATCCGCTACCGTGATGAGCATGGAAGGCCACAGCCTGTGGCGACATTGAACGGCTCAGGCATTGCCATTGGCCGCTGTCTGGTGGCTATTCTGGAGAATGGTTGGCAGGCGGATGGTTCCGTCAGTGTGCCGGAGCTTTTGCGGCCTTATATGGGCGGAGCATCCGTTATTTCCGGGTGATATTTATTGCATATCCTGTAGAGCCTCTTGCAAAAGTCTGAGTGGATGAGCGGCAATCCCACTTTGAGTCCATTTTCGGGATGAAATGAGGTGCATGGTGGTTCCATGAACCGAAATTCCAGCGTGGAAATGGGCCAAAGTGGGGAAGCCGATCGCCGCTCACGAGTTTTGCAAGAGGCTCTGTAGTAAGGTTTCGAGTGCGCGCATATCGACCCTGACTTGTCCACGGCCCTTCAGCGAGGTGATAATCCCCTTTCTCTTTAGTGCGCTGATGGTGCGTGAAATGGTTTCCCTGCTGGTGGAGAGTTGATCCGCGAGCAATTGGTGGGTTTGTAGCCTGACTTCAATATTCCCGCTTACATCCGGGGAGCCGGAATGGAGGCAATGATCGCGTATGTAGTTATATAAGCGCTGTGGCACGTCCATGGTGCTGATGCGCCCGAATACAGCGCTGGTCCGCCGTAACCTGCCCACGATCTCGGCCAACAACTTTCGGGTTAATTGGGGCATTTGTAGCATCAGTCGCGCAAAATCGGTTTGGCGTATATGCCCTAACTCAGTATCTTCCATCGTAGTTACGGTCGCCGAACGGGGTGCGGCATCCAATAGCGCCATCTCGCCAAAAAAAGATCCTTTTCCGAGCAGACAAAGGACGACTTCGCGGCCATCGGTGGTATAGGAAGATACTTTGACTGAACCTTTAAGGATGATGAACATGGAGTCGCCCATCTCACCTTCCTGTACAATAAGCATTTTTCCAGGGTGTCTTCGCGTTGAGACCAGTGCTGCAATCGCGTCAATTTCAGTGTCACTAAATTCAGAGAACAGGGGGACGGCCCTAAGGATTTCGCGCATTGCTATTCCTTTTCGGTAGCGCGCATCACCGATACCGGCCACATGGCCAATAAACGATTGCCCACGTGCGGCCGCAGTGCTTCCACGGCCTTCTCGATCTGCTGCGGAGTGTCTATAGCTTCAATAACCAGCGGCAAATCGCTGGAAAGTGAAAGGAAAGAGCTGGTGTGTATAGCGTGCAGGCCCATGCCTTCAATACCGCGCATAACCGTTACGCCCTGCAATCCCGCACCATGGCATAATTCAAGTACAGCCTGCATGGCGGGCCGGCCATTTATCCGGTCAGATTCAGTCAGGTATAACCGCATAAACATCCCGTCACGCATGATTTCCCTCCCTCGCTCTACGGCTACGGCCACCCTGCCAAGCATGACCTATCAAGTCACCATCAATTTTGCACTAAGTTGGTCGTTTGTCCGGTGTGTACGGATGCAAGGGTGTCGCCATAATTATGTTTGACCCGAGGCCGGGATGCGACACAATCGGCGCATGCAGGTTACGGTGTTATTTCTGGCTGCCGGGAGTGGACGGCGTTTTGGTGGTGGGCGCCCAAAACAGTATCGGTGTGTGAATGAGATACCTCTGGTGACGATGGCATTGAACAGTTTGGCGAAGGAACCCCGAATTCGTGCCGTGCAACCGGTATTGGCCGTAAATGATGAATATTTTTCCATGTGTCTTGAGGGCCAGTCCTTTCCGTTTGATGTGCTGCCTCCTGTCACAGGGGGGCCGGAACGCGCTATGTCCATGGCTAGCGGTATGGCCGCGCTTTCTCGTGGTGTGGAATGGGTGGCTGTGCAGGATGCAGCGCGCCCTGTTCCATCGCCTGCGCTGCTGGCTCGTGTGCTGGATGCGGCACACGAGCATGGTGCGGCTGTGCCGGGAATACCGGTGCATGATACGGTGAAACGCGTGGATGATGAAGGTCGGGTATTGCAAACGCTGGATCGTCATGTCTTGCGCGCGGTGCAAACACCGCAGGTGGCGCGTCGGGAGTGGTTTGCGGTAGCTATCGCGTCGGAAAAGGGGCGTATGCATCGGTATACAGATGATGCTTCCATGCTGGAAGCCGCCGGATTTCCCGTTTTTATCAGCCGGGGTGATGTGAACAACCGGAAAATTACAACTCCGGAAGATATGATGTGGTTGCAACGTTATATGGAGGTGAGAGGATGAGCTTGCGCATAGGGCAGGGTTTTGATGTTCATGCCTTTTCGGAAGGCCGAAAACTGATTCTGGGTGGCGTGCATGTTCCGTACGCCAGGGGTCTGGCGGGGCATTCTGACGCGGATGTGCTGACCCATGCCGTTTGCGATGCGCTGCTGGGTGCCGCTGGCCTGAATGATATTGGCCATTTCTTTCCTGACACCGATGGCCGCTACAAAGGTGCGGACAGCCTGGATTTATTGGCTGAAGTGGTACGCCTTGTGGACCGGAACGGTCTTGAAGTGGTCAATGTTGATGCCACTATCCTGGCACAAGAACCAAAATTTTCACCTTATGTGGCCAATATGAGGAAAAATATGGCCGCTATTATCGGTGTGGATATCACCCGCCTCGGTGTTAAGGCGAGCACGACGGAATATCTTGGTTTTATCGGGAGAAAGGAGGGGATTGCGGCTATGGCCGTGGTTCTGCTTGAAACGCGGGATACGGGATGAAGCTTTCGCTGTTGCCGTACACCCCTTGCTGTGGCGGATTTCCTTCGTGATGACGCCGCTGTCAGTAAAAAAGGTTTCTGACCTTGCCCTTATCCTGTCTAAGGCCTAGTGTGTGCACTTGTTGAAAGTGAGCCGAGGCTCGCTTTTTTTGTTTCTGGAGAGCCAATTTTGATTGAAGACCGTATTCGGGAGATGTTGATGCCCGTTGCCCGCGAAATGGGCGTGGACGTGTTAAAGGTGAGCTTGGGTGGTGGCGGACATCAGCAGTTACTGCAGGTGATCGTCGATCAGGCTGGTGGCACTCCCTTCGACCATCTGGTGAGTATCAGCAGGGCATTGTCCCTTCAGCTCGACGCGGAGGATTTGATTCGGGATCGTTATCATCTGGAGGTGAGTTCGCCAGGGCTGGACTGGCCATTGCGGGAAGAAGAAGATTTCAGGCGGCATACAGGTGAAATGCTGCGTCTGTGTTTTGAAGATCGTTCAGACCTTTTGGGTGAGAACCTCGGGCCTTGCGATGGCGGTGTCCGTATTCGGGACGCGCAAGGTAACGAGCATGAGGTTGCCGTGCATGGGTGCGTGAAAATCGTGCGTGCCGTTGAATGGGAATACGCCAGTAAGAAGAAAAAACAAAGCAGGTGAGGACATATCGATGAATGTTCAGATGTTGCAGGTTGCACAGGCCGTGGCGCGCGAAAAAGGCGTCGAAGAGGATCTGGTGATTGATGCTATGGAGCAGGCTATCAAGACAGCCGCCCGGCGGACCTACGGTGATAAGAACGTGGAAGCCAGGCTTGATCGGGAAACCGGAATCATGGAACTTTATCATGTGCGCACAGTCGTCGAAGATGTGGAGGATGAACTCAATGAATTGATGCTCGAAGAGGCCTCGGCTCTGGATGCCAGTGCGGAAATTGGTACGGAATTCAGGGAATCCCTCCCGCCCATTGAGCTGGGGCGTATTGCCGCCCAGACTGCCAAGCAGGTGATTAATCAGAAGATTCGGGAAGCCGAACGCGACCGTGTTGTCGCTGAGTATGAGCCTCGCGTAGGGGAGCTGATTACCGGTATTGTTAAACGTGTTGAGCGCGGCAATGTCTATGTCGATCTTGGCAGGGGAGAGGCGGTGATGTACCGCGAGGATCTGTTGCCGCGCGAATCCTACCGTCAGGGAGACCGGGTGCGGGCGTATCTGCGGGAGGTCCGTAACCAGTCCAAAGGTCCTCTGGTATTCGTGTCGCGTTCGGATGCGGGTATGGTGCAGCGCCTGTTCGAACAGGAAGTGCCGGAGATCGCCGATGGGCTGGTGGTTATTCAGGCGATTGCCCGCGATCCGGGTTCACGTACCAAAATTGCCGTCATCTCGAATGATGCCGCCGTTGATCCCGTTGGTGCCTGCGTAGGTATGCGCGGCGCCCGTGTGCAGGCGGTGGTAAACGAATTGCATGGCGAGAAGATTGATATTATCGAATGGACGCAGGATACGGTCACCTTTGTGGTGAATGCACTGGCCCCGGCTGAGGTTGATCGTGTGATGGTGGATGAGGAAAACAATACGATTGAGGTTGCCGTGGCCGAAGACCAGTTGGCTATCGCGATTGGGCGCAGAGGGCAGAACGTTCGTTTGGCTTCCGAATTGAGTGGCTGGAAAATCGAAATCATGACTGCCGGTGAAGAACGCGATAAACGTGCTGCCGAAATTGATATGGCCAGGGGTATGTTCCAGGAAGCCCTTGATATTGATGAAAGTTTTTCCGCGTTGCTTTGCAATGAAGGTTTCGTTTCTCTGGAGAACCTGGCCTACAGCACAATCGAAGAGTTGACGGCTATTGATGCACTGGATGAGGAGACCGCGCGCGAATTGCAAAACCGTGCGCGGAATGTCCTTTTGCAGCAGGAGCTGGGTAAGAAAGAGCGTGTGAAAATTGAAGACAGCCTGCTGCAATTGCCGGATATGAACGATACGCTGGCTGACCAACTTGCCGTCCGCGGGATTGGTCACGCCGAAGCGCTGGCTGATGCGGCAATCGATGACCTGGAAGGTGTGGAAGGTGTTTCTCGCGAGCAGCTGGAAGCGCTTATTCTTGCCGCCCGCGAGTCGTGCGGTTGGTTTGACTGATTTGACGGAAGCACGGCGGCGTTGCGTTGTTTGCCGCCAGTCGCATAATAAACGTGGCATGTTGCGTCTGGTATGTGACGAGTCGGGTCAGGTATGGCCGGATGTATTGCAGAAAGCACCGGGACGGGGCGCGTATGTGTGCCGTGGCGAATGCCTGAATCGTTTACATGACAAGCGTTTACATGCGGCGTGGAAGGGTAGAAAGCCCGGAGAATTTCAAGCGGATGAGATGCGGCGGCGTTTGGCTGTGGCGCTTTTGCGTTTGTGTCGGCAATATGTGCGCCGCGGAAGACGTGGTATGGACGTTGGACGTGATGCCGTGATGCATCGCATGTGGGGTCATGTGCCGCTGTTGGTTGTGCTGGCGCTGGATGCTGGCGACGCGCTAAAACGGCAGATATGTTTGGCTTGTAGCAAACGCGAGGATGCGGGGCTGGAAACGGCGTGTGTTTCCTTTACTCATTCAGCTTCGCTGGGTGAGTTTCTGGAGAGGGATAAGGTGTCGGTCTTGGCAATGGATGATACGCCGGCAAATGAAAAATGGTGGCAATACTGCACATGGTATGAGCAGTTATTGAAAACGGAGTAAATGACAGATGGCGAAAATACGCACCCTTGATCTGGCCAGGGAACTCAATATTGAAGTTTCCGAATTGCAGTCTGCCGCGCGCAATTGCGGTGTGGCCGTGAGTGGCCCTACCAGTATGTTGACAGCGGAAGACCGCGTGAAAATATCGGGTGCGCTTCGCCAAAGTGGACGGAAGGCTACGTCCACCAAACCTGGAAGCCGTACGCTAACGCTGAATAAGCCTATTATTGCAGGTCAGGGTAAAACCGGCCAAAAGTCGGGCGGACGGGGGCATACCATCCAGGTTGAAGTCAGGCGTAAGGCCCGCCGTACATTAACGGTGCCTGCCTCACCACTGTCTTCCGCTCCCGCATCCGAACCTGCGGCGTTACCAACGCCTGTAGCACCGCCAGCGTCTGTAGCATCATCACCAGCGCCTGCAGCGTCACCAACGTCTGCAGCGTCACCAGCGCCTGCGGTATCACCAGCGCCTGCAGCGTCACCAGCACCTGCAGCATCACCAGCGTCTGCAGCGTCGCCAACGTCGCCTTCACCGGCGCAACTTGCCGCGAGGGCAGTTGCAGCCAGACGGAAAAATACACCACCAAACACACCAGCCAAAAGGTCAAATGAGGGCCGCCGTTCACCCACTGCGGGCAGGCATCATGGCAGAACTCAAACGCCGGGAAGGCGTCCATCTGGTGGCACCCCCCGCAGCGCGGGTGGAGGACCGCGCACAACGATTCGCCGCGGATTGACTCCAGCCCAGATCGCAGCAAGCAAGGCACCTAGATCCTCTCTTAAACAAATTGAGGAGAGCATCAGGAGCGATCGTTCCAACTCCGCGCGAGCGAGGCGCCCGTCCCAAGCTGCCAGGCCGACGACGCCAGTGGTTAACCGGGCACCTTCTGTGGCTGTCGCCCCCGAAGCGCCGGGAGCTGCGGGTGGTCAGCGTCGGAGACAGGGCCCGCAAGGCACCTTCAAGCGACGGCGCTTGTCGCCAGCGGAAAAGGCTGCGCGCCGTGCCTATGCCGAGAAACGGCATGTGGTGTTGACGGAGGAAGAAGAAGAGCGCATGGCCAGATTGGCGCGCGGTAGCCGTCGGAGAGCCATGATTACCAAGGATGACGTGGATTTCGTGGTCCGTGAAGTTGAAGTGTCTGAAACCATTATCGTGTCCGAACTAGCGAGCCGTATGGCCATCAAGGGTGCCGATGTGGTTAAAAAGCTCTTCGCCATGGGCGTTACCGCAGCGGTGAACGAAGGTGTTGATGCGGATACAGCCATATTGGTTATCGAAGAATTCGGGCATAGGCCCAAGCGGATTAATGAAGCAGCCGTTGAAGATGTGCTGATCGATGCTGAAGAAGATGATCGTTCCCTGTTGCGTCCGAGGCCACCGGTGGTGGTCGTTATGGGGCATGTTGATCATGGCAAGACATCCATTCTTGATGCGCTGCGCAAGGCCTGTGTGGCCGAGGGCGAGGCGGGCGGCATTACTCAGCATATTGGTGCCTACATGGTCAAGGTGGGCGGTGGGGATCGCGTTGTCTTTATTGATACGCCGGGGCATGAGGCATTTACCGGTCTGCGCGCCCGTGGCGCTAAGTTGACCGATGTTGCCGTTTTGGTCGTAGCCGCTGACGATGGCGTTAAGCCGCAAACCGTAGAGGCCATCAGCCATGCGCGCGCTGCCGGGGTGCCCATCATCGTGGCTGTGAATAAAATGGATAAAGAAGGCGCTGATCCAGACATGGTTAAACGTCAAATGGCCGAGCATGAGATTGTGCCTGAGGACTGGGGCGGCGATACGATATTCGTCAACGTATCGGCCAAGACCGGCGAAGGGCTGGATGACCTGCTCGAAATGCTTGCCTTGCAAACCGAGGTGCTTGAGCTGGAGGCAAACCCTGACCAGCGCGGACGTGGTGTCGTGATTGAGTCACGCCTGGATAAAGGCCGTGGGCCGGCAGCTACCGTATTGGTACAGAACGGGACCTTCAAAAAGGGTGATATCGTCGTGGTCGCGACGGTGATGGGACGCATCCGCGCCATTGTGGATGAGAATGAGATGCAACACCGGACTGCGGGCCCGTCTATACCGTTCGAATTGTTGGGGCTGGAATCGGTACCCGAGGCAGGGCAGGAAATTGTCGTGGTGGAAAATGAGCGCCAGGCGCGGGAAATTATCAGTTATCGTAAGGATCAGCAGCGGCGGGCCAGTGCCAGTCAGCAAAAACAGCTCAGCATGGAAGATTTATTCGCGGCGGCGCAAGGCGGAACGGCGCAGGAAGTAAATGTGGTGATCAAGGGGGATGTTACGGGCTCGGTGGAAGCCATGGCAGAATCGCTGGCCAAGGCCGGAACCGATGAAGTGCGAATCAATGTTGTACACAGAGCTATAGGGGGTATTACCGAGTCGGATATCATGTTGGCTTCTGCTTCGGGTGCCATTGTTATCGGCTTTAATGTCCGACCCGAATCCAAAGCCAAGAAGCTGGCCGGGGCCGAAGGTGTGGATGTGCGCTTCTATAAAGTTATTTATGATGCTATCGACGATATGAGGGCTGCCATGGAGGGCATGCTGGCACCGGAAGAGAAAGAAAAGGTCATTGGCAGCGCTGAGGTGCGAGAGGTATTCCAGGTGCCGAAGATCGGTGCGGTCGCTGGTTGTTATGTCAATGATGGTTTGGTCACTCGCAATGCCCATATCCGGGTATTGCGCGAGGGTGTGCTGGTTTATGACGGGAAACTGGCTTCGCTCAGACGCTTCAAGGATGATGCGAAGGAAGTGAAAAGTGGGTACGAGTGTGGTATTGGTGTCGAGAAATTCAATGATGTCAAGGCAGGGGATAGTTTCGAATTTTATGTGATCGAGGAAGTCGCGGCTACGTTATAGTCATGTTAATGCTTACTATCGCGGCGATGCCTGAATAATGCGAGCCAGAACCCCCGCTCAGGCGCGGCTCCATGCTGATATCAAGCGCTTGTTATCGACGCTGATGCAGCGGGATATTGCTGACCCCCGTCTGATCGGCATCTGTATCACGCGTATTGAATCTTTGCATAGCGGCCAGTCTGTGCGCGTTTGGGTTCATAAATCTGATAAAGTCGATACGGATGTGTGTGTGGATCGCTTGAATCATCTTGCTTCGTATTTTTCCCACGAATTGCGTTTGGCTATGTCAAGGCGACGTTTACCGACACTGGTATTCTGTTGGGATAAATCGATTGAAGAGGGTGGTGATATGATCCGTTTATTGCATACGCTTGATTCGGATTATTCAACATGACAGAGTGGAACAAGGCTTGCGACGCCATTTGTGAGGCGCGCGGGATCATGCTGACGACCCATCAATGCCCCGATGGTGATGGTCTTGGCTCTCAGTTTGCCCTGTATTATGCACTCAAGGATGCGGGCAGAAACGTCCGTATGCACAATCGCGATAGTGTCCCCCGTATCTACCGTTTTTTGCCCGAAGCGGGGAATGTGGGTTCAGGTGAGAGTTTTGTGTGGAAGGATATCGATCTTGTTATTAGCCTTGACGCAGGTTCCAGGTCGCGGCTTGGTTTTTCCGACGCCTTCTTTGAAGGGCGGACGTTGCTGAATATTGATCACCATGCCAGTAATGACAGTTTTGGTGATATTAATTTACTGGAAATAAAGGCTTGTTCAACGGGAGCCGTTGTTCTCGACCTGATTGGACATCTCGGCCTGCCATTATCTTCCCCTGTCGCCAGCGCTCTTTACATCACGGTACTGACGGATACCTCATGTTTCCGCAATGCCGCCACGACAGCCGATGCATTCGATCTGGCTGCCAGGCTGATTCGCGCCGGGGCCGAACCATGGCCGATTGCCCGCGAGATTTATGAGAATCATACCAGGGAACTTATTAACCTTTTGCTTGCCTGTCTGGGGACGATTGATATGCGTGACAGCGGGCGATCCGCATGGCTGTATGTCAACGCTGCAATGTATGAGGATACAGGTGGCGATGTACAAGATACTGAAGGTTTTATTGAATATGCGCGCTCACTCCAGGGTATCGAAATCGCCGTGTTTATCCGGCCGGAAATTCAAATGACCTGGAAGGTTACGTTTCGTGCCAAGTACGATGCGGATGTGGGCGCGCTCGCAGTATCCCTGGGTGGTGGCGGTCATCGCCATGCCGCAGGCTGTACCATGCGCGGAAGCTTCGAAGAGGTGCAGGGTAGGGTGCGGCACGCGGTCAGCTCATTACTGGCGGATAAGCCCTGATGAAGTCGTAAAGAAGAGATCACCCGTGGCCTTGTTACTTGTGGAGAGCGGAAATTGATTTCCGGTGTTGTTTTCCTGGACAAATCCCATGGCTGGACATCGCGTAAAGCAGTCAATGAAATAAGCCGTCTGTTTACGCATGCGGGGGAGAAACGCATCAAGGCAGGCCATACGGGAACGCTCGACCCGTTGGCGACGGGAATGCTGCCGATTCTGCTTGGAGAGGCCACGCGCTTTTCCTCCATGGGACTGGATGCGGACAAAACCTACGAAGTGACGATGGATCTGGGTTACCAGACGGATACCCTGGATGCAGAAGGTGAAATTACGGCGCGCTTTGATACGCGAGTCAAAGAGGACGATGTGAAAGACGTCCTTCGACGTTTTATTGGAAAGACGGAACAAACACCGCCCGCGTATTCGGCGATTCATGTGCAGGGTCGGCGCGCTCACGAGATTGCGCGGCAGGGGGGGGATGTCGTGCTTGCGCCACGCCCTGTTGAAATTCATACGCTCAGGATGATTGCTTTTTCTCCTCCCGCACTTACGTTGCGCGTGCGCTGTTCGAAAGGAACCTACGTTCGCTCCATGGCACGGGATATAGGCATTCTTCTGGGTATGGGTGGTTGTGTCACGGCGCTACGGCGTTTATCCACGGCTGGTTGGGCGGAGGATATGATGTCATCTTTTGATGAAATAAAGGACGCGCGCGAGGGGTGTATTCTTTCTCTGCGACGGTGGCTGCGGCATTTACCGAAGGTTCAATTGGAGAAGCCGGAAGCATGGCGCTTCACGCAGGGACAACGAATCCAGACGGATCATGAAATACAGGGTGAGGTAGTCATTTTCTTCGAGGATATATTGTTGGGAACCGGAATAATGGCGCCGGGGATGTACCGCATGGTATTGCACCCAAAGAAGGGAATTCCATCGGCGCAACGGAGGCTATCGGCATGAGGATAGTGATTATTATCCTGTTACTGATTCCGTTTAGTGTCAGTATTGTGTATTTGCTCACACACCCTATGCCATCGCATAGCCCGGCGGCACTTGAAGCTGCATTCGAGGGTAAACCGTATCCTTCGGAAAAAGAGATCAAGGAAAAGGAGAACTGGAGAATGCATCTATTCAAAAAAGCGCCGTTGGCTAGCGATCCGGGAATCCCGAAAGGCAACCATATCAGGGTGAAAACGAATCTTGGTTCATTT
Source organism: uncultured Zetaproteobacteria bacterium (assembly GCA_964624255.1). Taxonomy (GTDB): domain Bacteria; phylum Pseudomonadota; class Zetaproteobacteria; order Mariprofundales; family Mariprofundaceae; genus JAUZQZ01. The sequence goes on from CAZUWV010000002.1 coordinate 18,008, forward strand.
ACCTTCGAACTGTTTCCGAAAGCGGCCCCGAATACCGTCGCCAATTTCAAGGCGTTGGCAGCCAAAGGTTTTTACAATGGACTAACCTTTTTCCGTGTGGTTGCCGGATTCGTTGCCCAGGGTGGCGACCCCAAGGGTGATGGTACGGGGGGGCCGGGCTATCACATCAAGGCCGAATTTAACAAACATAAACATGTGACCGGGGCGGTAGCCATGGCCCGGTCATCCGATCCTGACTCGGCAGGTAGCCAATTCTATATCTGTTACGGTCCGCACCCGCATCTGGATGGGCATTACACGGTATTCGGGCAGATTACCGAAGGGCAGGATGTGGTAGACAGGATCACCAGAGGGACGGTGATGGAAAAAGTAAGCGTGATCCCCTGATACATACGCCGATTCGGAATCAAGCCAGCTTGTCATCAGCGATGTGGTAGCTTGGGTCTTCCTTGATATTAACTTCCACCAGGTCGGCGGCCGTGGTCAACAGTTTCCTGCATTCGTGGCTCAAGTGGATCAGGTGCAGGTTTTTCCCGGCTTTTTTGTACCGTCCGGCCAGGTTGTCAATGGCTTCGATGGCTGAATGGTCGGCGAGGCGGGACATGGCGCAATCAATATAGACTTCATCGGGATCATTTTTCGGATCGAACAGCTCGTTGAAATGGTGCACCGAAGCAAAAAATAGCGGACCGTGGACCCGGTACACCCTTGATCCATCCGCGTTGTCTTCCCGGATTGTGTGAATATGGCGGGCCTGTTTCCAGGCGAAAACCAGCGCTGTGGCAATGACACCGATAATGACCGCCGTGGCCAGGTTGGTGAATACAGTGACGACGGCCACCAGAATACCAACAAATGAATCTTCGCGCGGAATCTTATTGAGCAGCTTGAAACTACCCCATTCGAAGGTGCCGATAACGACCATGAACATCAACCCCACCAGCGCCGCGACCGGCACCATGGCGATCAGGCCGGATGCGAACATGATGAAGATGAGCAGGAACAGGGAGGCAGCAATGCCGGACAGGTTGCGCAGGCCGCCGGATGAGACATTAATCATGGTTTGTCCGATCATGGCGCAGCCACCCATGCCGCCGAAGAAGCCGTTGACCGCGTTGGCCAGCCCCTGGCCGATAGAAACGCGGTTGCCCTGGCCGCGGCTTCCGGTTATTTCATCCACCACACTCATGGTCAGTAACGATTCGATCAGACCGACGCCAGCCAGAACGATGGCGTAGGGGAGAATAATGCCGAGGGTGTGGATATTGAGGGGGACGGCTGGAATATGAAAGGTTGGAAAACCACCGCTGATGTCGGCAATGTCACCGACCGATCTGGTATCCAGACCGCCGAGAATAACGATCAGGCTGATGACGATAATAGCCGCCAAACCGGCCGGAATGGCGCGGGTTATTTTGGGTAGAAAATACATGATGGCCATGGTCAGGGCTACCAGCCCCAGCATGGTGAACAGTGGCGGCCCGGACAACCAGTGCATTGCGCCATCCGCGCCTTTACTCTTGAATTGCGCCGTCTGTGCCAGAAAAATAACGATAGCCAGACCGTTCACGAAACCCAGCATCACCGGATGGGGTACCATGCGAATGTATTTACCGAATTTTACCGCACCGAATAATATTTGCAGGATACCGGTCAGGATAATGGTAGCAAACAGATACTTCGTCCCGTGTTGCGAAACCAGCGCTACCATGACCACAGCCATTGAACCCGTCGCACCGGAAATCATGCCGGGGCGGCCGCCGACCAGCGAAGTCACCAAGCCCATCAGAAACGCACCATACAGACCGACCAGTGGATTGACGCCAGCGACAAAAGCGAACGCAACCGCTTCTGGAACCAGCGCAAAGGCCACCGTCAGACCGGAAAGGATGTCATCCCTGGCCTTGGCGGCATGGTCATAATATAGCTGAAACATGGTTACCTTGCGGGAGATATATACCGCAGAACACACGAGATTCTCTTACCATGAAGCGCATGAAGGCCATGAAGCCATTATGATTAGCATCATGGTGGGCTTTCCCTGATTACATTGATGGATAGTTCAGTTTAGCTCCGTTTCGAGCGTTTGCGATCAGTCTCACTCAACAGGCGCTTGCGCAGGCGAATGGATTTGGGTGTGATTTCAACCAGTTCATCATCGGCGATAAACTCAATGGCGCGCTCCAGAGTCAGCTGAAGCGGTGGCACCAGATCAATGGCGTCATCCTTGCCGGATGCACGCACGTTACTCAGCTTTTTCCCTTTGGTGGCGTTAACGACCAGGTCGTTGTCGCGCGCATGGATGGCGATCACCATGCCCTCGTAGAGCTTTACATTCGGGCCAATGAACATCTTGCCACGTTCCTGCAATTTCCACAGTGCGAAGGCCACCGATTCACCCGCACCATTGGAGATCATAACGCCATTCTGACGGCCCGGCAGCTCGCCAATGAACGGACCATATTTGTGGAAGACATGATGCATGACACCTGTACCGTGTGTGTCGGTCAGGAATTCCGAGGTGTAGCCGATCAGACCGCGTGTCGGGCAAAGGAACTCAATACGCGTGGTGCCATCAGGATTATTTTGCATATGGCTCATTTCCGCACCACGCTTGCCCAGCTTCTCAATGACTGCACCCTGATATTTTTCTTCCACATCCACGGTGACATGTTCATACGGCTCTTGTTTGGCGCCGTCTACCCTGCGGATGATAACCGTAGGCCGCGAGACGGCTATCTCGAAGCCTTCGCGGCGCATATTCTCCAGTAAAATTCCAATATGCAGCTCGCCACGCCCTGAAATTTTGTAGACATCACCAGCCTCCGTATCTTCGACGCGCATGGCAACGTTGGTGCGGATTTCTTTCATCAGTCGGTCGCGAATCTGGCGGGTGGTCACAAATTTTCCTTCGGTGCCAGCTAGCGGCGAATTGTTGACATGGACTTCCATGGTCAGCGTGGGTTCGTCCACATGGATAACAGGGAGAGCAACGGGATTCTCTTTATCCGCGATCGTTTCACCAATGTGGATCGTTTCGATGCCAGCCATGGCGATGATGTCACCGACGCCGGCTGATTCAACCTCGATGCGGTCCAGGCCCTGAAAGCCGAGAATTCGGGTAATGCGGGCCGAGGAGCGGCTTCCATCCGCATGCAGTACCACAATATCCTGGCCCGTTCGGACACGACCATTGGCAATACGCCCAATGACGATGCGACCCACGTAATCATCCCAGTCGAGGGTGGTTGCCAGTATTTGCAGCGGCGACTCTGCATCGCCGGAGGGTGGAGAAACATGTTCGAGGATGGTGTCGAACAGGCAGGTCAGGTTATCCGATGTGTCATCCATATTCAGCATGGCGTAACCATTCTTCGCCGAGGCATAGACGATGGGAAAATCGAGTTGCTCATCGGTGGCGCCCAGTGCGGCGAACAGATCGAAGGTGGCATCAATACAGGCTTCGGGGTCAGCACCTTCACGGTCGATTTTGTTGACGACAACAATGGGGTTCAGGCCGATATTCAAGGCCTTGGAGAGTACGAAGCGCGTTTGCGGCATCGGGCCTTCGGCAGCATCTACCAGGAGTAGTACGCCATCTGCCATATTCAGGATGCGCTCTACTTCGCCGCCGAAATCGGCGTGCCCCGGCGTATCGACGATATTGATTCGCGTGTCGCCATATTTCAGGGATGCGTTCTTGGCGAGGATGGTGATACCACGCTCGCGCTCAAGGTCGTTCGAGTCCATGACGCGTGTTACGACTTCAGTTCTGTTGTCGAAGGTGCCGGACTGTTTGAGCAGCTCATCCACCAGTGTGGTCTTGCCATGGTCCACATGGGCGATGATAGCGATATTACGAAGGTTCTTGTTCATGGAATATATACCTGATGTCGGATTTCTGATGCCTCTGCCATAAGCCCGGCAGCCGCCGAAGCGCGCGCATAGTATCAGGATGTGGCCTTAATAAAAGGAAATATTTTTCGGCTGTCCGGTTGTGTTGGAAAATAAGTCACCACATCGCTCGCGGGCAGCCATCGCGCAAACGCTTGTTGTTAGCCTGGACTATTCATAAATGCTGCATGGAACCACCATGCAAATAAGCACCAAACATACGACCCTACCGCACGGCGGGACAGCGCTGTTTGTTTCCCGAAAATGGACTCAAGGTAGGATTGCCGCTCACGAGTTTTGCAATCGTCTCGTTATAACTCATGGGTTTGTGCGCCCATTGATGGGCGCTCTGATGACTTCGCAAGAAGCATCACGCTTGACAGGATATTATCCTGGTCTTACTTTCCCGGCCAGCGTTGTTCGCGCGTGCGGGCATCGCGCTTCGAAGGAGGTTGGCATGAAGTTACTCCAAGGTTTTATATTCATCGTTGTTCTGTCGGTCATGGCGTTCGCCACACCGGCCGTTGCGGGGGATATGCGGGGCGGATCCATTACGATTCTATCGCCGAAAGACGGTTCCATTATCCAGAACGGGGCGATGCTTAAGTATAATGTACATCTGAGCCCCAATGGCAATCATCTGCATATCTATATTGATAACAGAAACCCGATTATCGACCGCAATGTTAGCCATTGCCCCTGTAGCATTGCCCTGCCCGGGCTATCATCCGGAAAGCATGTTATCGCGGTTAGGGAGGCTACGGCCGGTCATGTGCTGACTGGCGTGCAAGCTACGGTGAACGTTACTGTCAGGTAGGCATTTTTTTTGCAGGCTCTGATTTACGCCTGTATCCAGGTCGTACACAATTTCGGCGCCCTGGCGGTTTTGGGGGTCGCTATTTCCGGATTGCGTATGTCTGGTGGGGATGCGCCGCCGCAGCGCCGTATGGCGATGTTCATGGCAACGGCATGGGTGGTGCAGGCAGTTAGCGGTGCCGCGTTCGGCGTGACCACATTCTATTTCTACAGGCACCTTCCAGATATCCACGGGGTGGCCATCGCGGCGTTGCTGATTAAGGTTTCCTGTGCGGCCATCGGTTTTTCTATTGCCTTAATCTATATTATGCGGGGAGGAGGTTTGGGTTACAGACGTTTGTTGTGGTCGGTTTCATGTTTGCTGGGAGGGGTGGCGCTGAGCTCGGCTGCTTTCCTGCGCTGGTTTTCCTGAACGGCGATAGTTTTCACCTATGCGATTCAGACTGGCGGGAGATTTCACGCCGCAGGGCGACCAGCCGCGGGCCATTTCCGAGCTGGTGGCGGGTGTGCGTCGGGGTGCGCGGCATCAAACGCTGCTTGGTGTCACCGGTTCCGGCAAGACCTACACCATGGCCTGCGTTATCGAACAGGTACAGAAACCCACCCTGATCATGGCGCCGAACAAGACACTGGCGGCACAGCTCTATGGCGAGTTCAAACAGTTTTTTCCTGATAATGCGGTGGAGTATTTTGTTTCCTACTATGATTACTATCAACCCGAAGCCTATGTGCCGACCTCGGATACATATATCGAGAAGGATTCATCCATCAATGAACATATCGACCGCATGCGCCATGCTGCAACGCGCGCGATGCTGGAGCGTGAAGATGTCATCATCGTGGCCTCCGTTTCCTGTATCTATGGTCTCGGTAGTCCGGAAGCGTATGCGGATATGCTACTGTATTTTGAGGTGGGGCGTGAACGGGACCAGCGGCAAGCTGTCCGAAAACTGGTTGAACTGCAATATGAGCGCAACGATACGGATTTTCATCGCGGTACGTTTCGGGTGCGCGGCGATGTGCTGGAGGTCTTTCCGGCACATGCCGAGGATTTTGCCATTCGCATCGAGTTTTTCGGCGATGATGTGGATGCTATTTCCCGTTTTAATCCACTGACCGGAAAGCGCTTGGAATCGCTGCACAAATATACTGTATTCCCCAAGAGCCACTTCGTGACGCCGCGTGGCCAATTACTTAAAGCCATGGGTGCCATCAAAACAGAACTGTCCGAGCGCCTGGCCGAATTTCATGACCAGGGAAAACTGCTTGAGGCACAGCGGCTGGAGCAGCGTACCATGTTCGACTTGGAGATGATTCAGGAAATCGGTTATTGCACCGGGGTAGAAAATTATTCGCGTCATCTGACCGGGCGTGCACCGGGTGAACCGCCGCCGACGCTACTTGATTACCTCCCCAATAATGCGTTGGTGATGCTGGATGAATCGCATGTCACGGTGCCGCAGATTGGCGGTATGTTCAAGGGGGACCGTTCGCGCAAGCAGACACTGGTCGATTTTGGTTTTCGCCTACCCTCAGCGCTGGACAACAGACCTTTGCAATTCCGCGAGTTCGAGATAGCTGCACCGCAGTCGATTTATGTATCGGCGACACCCGGTTCCTATGAGATGGAGCATTGCGAGGGTGCTTTTGCCGAACAGGTTATTCGTCCGACGGGTCTCGTTGACCCCGGGGTGGAGGTGCGTCCGGCATCCACACAGGTGGATGATTTCGTTAGCGCAGCGAATATAGTGGTCAGTAAAGGCTTTCGCGTGCTGGCTACCTGCCTGACCAAGCGTATGGCTGAGGATTTAACGGAATACTTGAATGATCTGAACTTGCGCGTGCGTTATTTGCATTCGGATATTGACGCCCTGGAGCGTATGGAAATCCTGCGCGATTTGAGGTTGGGTGTGTTCGATGTGCTGGTGGGCATCAATCTGTTGCGCGAAGGCCTGGATTTGCCGGAGGTAGCGCTGGTGGCAATCTTTGACGCAGACAAGGAAGGCTTTCTGCGCTCCGAACGCTCATTGGTTCAAACCATTGGTCGTGCTTCCCGAAACGTTGAAGGTCATGTTATTTTGTATGCCGACAAAATCACTGGTTCCATGCGACGAGCCATGGATGAAACCGCGCGCCGCCGTGAAAAACAGCTCGCCTACAACAAGGCAAACGACATTACGCCACGGACGGTCAAGAAGGAAATCAGGGATATTCTTGGTTCGGTATATGATATGGACTATGGTCATATCCCCGAGGTGGCTGAGCCTGAAGTTGCTTATATGTCTGATGCCGCGAGGAAGTCTCGCATCGCCGAAGTCGAGCGGCTAATGCTGGAAGCAGCCGCTGATCTACGGTTTGAGGATGCGGCGAAATACCGCGATGACATGCAGACGTTGACAGAGAAGGCGCAGGCGTAATCCATGGGATTGTGGTCATTCTGACCTGCACTATTCATGAATTCTTCCGTGCCCTCGCTGCGAGAGTGTGGCCTGCGCCTGACCTGTTAACGATTCGCCGTAGGGTTGTTTTGTGTGTAAAGGGCAGAGCCGCAGCTTTGGTATTCATCGCATCGGGTCTGAGCCATCACGGGAGGGTAGATTGAATCTGCATCACACGATTCGTCATTATAGCCGAGATATCCTGATTCGCATGGTGATTGTATTCATACTCGTGCTGGGTCTGATTTTCTGGCAACTGGATTTTCTGACCAGTATCTATCTTAAGCACCAGTTGACGCACGCTGGTCTGTTGATTAATGGCGCCATCGTTCTTGTTTTTCTGGCAGGTATAGCGCGTCTGGTCATGGCATTCTATTTTTATGCGGGTGAGGAAGAATCGTTGCGCCTTTTCGTGGATCACATGGGACAGGATTTCTCTGATCCAACGGAGGGTGTCAGGCCCGACTCAATGATTATTCGGCGATATACCATGATGTCTCATCTGCATCGGCATGCTACGCCGATTAACCATAACGCCATGGCCGCATTCTTGCTGGCCGCCGAAAGTACACGCGTCACGATGCCGAAGTTCGTCAATAACATTCTGATTTTGACGGGTGTTTTCGGCACAATCATTTCCTTGTCCATCGCTTTGGTCGGCGCTTCGGATATGTTGCAATCGGCTATCAGTGTCGGAGGTATGGGCATGGTTATTTATGGTATGTCCACGGCGTTAAGTACCACCATCACGGCGATTAGCTGTTACCTGGTTTTTAGCTATTTCTTTGGCGCGCTGGGCGATGTTCAAACCCATTTGCTCGGCCATGTCGAGGATATAACAGCAACCCGTCTGATGCCGCTGTTTCAGGTGAACGCCAAAGATATTGATTATCGCGTTGCCGATCTTCTTTCCACCATCAGCAACTTGGTCCGCCGTATGGATGAGGGTCAGTCAGGTGTACTGGCTATTACGCAAAGGCTTGAGGCATTGCTTGGGCAGGGCAGTACCGCGCAACAAAATATCATTTCTGAGTTGGTCGCTATCCGGGGAATGCTCCGGGAAGGCTTTCGCCTTCCGGGTAGGGGTGAGCAATGAGCGGCGCTTTTGTAGACCTGCGCCTGAATTCGCGCGATGACCAGGGCAACGAAGGCTTCTGGCCTTCATTTACCGATATCATGACTGTGATCGTCATGATTTTCATGATGGCCATGTTGCTGTTATTGTTGAAAAATATGCATCTTGTACACCAGTTGCAAGCGACGCTGTCCGCCGAACACTCGGCAAGCAGACAAGCGAGCAAAGCCACATCACAGAATGCGAATTTGCAATCACAGCTACAGCGTTCCGAGCGTGAACTCGGCATGCTACAGATGCAATTGATGAACATGAGCGATGAAAGGGATCGTCTTTCATCCACACTTGCTGCATCGAAAGTGACGCTGGCAAAGGTAACGTCGGAAAAGGCGGATGTAGTTTCCCGTTTCACCGCGAATCAGGAACAACTGGCATTGAAGGATACGCAATATACGGAACTCGGCGCCAAACTGGGCCGCAACCGCGAACTCCTGGCTCGCATGCGTAAAAAAGAGGTGAAGATCAATCAGCAGCTAGCCTCGCTTACAGGCGAATATACGACGTTGAAATTCAGGTACGACAAACTGATTCGTCCTGCTCGCACCGAGAAAGGGAAATATGTGGTCGTGGTCCGAATCAGCAAGGTGAAGGAGCAGGTGCGAACAGAATTGAAAATACCGGGGCAGGCCGGTTTCTCGGCGATCAGTCGAGCGCGCCTGAACCAGCAGTTGGGTCATGTCCGCCAGCAACACCCGCATGATATGTATGTGAAAATAATTTTTCCCAAAGACAACGGGCTTTCCTACAGTGAAGCATGGACGTTGACCGAGTCGCTATTGCGAAAATACGATTACTATTACCACGCTATACAGTAGAGCCTCTTGCAAAACTCTGGGCGGATGAGCGGCCATCCCACTTTGAGACCATTTTCGGGATTGAATGAGCTGCATGGTGGTTCCATGGAGCGAAATTCAAGCTCGGAAATGAGCCGAAGTGGGGAAGCCGATCGCCGCTCATGAGTTTTGCAAGAGGCTCAGTAGACTTTTTGCAGTGGCCCGGTCTGGAAATGGGTCAGGGTGGAGGCGCTGCTCACGGGTTTTTCAAGAGTTTCCATTCCTGATGTGTCCGGTGATCGTATCAAACGCGCGTATTTTCAGGCGTGTGCGCTCTTTATAAATCAGCCAGGGTTCCCGGCGATGGCGGAGAGGGTAAAATCACCCGCACTTTTCGGCATGTTTGCCAACACGAGAACAAAACTAAGCTCGCCCAAGGCAGTAACAGGTACACGGTCCTCCGGTGGCGTGACATAGGGCACGCGGCGGATGTCATCCGTTAACGGGAGCTGTGAAATCAACAGGTTGCGTTCAAGCAGCAAATGTTTTGGATCATTTCTGGTAAAAATAGAGAAGTGGATGGCTGGTGGAATAAGCTCGCACTGAAGCAGGTTTTTTACGCGCCCTTCAATGACCAGAATCAGGCTGCCATCATTCCGCTTGATCCATTGGGCCTGCACACTTCCCGGCTGAATGCGCCAGTCCCTATTGCGCACTTCGAGGGGCAGACCCGTGTTGATGAGTACGCTACGTAGCCATGGGCTATTCATCCATGTGTCATGGCCGGACCAGATACCCGCTACGGTCACGAGCAATATAATGGTAAGCAGCCATGGCATGATATGTGCTTTGGTATGCGGAGGTGGAGGCGAGAGTGGTTGTTCATTCACATGCGTTTCTTTCGCAGACGCGAGCGATTGACCTGTTGTGGTATCTTCCGTCTGGCCGGGGCTGAATTCAGTTCCGCACCGATGGCAGACGAGGATGGTTCCCTCATCTATTTTCCCAAGTTTGTAGGCAGCCTGGCAATGTGGGCAAATGGTGAGCATGGCCGGATAATGTACCGTCCCCCTGAAGAGCTGACAATGCCTGTCCAGCCCGTTACCGTTTAGCCATGATTCAGGCACGGCAGCTCATGCTTCGTTATTCCACTGGAAAGACCGCTCTCTCGGGCATTACCCTGAACATCGCCAAAGGACGTTTCGTCTATCTGACAGGTGAGAGCGGTGCGGGAAAATCGTCGTTGCTGCGTTGCCTGTATGGTGACCTGCGCCCTACGTCAGGGCAGTTAAGCGTACAACGGCTTGACCTGAGAATGGCGAAGACGCGCCAGGTGCGTAAGCTCAGACGTAGTATTGGGGTTATTTTTCAGGATCATCGATTGTTATCTTCGCGGACTGTATTCGAAAACGTGGCTTTGCCACTGCGTGTCCAGGGATGGAAGCCGCAGAGGCTGGTCGCTCGCGCCCGCAAGGTGCTGGGATTTGTGGGGCTGGAAGACCGCTTGTGGTCGTTTCCTGAGGCATTGTCCGGCGGCGAGCAACAGCGGGTGGCGATTGCGCGTGCTATGAGCACCCAGCCCCCACTGATCCTTGCCGATGAGCCAACGGGAAACCTGGATATCGAGACTGCACGCCATATTATGGATTATCTGATGGATTTGAATCGGCAGGGCAGCACGGTAGTGATGGCCACACATGATTTACAATTGATGGAAAGCCATCCCGGAGACATCGTACACCTCCATGCGGGAGCACTGGTGGAGGAATTTCATCATGTGTTGCCGGGAGCCTCTGACGTAAAGCATGCGTATCGGCACGCCTCTCATCGGAAGGCCATATGAGCCCGGCGAATGAGCGATCCGCACCCCGGCTTCCGGGAGGGTTCTCCCTGCCTCCATTCGGTATACATCAATGGCTGGCATTGGGTACGGTCTGCGTAGCCTTGTGGGCATTGGGTCTGTTATGGCTGGGCATGCAGGCGGGATCGCAATGGATGGGGACATGGCAACACGATATTCGCTTCCATGTTTATATGAAGCACGGTAGCCAGAGTCAATTGAAGCACCTGGCGGATCAGCTGGCATTGCTGCCGGGAGTGTCTTCGGCGCGAGTAGTTCCGCGCCAGAAGGCCGCGGATTGGTTACATGATTGGCTGGGAAACGGCGTTGCAGATGAGAAGGAACTATTGAGTGCACTCCCCGGTACGGTGGAGGTTACCCCCGATGCCGAGGCTGGCAAATTTTTATATTCGGATATTGCCGATGTAGCCCGGCGTTTGAATGCCAGTCCCAATCGCGGTGAGATGCATCTGGTTCAAGCGCAGCACTGGCAGGCTAATATCAAGCGTCTGCTATGGTTCGTTACCCTGATCCTGGTGCTGACTGTGAGTGTTATCATTTCCAACACCTTGCGTATGATTCTGCTGGCCCGCGCAGAGGAGGTGCAACTGATGCGTTTGTTGGGTGCGGATGAATGGTTTGTGCGCATGCCATTTATTCTGGAAGGTATGCTGCTGGGGGGAGTTGCGGGGCTGCTGGCCTGGTTTTTGTTGTGGCCCATCGTACTTGGGTCTTCAGTCTGGTTTGCCACGCTGGATGTCCGTCTGAATGGCTTTATCCTGTTGGTACCGCTATTGCTCGGCGGCGGTATAGCGGGATGTTTTGGAGCATGTATTGCGACCATGCGTTTATCGAGCGGGAATGCAGCCGGGTAGTTTTCTGCTAGCATAGGGATATGCCGCAGCACCTCATGGATACCATACATTTCAAACGCTATGTGGCGATACTGGTAGGTGTGGTCTTCACCGCTGAATATGCGGTAATGACATTGTTCGAATGGCTCGCGGTCAGGAATATCCTCGGCAAGGAGGTCGAGGCATTGACGAATGCGTTCCTGCTGATTTTTTTCAGCGCTGCTCCGGTTTATTTCCTGATTGTGAAACCTGTCGTCACAATCTCGAAAGATTATCAGGATCACCTGGAAAACCTTGTGGAGGCACTCGAAGGTGCCGCAGATGCTGTGATTATCACGGGTGCGGATGGAATGATTGTGTACGTTAATAAAGCCTTCGTGGACATTACCGGGTACTCTGCGGATGAGGCCATGGGTCGAAACCCTAGGATGTTACAATCGGGCAGACAGAGCAAAGCCTTTTATAAAATGATGTGGCGTTCCATTAATCACACAGGGGGATGGCGGGGCGAGATATGGAATAAGCGCAAAGACGGCGAGATGTATCTTGAAAACCTGCACATCAGATCTGTCGAGAATACCGATGGGACGGCAAAATTTTATATCGGCATTTTTACGGATATTACGGAACAGCGGCAGCAGGAGATAAGGCTGCGGCAATCACAAAAAATGGAGGTTCTTGGTACGATGGTCGGCGGGGTTGCACACCATTTTAACAATATGCTGGCAGGCATCATGGGGAAAAGCTATCTGGCGAGGAGGAAATCGAAGGAGGCTGAGACCATCCGGTATTTACAGGATATAGACGAAATATCGGAGGAAGCCGCCACAATAGTCAGGCAGTTGCTGACTTTTTCTCACGCAAGCCTTCAACAAAAGAGGAATACAGCCATTGTGCCATTGCTTGAAGAAGCGGTAAAAACAGCCCGCTTGGGTATCAGCGAAGATATTGGATTTACAACCGATTTCACCGATGAGTTACTCATGCTTTACTGCGATCCTGTGGAAATTCAGCAGGTGTTCATTAATATTATCAATAATGCCCGCGATGCATTAGCGACAACCCGGACGCGGAAAATTTCAGTGACAGTCGCAGGAAAGACATGGGAAGGTTGCTCTCGCAATGCTTTGTGCTCGGTATGCAATTCCCGTGTAGCTCATGTGGTGATAGGAGATACAGGTTCCGGTATTAGCGAGGCGGATATAGAGCATATTTTCGATCCGTTTTTTACCACCAAAGAGGTTGGCGAGGGAACCGGCCTGGGCCTCTCAATGGCCAAGGGCGCAGTTGAATCGCATGGTGGTACGATTCATGTTGATAGCACCGTGGGTATTGGAACGAAGTTTGAAATATGTCTGCCACTTATCAGTACATCCGTAGACCAGAAAGATAGAATCCCGGAGGGTGGCGCACAGAAAATCATGCCAGCTATAGATGGAAAAACCATTCTGGTCATTGACGACGACGAGGTGGTTCGCACGACCTTGAGCCAGGTGTTGCTTAGTTTGGGATACCAGGTCTTGATAGCTGAGGATGGCGAGGCGGGAGTGACCATATTTCGCGAGAATGCAGACATGATCTCCATGGTGATTACCGATGTCATGATGCCGACGATGGATGGCCCTGCGGCTATCAGGGCGATACGCGATATTAGAGCCGAGCTTCCGGCCATTTTTATTACGGGGTATGATAAAGAGAAGCTAAGCATAGACATCCCCGATGGAGATCGGACAACCTCGATTTCCAAGCCTTTCAATATCGCTGATTTAAGCCGCAAGGTGTACGAACTCCTTCGTCATCACGAGCAATAAATACATGTCTGAAAACAGCCTGATAGATGGGCTACGAACCGAATGCTTACACCTTACATCCATTCCAATGTCGATTCTTGGGTTGACATTTAGGGTTGCCCCTCAATAATTAGCACTCAGGGATGCGGAGTGCCAGAAGCCTGCCGAATTTAGGTTAATTGTAGCAGGGATATGGGAAGGTGAGGGCAAAACAGCATGTTTTTTAGGCAAATAACATGTGTTCAGGAGGTGGCCATTTAATGGTACCGGCATTGGAAATGTCCAGTTTGATGCTTTTTCGTGGGGAAATACGTCGTTTTCCTCGTCTTTCGCGAGATGAGGAGTATCGTCTGGCCTGCCGCTGGCGGGATGAGCATGATCGCGATGCGGCGAAGGAGCTGGTCTGCGCCAACCTTTATGCTGTCGCGGCGATTGCGCGTGAATATCGTCACTTTGGCCTGCCGGAGATGGACTTGATTCAGGAAGGTGCCATGGGTTTGATGCAGGCAGTCAGGCGTTTTGATCCAGAGCGTGGTTTCCGTCTGATGACCTATGCATCATGGTGGGTACGCGCTGCTATCCACGATTTTATTCTGGATTCATGGAGTATCGTCAAGCTGGGTACGACCAAGCTTCAGCGCAAGATTTTTGCCGGTTTGCAGAAGGCGAAAAATTCCATTGCCGCCATGGAAGGGCATAAAGCCGAAGAGGTAGGCGCCGAGTTCGGTCTTTCAGCCCATGAATATCAGGAAGTGGCTACCGCATTTATTCAACGCGATATGTCTCTGGATGCGGAGACCGGGGAAGGCGCGGCGCAGATCGCGGCCCTGCCATCGCCCGATGCTACGCCGGAAGAGATTGTGATGGAGTCAAACTGGGAAGGCCACCAGAGGTCCGCATTGTATTCAGCCTTGAGTCACCTGTCGGAACGCGACAGAACCATCATGGAGCGCCGTCATTTGGCGGATGAGCCCGCGACACTCAAGGAACTTTCCATGGAGTTCGGGGTGTCCATTGAGCGGATACGACAGCTCGAATCCCGTGCCATAAAGAAGCTCAGAGAATCATTGACCTGATAAGTGAGCTGGATGGAGAAATGAGCATGTTATTTCGTTACAGACACTTAGCCCATTTCCAAGCTGAAATTTCGATCCATGGAACCGCCATGCATCTCATTTCATCCTAAAGTGGGATTGCCACTCATCTACCCAGAGTTTTGCCATTGGCTCAAGTTTTTCTATGCGGTCGTTTCAGCTGGCGTATTTCTCCGGCTTTGAGCGCGCGCGTAGTGCCTCTAGGCAAGGTTCCCAGTTGCAATGAGGCGAAACTCACCCGGATCAGCCTGCGCACTGTATGGCCGCATGCTTTCAGCGTGCGCCGGACCTCGCGCCAGCGACCCCTGTGGATGGTGATGGTAATCCAGCTATGCCCCCTCGTTTCTGCATCCACGATCACATCCCATGCCTCGCTCTTTTCGCCACGGTCGATGTTGAGGCCGCCGGAGCGGAGTTTCTCCAGTCCTTCAATGTCCAGTTGCCCGGTAATGCGCGCGCGGTAGCAGCGCGGAACCTGCGTGCCGGGGTGCGTCAGGGTGCGCGTCAGATCCCCGTCATCCGTGAGCAGCAGTAAGCCTTCGCTGTCCATGTCCAGGCGGCCGATGGACTGCACATTGGCGGCAACGTCCAGTTCGCTGTAGATCAAGGGTCTGCCCCGATCATCCCGTCTCGAGCATAACAGTCCGCGCGGTTTGTGGTACATGATATAGGTGTATTGGCTGACGGGTTCAACCCGTTTTTGATCTGCCAGCACGACATCATCGCGTTTGACCTGGCGGCCCATGTCCTCCACCGTTTCACCATTGATGCTGATACGCCCGGCGGCAATCCGGCGGTCGGCCTCGCGCCGCGAGCATAGACCGGTATGGGCAAGATAGCGGTTTAGCCGCTCCCCGGTTTCGCCTCTCGGTGCCGCATGGCGCAGTTTAGCCTGTGGAGGTTTCGTTTTCTTAGTTTTGAGTGTTTGTTTTGGTTTCATCATTATCCATTAGATCAGTCATATCCGGCAAGTCGCCCAGTGTATTCAGGCCGAAGTCGACCAAGAATAGTTTGCCGGTGCCATACAAATGTGGTCTGCCCGGAACCTCCTTGCGCCCCAGTACTTTGATCCATCCTCGTTCCTGCAAGGCGGCAATCATGGCGCTGGAGACTTTCACCCCGCGTAGTGATTCGATTTCCACACGGGTAACCGGCTGGCGGTAGGCAATAATGGCCAGTGTTTCCAGCATGGAACGGGATAGTCTCGGTGGCCGTGTTTTCCATAATTGTCGCACAATACTCGCGCATTCGGGTGCGCTACGGAACTGCCAGCCTCCGGCCACCTCCTGTAGGCGAATGCCGCGCTTGCCGTAGTCCGCCTGGAGCCCAATCAATATCCCCCGGATATCGGTGGACGTCACATCCTCAAGCAAGTCGCGCAGTTTCTGTATAGAAACAGGTTCGTCGCTGGCAAAAACGATAGCCTCAATGCGTGAGGAAAGACTCATGCAGACTTTTTCGGCAGAATACTGATGGATCCGAAACAGGTGTCCTGTATTACGGTAATGGCCTGTTCACGCCATAATTCGAGGATGGCGAGGAAGGTGATGACAATCGCCTCCCGGCCCGGCTGAACCAGCAATTCTTCCAGCATCACGCCGCCTCCTTTCAAACGCTCAAGGACAAAGGCCATCTGCTCACGCACACTCGTGGTATCCATAAATACATGGTGGCGTACCTCGCCTCCCACACGTTGTAGTACATGACGGAATGCCAACAGCAAGCCGTCCAGGTCGGGTTCCGGCAGCGGCCGCTCCACTTCGTGAGCTTCAGGGAATACAGAGCGGGTAAAAACGTCGCGTCTCAAACGGGAGTATCCATCCATTTCTTCGGCGGCTCCACGGTATTGCTCGAAGGCAAGTAGTCGGGCTACCAGTTCGGCGCGCGGGTCGACGGCTTCTTCATCCTCGCCAGGTTCCGGGCGTGGCAGCAGCATGCGGCTCTTGATTTGGGCCAGTGCGCTGGCCATGACCAGATAATCACCGGCGAATTCAAGGTCCAATGGCTCCTGCGCATCAAGGATTTGAAGATACTGTACCGCAAGGATGGCGATAGGGATGTCGAAGATATCCATTTTCTGGTTGCGAATCAGATGCAGCAACACATCCAATGGACCTTCGAAGGCGTCAAGGCTAACCGGCGGCAGGCCGGGAAACATCGTCTCCGGCATGGTTCGTGTGGTGTCTTCGCTGATGCTCAAACGCGATATCCCATTTTCAATGCGCGGCGAACCTTGTCCATGGTGCGTTCGGCCTCAATGCGGGCGTGTTCGTTGCCCATACGTACCACATCGTACACATCATCCATATGCGCGGCAATATCAGCGCGGCGATCACGGATGGGCTGTAACTCTTCTTCCAGATGGTCGAGCAGTACCTTCTTGCAATCCAGGCAGCCAATTCCGGCACTTGTACAACCTTCATGCACCCACTCACGTTCGTTTTCCGTTGAATATACCCTATGGAATTCCCACACAGGGCATTTTTCCGGCGTGCCGGGGTCGTTACGCCGCGCGCGTGCGGGGTCCGTTGGCATGGTCTTCACTTTTTTTTCCGTTGTTTTCCATGCTTCGGATAGCTCAATGGTATTATTGTACGACTTGCTCATTTTTCGCCCGTCCAGGCCCGGTAATTTGGCCGCAGGCATCAACAGGGTTTCCGGTTCGGGAAACAGTGGCTGTTCCGGTTTGCGGTAGAGATGATTGAAACGGCGCGCGACTTCACGCGTTAGCTCTACATGCGGCACCTGATCTTCGCCTACCGGCACTGCATCGGCACGGTAAATCAGAATATCCGCCGCTTGCAGCAGTGGATAGCCGAGGAACCCGTAAGTCCCCAGGTCTTTCTCACGCAACTGTTCGATCTGGTCCTTGTAGGTCGGCACACGCTCCAACCACGGCAGGGGTGTGATAAACGAAAATAACAAGTGTAGTTCAGCGTGCTGTGGTATTTCAGACTGGATGAACATGACACATTTTTCGGGGTCGATACCAACGGCAAGCCAGTCTACCAGCATATCCCATATGGTGTCCTTGACAATATCCGGATTGGTGTAATCCGTCGTCAGCGCGTGCCAGTCGGCGGCAAAGAAGAAACAGTGATGTTCCTGCTGAAGTTTAATCCAGTTTTCCAGAACACCTTTTAAATGCCCGAGGTGCAGACGCCCGGTGGGGCGCATACCGGACAGTATGCGCATGGATTTGTCCTGATCGTTTTCGGAAGTGGCCAAGGCTTTGTCTCCTCTGTTTACTTGTAACTTTCCCAGCCACTTCAGTATCCATGTTCCATGGCTGACGGTGCCTGAATATTTATACATAGTCGCTATACGTTCCAGATGCGGTAGCTTATCAAGCCTGAGATGAACAGTAATTTGGATCATCTGGGCGGCTACTGCTGTTGACTTGCGATGCGAACGATAGCAAAGCGGCAGGCCAATGGCGAAACATGTCGAATCCACCATTGACGTTGTGTAGACACCAACTAAAATGCGCGCTCCGATTCAGGTGGCCACCTGAATTTTTATGGCGCTTTAGCTCAGCTGGTTAGAGCAGCGGAATCATAATCCGCGTGTCCGGGGTTCGAGTCCCTGAAGCGCCACCATACAAAGCTATATATAGCAAAAACGAAGGGTCAAGACTTAACGGCTTGGCCCTTTTGTTTTGTCCGTTGTCCACTATAGTCTGCATTATTCAGAAATTCTGCCGTGCCCTTGCTTATTCCTTTGTTCGTACCGAATCCCTCGTCGGTCGTCCGTATGCGCGCTCACGGCCTTTCTCCTTGGAATCCGTTGCGAACAAAGGTCCGGCGCAATCCTCGCGGCGATTCATGGATAATACAGACTCCTAGAGCATGTCAGATCGACTGTCATTTGCGCTGGCGCCCTTTTCTACAAGCGACGATGCCAGAATGGAGGCATGGTGATAGAACGCGTCCATTTCCTTGATGAACTCGCGCTCCGCTCTCCAGAACGGGAGTTTTCCCAAGCGCCTCGGAATTGCCGCATGCAAGGTTGGAAGATCGGCTGCCGCCATGCGCTCCGGAAGCAGGGATTCCTTGCCCCAAAATGCATCGTGCTCCAGCGGTAACGGTTCTGGTTCGGATCGACGTATGGGTTCTTCCTCGATCCGTTCGTCCGCTCCGGTTGCGTGCAGCCGCTCCATGAACGCATCTCGGTCCATGCCGCGCAGTCTGAACAGAAGAAACGGATCCTGATCAAACGCTTCCGCCAGAAGGTAATAGACGGCAGCGATATGCTTGCAAGGGTTTGACCAGTCCGGACAGGAACAGTCCGTATCCAAATCATTCTGACGCACTGGAAACAACGACATCCCGGCATCGGAGAATATCCGTTCAATATCCTCCGGCATTTCGCCCCCAAGTAGCAATGCGGCGAAGATCGGCTCGCTGGCGATTCTATCCGTGACCTTCCGCCACTGTTTGGTATTCAGTGTGGTCAAGTTGATGGAAACCCTGTAGGAACCTTTGCGGGATCCCTGAACGCTGGCTCGAATTTCACCTGGTCTAATGTCCAGACTGGCCACTTGCCCCTTGCGGGCATAGGCGCGCCCCCGCGATAGGCGGGTACCGATACGGAACCCTTCCAGAGTTTGAATCCAGCGCTTACCCCACCACTTCGTGGCAAATGCACCGCGTTTGCTCTGCGCTTTAATGCCGCCTTTCACCGCCTTCGGCGCCGTGGGCGTGTAATACCAGTCATATCTGGTCATCCTATTCCCCCACCGCGTTGCGGCTAAGACTGATCATGTCCCGCAGTTCATCATTGCTCAGTTCAGTAAGCCACTGCTCGCCGCTCCCCACCACCTGCGCGGCGACACCTGTTTTCCGTTCAATCATCTCGTCGATTCGCTCCTCAAGCGTTCCGGCGACGATGAATTTTCGCACCTGCACATTGCGGCTCTGGCCGATGCGGAAGGCCCGGTCCGTCGCCTGATTCTCAACGGCCGGATTCCACCAACGATCATAATGTACCACATGGTTGGCTCGCGTCAGTGTCAGCCCCGTACCTCCAGCCTTGAGCGAGAGGATGAAAAGATGCGGCGCATCTGCATCCTGCTGGAAACGCTCAACCATCATGTCACGCTGCTTCTTGGCGACACCACCATGCAAAAATAACACTTCCTCGCCAAACTGTTCCTGAAAATAGCGTTGCAACATCCCACCCATGGTCGCGAACTGAGTAAAAACCAGCGTTCGTTCACCGGCTTCCCTGATCTCTTCCAGCATCTCATGCAGGCGCGCGAGTTTCCCGGATCGGCCAGCGAGCCCGGATGCATCGCCCATAAACTGGGCCGGGTGATTACAGACCTGCTTGAGCTTGGACAAGGTCGCCAACACCAGCCCGCGCCGTTCGATACCCTTAGCCTGTTCTAACCTCTGCTGCATATCCTCGACCACGGCCTGATACAATGAGGCTTGTTCGCGGGTAAGCGTGCAGTATGACTTCTGCTCCATCTTCTCCGGAAGATCGCTGATAATCGAGCGATCTGTCTTCATTCGGCGCAGGATAAAGGGCGCCGTCAGTTGCTTGAGTTGCTCAGCCGCATTTGCATCACGCCATACCTGAATCGGCTTATAGAAGGTTTTCTTGAACCCGTTCTGACTGCCAAGCAGGCCAGGATTGAGAAAGTCCATCAGCGCCCACAAATCCCCGACATGATTCTCCACCGGCGTACCTGTCAGAGCAATCCGATAGTCTGCCTTAATTCCGCGAGCGGCTTTCGACTGTTTGCTCTCTGGGTTCTTGATATTCTGAGCCTCATCCAGAACTACACCGGCCCAGTCGATATCTTTTAGGAAATCAATATCCCGCTGCAACAGCCCATAGCTGGAAATCACCAGCCCATTTTTAGCGGCGGCTCTGGCAAACGCATCCTTCCGCCTGCGGTCAGGACCATGATGCACCAGCACGGACAAGTTCGGCGTAAACCGCTCTGCTTCTTTACGCCAGTTATTGATTACCGAGGTTGGGCAAGCCAGCAACACCGGGCGCACCTCGCCCGCCTCACGCTCGCGCTGGACCAGGGCCAGCGTCTGTATCGTTTTTCCCAGCCCCATATCATCGGCCAGACAAGCACCTAACCCCCACTGACGTAGAAAGGCGAGCCAGGAATAGCCTCGTCGCTGATAGGGGCGGAGTTGGCCCTCAAACTGGCCGGGCTGGGAAAGCAGCTCAAACTCTTGTCTGCCGGTTAGTGTGGATAGCAAATCATCCAGCCACCCTTCCGTGTCGACCGCCGTAACGGGCAGTCCGCCGACTTGTTTTTCCGATCCAAGCGCCATCACAATGATGTCGCGGGCCGTCGCGGACTTCCGCTGCTGCCGTTCAAGAAAACGCAGCGCACGTTTCATCTCATCGCCATCAATCATCGTCCACTGGCCGCGTACCCGTACCAGCGGCGTCTTCAGCGTCACCAGCCGCTGTAGTTCATGGATATCCATGCTCTCACCGCCAAGCGATGCCGCCAAATCAAATTGGATCATGGTATCCAGCGTCAGACCTCCCGCTCCCTGCATCGTAGGTGACTTCGCCCTGGCCGTGAGGCTTAAGCGTTGAACCGCCCCCCGGCCTACCCACCATGACGGCAACAGCACGACAAAACCGACGGCTCGCAACGCCTGCGCCTGTTCCTGTAGAAACAGGCAGGCGTCGGCGGCATCACACATAAATCCACCCGGATTCGGGACCTTCAGACTGGCCGCTACTTGAGGGCAGAGACCCGCCGCTTGCCCCAATGCCGTCAGCATGAACTCGACGGCTTCGGAACCGAATTCCTTCAACCATACCCCCGTATGTTTGTCCGTCTGCCACAACTCGGCTACGGGGATCATCAGGCTCGGGTCACTTTTAGGTTGCAGAAGATAATCCACCCGCCACGTATCAGCGGCATCCTCCGAGGCATCATCACAGGGTTCCATCAGGCGGAACGCGAACTTGAACGGTGATTTCGTTACCAGATCAACAGGGCGCTGCCAGTGAGCCAGTCCCCGGATAAAGCTTTGTAAATCTCTGGAATCGTCCCACCACACCGCGGCATTCGCCGATGTCAGCGCCGCCATCCATGCGTCATGTAAACTGGCATGGCGCGTGGTATTGCGTTTCGAGGTTTCGGCTGTATTGGCGCGACGAACCCCGGCGTCCACCAGACGCGCCAGTAAAAGGTTCATCGTTTGGCGGCGATGGTTTTGCGGTGGAGTATCCGGCGCATCCCCCATACAGCGACAGATGCCGGGCATGTGCAAGGCCAGTGCGGCGAGATTCTGCTCGTCATCCTCGCCCGGCACCGGAAGCCAGCGCGCTTCATAGCCGTCGTCGCAATGGATCAACCCGGGCAGGAAACTCTCTTTGACCATCATATTCAGAGCGATGGCCAACAGGCGGTTACACCACAAAAGGGAAGTTCCAAACAGAGTTCCGGCATGTGCTTCGGAATCGACAATGGATGCCAGCTCCAGCAGTTCTTCCACTGACAATTTTCGTGCCAGTACCTCATGCGGCCTGATGGTCACTTTCCTTCTGAGGTCCAAAGATGAGCCGATAAGCGGAGATGATGGAATGGCAGCGCCGCCCCGCGATGGCAGCCATACCGTTTCCATCGAGACATGACGTTTTTGCACGCTTATGCCAGGGATGATCCGTTTCAGGGCGGCGCGCAGTCCCTTGATACCGGGGTCGTAGCGATATGGCCCCAGCGCCTTGTCCTGGGTCGCACAATCCTGCTCGCCCCAGAGCCAGGGTATTCCGTTTCGGATAGAAACATGCAGGATAATCATGGTTCACCCATTTCCGTCATGCTCAGATACGTTTTGTAGAACATATGTTTACGACAACAATTTGTTCGGAGGCATATCATGGGCATTACCATATCGTCAAAGATAACCGATTATCGTGGCCAATGTATCGGGTCCGTTAGTATGGATGGAGGTGCCATTCACATTCATTGCTGGCGGGATAAGTGTTTCTCTGCCTGGTGTGGTTTGTTGAATCGGAAGGAATACCCTTATCCTTGCATCATTACGGGAATATCAATCTTACGACTGTTCAGCACACTGATTCTACGCGCCACTTCACCAGCCAGCGTGCGATAGGAATCCGACTGGACCGAATCCGGATGCGCCGCGACGATGGGTACCCCCTTGTCCGAATCCTCACGGATTTGTATATCCAGTGGAATATGGGCGAGCACATGCGTATCATACTCTTTGGCAAGATTTTTCGCCCCGCCCTGCGAAAAAATATGGCTTTTTCCGCCGCAATGCGGACAGACAAACACACTCATGTTCTCCACGATACCGAGTATGGGCACATGAACCTTGCGGAACATGGCCATGCCCTTGCGAGCATCGGAAAGCGCAATATCCTGCGGTGTCGTGACGATCACCGCAGCCGTGACCGGCACGTTTTGCGTCAGGGTGAGTTGCGCATCGCCGGTACCGGGGGGTAAATCAATGACCAGGTAGTCCAGTTCTCCCCACGCCACATCATTCAATAACTGGGTCAACGCACCGGCCACCATGGGGCCACGCCAGATGACCGCCTGCTCTTCCGGAACGAGAAATCCGATAGACATGGTGGTCACACCAAAATTACCGAGTGGCAGGATGGTTTTACCCTTGACTCTTGGTCGTCGCCCATCCAGTCCCATCATGCGCGGGATGGAGGGGCCATGGATGTCGGCATCCAGGAGCCCCGTCCTGGCGCCCGTCTGGGCCAGTGCAACCGCGAGGTTTACGGCGGTGGTGGATTTTCCCACGCCTCCCTTGCCGGAAGCAACGGCAATGATATTCCTAATGCCGGGAATAGCCTGCATGTCGGGGTGTTTTTGCGTCCGCACATTGGATGTCATGTTGACCTGCACGTCCGTAACGCCATCCATAGCGGTCACCAAATCGGTGGCCTGGCGGCGGAATTCCTCCTTGACTGGACAAGCGGGGGTGGTCAGCTCAATGGTGAAGGAAACATGGCCGGACTCAATCGTAATATCCTTCACAAACCCCAGCGTAACAATATCCTTGTTAAAGTCAGGGTCGATAATCTGTCCCAGGATTTTAAGAACCTCTTTTTCTGTCACTACGGGCATGGCATGCTCCTGCTTATAAGCCTCTTGCAATGCTCCTGAAAAGGCGGAGATGCGGGCTTGATAGGATAGATAGAACAAGCGGACCGTCTAATACTATACCATTATTGTCAAGTATCGGTCCCCGAGTTTTAATACAGTCAGGTTCCAGACAAAGGAACCAGCAAGGGCGCGGCAGTATTTGTGAATAGTGCGGGCTAGTGTCTGCGTCGGCGGCGAGACGGAGATGAGCCGGTGCGCGGTTGGTTCCGGTCCGATCCGGCCTTCCTGCTGTGCGTTCGTCCCCCTCGAGGTTCAGAAGGAGCATCATCACGGGCCGACATCGCCGTCACATCGGATGTAAACCCCGGGACTTCGAGTGTCGGGATTTTCTTTCTGATGAGCCTTTCGATAGTAGCCAGTAGTTTCAGCTCTTCATGGCAAACCAGCGACATAGCTTCCCCCGTGCGACCGGCGCGGCCAGTGCGACCGATACGGTGTACATAATCTTCCGGCACATGCGGTAGTTCGTAGTTGACAACATGCGGTAACTGATCGATGTCCAGCCCGCGCGCTGCAATATCCGTAGCGACCAGCACCCGTATTTCACCCTGCTTAAAACCGGCCAATGCTTTGGTGCGCGCCGTCTGGCTCTTGTTGCCGTGAATGGCCGCCGCGTGGATACCATCCTTGCCAAGCTGTTCGGTCAAACGATTGGCACCGTGCTTGGTGCGCGTGAATACCAGCACCTGTTTCCAGTTTTGGCTGGAAATCAGATGGGAAAGAAGTGCGCGTTTATTCGACTTACCAACCAGGTGTGCTACCTGGTTGATGAGTTCGACTGTTTCATTACGCGCCACCTCAACCAGCACCGGCGAGCGTAAAATGGTACCGGCAAGTCGCTTGATATCATCGGAAAAGGTTGCTGAAAACAGGAGGCTCTGGCGATTCTTCGGCAACAGCGCCAACACCTTACGGATGTCGTGAATAAAGCCCATGTCGAGCATGCGATCTGCTTCATCAAGCACCAGGATGTCCACTTTGGATAAATTGGCGACCTTCTGGCTGGCCAGATCAAGCAAACGGCCCGGCGTGGCAATGAGAATATCCACGCCCCGACGCAATTTGGCGATCTGCGGCTGAATGCCCACACCACCGAAGACAACGGTCGAGCGCATTGGCAGGTATTTACCGTAGGCCGCAATACTTTCGGCAACCTGGGCAGCCAGCTCGCGTGTTGGCGTGATAATCAGCGCGCGGATCGGCCGATGTCCATGCCCGGCCTGCTCCGCTTGCAGCAGTTTGAGTACAGGCAACGTAAATCCGGCGGTCTTGCCGGTTCCGGTCTGAGCGGCGGCCATGATGTCGCGCCCTTCCAGTACCACGGGGATGGCCTGTGCCTGAATGGGTGTGGGCTTGCTGTAGCCCCGTTCGCGCACGGCGCGGAGTATTTCTTCCGAGAGACCAAGTTTATCGAATGTCATGTGCTTATAATCCAATGCCGACCTGCCGGAGATAACCGGACTGATCCTGGTCTGGCGTAAATTTGTTACATCCCGCGATTCGCGGAGGGGCGGCCAACGATCAGAGAGGAGCCGCCTGAAGTGGCGGCACTGTATGAAATGAGGCCGACAATAGCAATACACAATGCCCATAAGTCCGACAGTCTCCCGAAAGAACCGGCATTGATATGGATGCGGGGTACAAGCATTTGGTTCGTATGGTCCGCTCAAGAAATGATGTGGTCACCTCGCTGGTAATGGATGATTTCTCGGAATGCAGGATGGATCAGGGGCTTGCGCTATGCGCCGCGTGTCAATGTCGGTTCTCGGACAATGCATTGCCCGAGATTATCGGTTATCTTTGACGGCATGGTCGTGCCCATGATACAATCACAGGACAGTTCGCTGCGCAGTTTAATTTGTTGCGACTATATATTGATGGTTTCGCGATTTTTTTTTACCAGTACAGATGTTGGATATCCTGAATAAATCAGGGCAGGGGGTGCGTATCTCGACTGCAGTTCGACATCTCATGGCGGTGGCTGTTGTCTTGCCGATGCTGCTGGCCTCAGCTTGTATGTTGGGGCCGGACTTTCACACGCCGGATGCTCCGCATGTCAAAGGATATACGTCGAAAAAGTTACCGGCACAGACTGTCTCGGCCAATGCTGCCGATGGCGAGGCGCAGCGATTTATCAAGGGACAAGACATTCCGGCGCAGTGGTGGACCCTGTTTCATTCGAAGCCATTGAACAGGCTGGTAGAGCAGGCGATAAAATCCAATCCTACCCTGGAAGCTGCGCAGGCCTCGTTGCGACAAGCGGAGGAGAACGTATACGCTGGCGAAGGTGTTTTTTTTCCCAGCGTTGATGCTAACCTGTCGGCCAAGCAACAACTAATTTCCGGTTCCCAGTTTGGTCGTCCTAACGGTGGTGGCTTTAAGTTCGCCCTCTATTTCGCTTCGGTCAAGGTCTCCTATCCACTCGATTTCTTCGGTGGCGCACGCAGGCAACTGGAATCGCTAAAGGCTCAGAGAACCTACGAGGGATTCCAGCTCGAGGCGGCCTATTTGACATTAACGTCCAACGTGGTCACTACGGCGGTACAGGAAGCCTCATTACGGGCACAGATGGTGGCGACCCGGGAAATCATCAAGGCGGAGAGTGAACAACTCAATGTATTGAAACGCCAGTTTGCTCTGGGGGGAAGCGCCAGGGGTACTGTGTTGACCCAACGGGTAGAACTGGCGCGGACACGGGCAAGCCTGCCGCCCCTCGAAAAGAAGCTGGCGCTTGTGCGTCACCAGCTGGCTACCCTCTCAGGCCATTTTCCCGGCCAGAATAACAATGAGATTTTTAATTTTTCGGCCATGCAATTGCCGCACGACCTGCCCGTCAGTCTACCCTCTATGCTGGTTCGGCAGCGGCCGGATATTCGCTCTGTAGAAGCACAGTTGCATGAGGCCAGCGCCCGTATCGGCGTTGCTACAGCTAATTTTTTCCCCAAGATCAGTATCACGGGCGACTATGGTTCGGTAACGACAAAAGCGGGTTCCCTGTTTTCCACGGGTACCGGCGTATGGAGTTTGGGCGGTAATTTGCTCCAGCCCATCCTGCACGGCGGCACCCTGATACATCAGCGTCGTGCCGCCATTGCCGCTTATGACAAGGCGGCGGCCCGCTACCGGAGCGCAGTGTTGTCGGCCTTCCGCAACGTTGCCGATGCACTCCGCGCATTACAGTCCGATGCCGATACCCTGAAAGCACGAACGGAGGTGATGCGATCAGCCTCCGACAGTCTCGATCTTTCACGCCAACAGCTTCGGATTGGTGCGATCAACTATCTTTCCATGCTTGATGCACAGCGTACTTACCTACAGGCACGAATCAGCCTCGTGCAGTCGCGGGCGGATCGTTATGCCGATACGGCAGCCTTATTCCAGGCGCTGGGAGGTGGTTGGTGGAACCGCACCGATATGGCAGGTGTGGAACAACATGTGCGCAATACGGAGGATGGAAAATGAGAAGCACATCATGACGAAACGGATGATTATCATGCTCATCGCAGTCGGCCTCCTGTTTGGAGGTATATTCGGCTTCAAGGCCTACAAGGGCTATAGGATGGGAAAATTCATGGCATCGCGCGGTATGCCGTTACAGACCGTTTCCACCGTTAAAGCCACTTATCAGGCATGGCAACCCAAACTGAAGGCCGTAGGCAGTCTGCGTGCTGTACGCGGAATCAATCTTAGCCCGGAAATTTCGGGGATTATATCTGCCATCCATTTCAGGCAGGGCGAAGATGTCAAGGCGGGCACACTACTTCTGAAGCTGGATGCGAGCAGTGATATTGCCAGGTTACGATCACTCAGGGCAGTCGCCGATTTGGCGCGGATTACCTACCGGCGCGACAAGGCGCAGTTCCAGATCAGAGCAATCAGCCAACAAACGCTGGATACGGACGTAGCCAATGTGGAAGAAGCTCTGGCCAATGTTGCCGAGCAGCAGGCGCTGGTCGACAAGAGCTCCATTCGCGCGCCATTTTCCGGCCGCATCGGCATCCGCGTGGTTGATCTCGGACAATACCTGAAGGCTGGTTCGGCTATCGTTGCGCTGCAAGCGCTGGATCCGATTTATCTGGATTTCTATTTACCCCAGCAAGCATTGGCTGAAATCAGAGTTGGGCAAAAAGTGATGGTCGGGACGGATACCTATCCCGGTCAGATTTTCGATGGCAACATTGAAGTCATCCAGCCACGGGTAAATACCGCCACCCGTAATGTGCGGGTGCGGGCTCGACTTAATAATCCGGAGCGCAAGCTGCTGCCGGGCATGTATGCGACAGTTAGCGTTATTTCCGGTCAGCCACGGCACTACATCACGCTGCCACAAACCGCCATTACCTATAATCCCTACGGCAACCTCGTCTATGTGGTGGAAAGAGGGGGGGCGGGCAAGCATGGTAAAGTGAAGCTGACGGCCAAAGAGGTGTTTGTGACCACAGGCGATACGCGCGGTGATCAGGTGGCGATCCTTAAAGGCGTGAAGGAAGGCGATATTGTTGTCACCTCGGGCCAGATCAAGTTGCGTAACGGTTCGCCCGTGGCCATCAACAACAGTGTGCGACCGAGTAACAATCCAGATCCGAAACCCAAAGATGAGTAGAACGGATATTCATCCATGAAGTTTACTGACTTCTTCATACGCCGGCCGGTGCTGGCAACGGTGGTGAGCCTGATGCTTCTGGTGCTGGGCCTGCGTTCACTGGCCGTGCTGCCCGTGCTGGAATTTCCACGCACCGAGAATGCCGAAGTGACAGTCAGCACCACCTATTACGGCGCTTCCCCGGAGCTGGTGGCCGGTTTTATCACCACGCCGCTGGAGAATGCCATTGCGCAGGCCAACGGTATCGACTACATGACTTCGACCAGCACGACCAGCAGCAGTACCATTGAGGCCAACCTGCGCCTGAACTACGATCCCAACAAGGCGTTGACCGAGATCAACGCCAAGATCAATTCAGTACTGAACCGCTTGCCACCCGAGTCGCAGCGCCCGGTTATCAGTGTGAAAATCGGTCAAACCATTGATGCGATGTACATCGGTTTTTCCAGTACGGTGCTATCATCGAACAACATTACGGATTATCTGACGCGGGTCGTGCAACCCCGGCTGCAATCGGTGGATGGTGTGCAGACCGCCGAGTTGCTGGGAGCCAAGCAGTTTGCCCTGCGCGCCTGGCTCAACCCGGAAAAACTGGCGGCCGTCGGGCTGACCGCCGCCGATGTTCGGGCGGCCCTGGCGCGGAACGATTATCTCTCCGGGCTTGGCAATACCAAGGGACAGATGGTGCAGGTGAACCTCGTTGCCTCCACCAGCCTGCATTCGGTGGACGAATTTCGGAACATGGTCATCAAGGAGAACAAGGGCGCCATCGTCCGGCTCAAGGATGTCGCTCACGTCACACTCGGCTCGGAAGACTATACCTCGCAGGTCTCTTTTGATGGCGATAAAGCGGTGTATATCGGTATTCAGGTGGCACCTGCAGCCAATTTGCTGGATGTTATCAAAGGCGTGCGCAAGGTTTTTCCGGATATCCGGGCACAATTACCGCGAGGCATTCATGGCAAGATCGTTTACGATTCCACCCGGTTCGTGACCAACTCGATCAGTGAAGTAATTCACACACTGATCGAGGCGCTGCTTGTCATTACCTTCGTGGTGTTTATTTTCCTCGGTTCGCCGCGTTCCATGCTGATTCCGGTGATTGCCATTCCGCTATCGCTGATCGGCACGTTCTCCATCATGCTGGTGTTCGGCTTTTCGGTGAATTTGTTAACCCTGCTTGCCCTGGTTCTTGCCATCGGCCTGGTCGTGGACGATGCCATTATTGTCGTGGAAAACGTTAATCGCCACCTTGAGGATGGCATGGAACCGATGCCCGCCGCCACTCGGGCGGCACGCGAACTGGCGGGACCAATTATCGCCATGACCATCGTGCTGATCTCGGTCTATGTACCGATTGGTTTTCAGGGCGGACTTACCGGTGCCCTGTTTACCGAATTCGCCTTCACGCTGGTTGGTGCCGTTACCATGTCCGCTATTATTGCGCTAACGCTGTCGCCCATGATGTGCTCGCGCCTGTTCAAGGCGCACACCCCGGACAGGAGTGGTTGGGAAGCGCGTCTGGTGGACGGCATCGACAAGCGGCTTGATGCCGTGCGCAGCCTATATTCCCGTGGTTTGCACGGCGCGCTCAACTATCTGCCGATCACCGTGGTGTTTGCCCTGATCGTGTTCGTCAGTATCTATTTTCTCTACAACACATCGAAACAGGAGCTGGCGCCACGGGAAGATCAGGGCATCATTATTGCTATTTCCGCATCAGCCCCGAATGCAACCTTGCGGCAGCGCGAACTCTATCTTCGGCAGGTTTATCAGGTGTTGGCCAAGCATCCCGAGGTCGATCATGTGTTCCAGCTTGATGTGCCGGGGCGCCTAATTTCCGGCATGGTACTCAAGCCGTGGAATCAACGTAAAAAAACGGCTAGCGCCCTGCAACCTGTAGTACAGCGGCAATTGAGCCATATCGCGGGCGTGCGTACCGTGGTTTTTCAGCCGCCCTCTTTGCCGGGGAGCCGGGGTCTGCCGATCCAGTTTGTTATCGGTACTACAGATCCGTTCGGGCGCCTGCATAAGGTGACTCAAAACTTTATGCACGAAGCACTTAAAAGCGGTATGTTCGCCTTCTTGGACGACAATCTGAAAATTGATCAGGTTCAGGCCAGCGTAGAGATTGATCGCGACAAGGCAGCGCAGTTGGGGCTGTCCATGAAGGATGTCGGCGATGCCCTCTCATCCATGCTGGGTGGTGGCTACGTCAATTATTTCAGCATGTCGGGTCGTTCCTACAAGGTGATCCCACAGGTACGGCAACGTAGCCGTCTGAATCCCGGGCAGTTGCTCAACTACTATCTGCGTACGGCGAGCGGTACGATGGTGCCTCTGTCCACTATCGCGCATATCACGACGGGGACAGTGCCGGAAACGTTGAATCACTTTCAGCAGCTCAATGCAACCACCGTGCAGGGGGTAGCACTTCCGGGCGTGACGATGGGCGATGCGCTCGGCTATCTGAAAAATCTTGCGGCGAAGACCCTGCCACAAGGCTATTCGGTTGATTACGCTGGCCAGTCCCGCCAGTTCATGCAGGAGTCCAGCGGTTTCCTGGCAACCTTTGCCTTCGCACTTATTATTATTTTTCTGGCTCTCTCGGCGCAATTCGAGAGTTTCCGCGACCCGCTGATTATTCTCGTATCGGTGCCGATGTCGATTGCCGGTGCCCTGATCTTTATTAGCCTAGGCGTCGGTGGTGCTACCCTCAATATTTATACGGAGGTCGGGCTGGTCACACTGATGGGGCTCATCAGCAAGCATGGCATCCTGATCGTCGAGTTTGCCAATAAACAGCAGCAGCTCGGAAAATCCAAACGAAAGGCAATCGAGATGGCTGCCGGTATACGCCTGCGACCGATCCTGATGACCACAGCCGCGATGGTGCTGGGCGTTGTGCCGCTACTCACCGCCAGCGGTGCTGGTGCGGCCTCTCGTTTCAACCTGGGGTTGGTCATTGCCAGCGGTATTTCCATCGGAACCTTGTTCACCCTGTTCGTCGTACCTGCGGCCTACATGTTGATCGCTGCCGATCATTCGAGGAAGAAAGTGAATAATAATAATGATGGTAGTGCCATCGAGGGTGTACCGGAGTAGGGGCCCCGCCGGATTTAAGTTTGGGTAAAAGGCTTCTGTCGCGCGATGGCTTGCGCTACTGTACCGGCATGAAGAAGGTATCCCCGGTCATGCTGATAACCAGTGTGGATAGCCAGGTGGCCGCAAAATCGTTGGCTTGCGGTTTGCTTGAACAACGGCTGGCGGCATGCGTTCAATCTTCCGCTCCCGTGGTATCCGTTTATCGCTGGAAAGGCAGGATCGAGTCATGCGAAGAGTATCGTCTGTCTATTAAAACGACAGCGGAGAAGCTTGGCGATGTTATCACATGGCTGCGTGGGCACCATCCTTATGAAGTGCCTGAACTCGTATGGTGGCCCGTGGATACCAGCAATGCATATGCTGCGTGGATGCAGGAATCCATGCGGAAAATCCCCGATCAAGGAGATCATCATTGATTGAAGTTTCATTTGCCGGCGCGCTGCTGGCCGGACTACTTTCCTTCCTCTCACCATGCGTATTGCCGCTGGTGCCAGCCTACCTTTCCTACATCAGCGGTGTTTCAGTTGATGCCCTGCGCACAGAGGAGGTTCATGTACGCCATCGGGCCTTACTTCAATCCCTGTGGTTCATTGCCGGATTTAGCCTGGTATTCATCGCACTTGGCGCATCCGCCACCTTGCTCGGTCAGTGGTTGTTGGTGCATTTGCAGGCGTTGGGAAAGGTCGCCGGTATTATTATTTTCATATTTGGCCTGCATTATACAGGCATCATCCGTATCCCGTTCCTTATGCTGGATGCCCATCTGAACACGGAGGGAGTAAAGGCAACGCACGGCTTTGGCGCATTGTTGTTGGGAAGCGCCTTTGCCTTTGGCTGGACCCCCTGCGTCGGCCCGATTCTGGGCGCTATCCTCGCCGTGGCAGGCGTACAGCATAATGTGATGCATGGTGTTGCGCTGCTCGCAAGCTACTCGCTGGGCCTGGGTATTCCATTTTTACTGGCGGCGGCAGCAACCAACCACTTTATTCGCTGGATGCGAAACTTCCAGCGCCACTTGCATGCCGTCGAGTTCATATCCGGTATTTTACTGATGTTCGTGGGGATTCTTATTTTTATGGGAAGCTTTAGCACTCTCGCTGCGTGGCTGATTAAATATATGCCTTTCTTGGCAAATCTTACGTCATGAAAATACGCATTGCCAGGAGCCTGTCGGACTTATGGAAATCGTAGCGAGCCGGTGGGGAAGCGAGGTCAGAATAGCATAATTTTGAGGCGATGAGCTGCAACCACGTCATGGGAAATGAGGATATTTTGGGCCACTTCTCCACCTTGGTCCATCCCTGTGCTGAAATTTCGGCCCATGGGATCATGCGCCTCATTTCATTCCGAAAATGGATTCAAAGCGAGATTGCCTCTCATCCATCCAGGGTTTTGCAAGAGGCTCGGCAGATTTACGAAGGGAGCGGCCACGATAGCGTAGCGCGGTGTGTCCGCGCCCCGGTATCCGGCATTGACATGCGGCGTATGCCAGTGTTTCAATAGACGCATGCAGGAAAATGACTTCAAACAGGCATTCGCAAAGATCAAGGAAAAACTATCTTCGGCGCTGACGGAAATTCGCCGAAAAATGGAAGGCTTGATGGCCGAAAACCAGCGTCTTCGGGAAGTCGTTCGCCTTGCGGAAAATGAGCTGCGTAAGCGTCGCGACCAGATCCATCAGATGGAGAACGATTTGCGTAGTCTGGAAGACAAGAACCGGGAAGCCAGTGGACGCGTGGAACATACCATGGAAAAGTTGGATCACTTGATTATTCACGCACAAAAGTCTGAAACATGAATTCCGAAACCGCGAGTAAATCCGTGAAGGTCACACTGATGGGGCGTAGTTTTTCCATCCGTACCCGGGATGACCCCGAACACGTTCAAGCCGCCGCGCTGCGGGTGGAAAAGCAAGTAGATCAACTGCGGGAACTGGGTACGACAGTGGCCTCGGACCGACTCCTGGCACTGGTTGCGCTGAATCTGGCTGGCGAG
The DNA here is from genome assembly GCA_964624255.1 of uncultured Zetaproteobacteria bacterium. Taxonomy (GTDB): domain Bacteria; phylum Pseudomonadota; class Zetaproteobacteria; order Mariprofundales; family Mariprofundaceae; genus JAUZQZ01. The sequence continues at coordinate 51,481 of CAZUWV010000002.1, forward strand.
CTGTTGCAGAAGGAAAAAACACAGTATCAGGGTTTAAGCAGCTTGCTATCTGAGCTGGATGGTGTACTATCGCAGGCACAAGGTTTAGCGGAAGCACCCCTGCGTTGAGCGCAAGGCGCATATTGCCAGAGCCGATAAATGCTGAAAGGGAGCTTAGCTACCCTGATCGTGTGTATCCCCGGTCGTGAATACGGTCATACGGGAAACCTGACTTCAGGGTGCGGCGCCCACTTCATTATGAAGGGTTCGGTAACATTTCGCCACAACGTCAACGCGGGGGTGCCTTTTTCCTCACGAACCACATCGGTTCATATATCACCAGCATCATGGATATGAAGAATAAATATCGGCAATCGGCGCTTATGTGTCGGCGTGGCCTCGCCCCGAAAGAACGTGCTTGGGCATCTGCGCTGATTCGTGGTGCCCTGCTATCACGGCTCGAGCGACAGCATCTAATGACCGCTCCGATGTTGATCTACAAGGCCATGGGTGATGAAGTAGACACGCGCCAGATACTGACCATGAACCGGAGATTGCTGTTTTCGCCGGCTACTATCAATCATGTCGCCATGCAATGGCGTGAGTCAGGACGAGATACAGAATGGAGAAGAGGGAGCTTTGGTGTGGAGGAATCGGCGAGCGAACGTCTGTGGAATCCAGAATTGGGAAGAGCGGTGTTGATCTGCCCCATGGTCGGGTTTGATCGCACGGGGAATCGCCTGGGGTTCGGCAAGGGCTTCTTCGACCGTTGGATCGAACAATTCCATGAACATATTATCACCGTTATCGGGCTGGCTTTTTCATGTCAGGAGGTACCTGTGATTCGGACCGAAACCCACGATATTCCAATGGATGCCATTATCACCGAGAGGGAGAGTATTGAATGTCGGAAATATTGAGTATACTCGCTATCGGCGACATTATAGGAAGGGCGGGCAGGCGTGCGCTGAAGGAGCATCTGCCGCGTCTGATCGATCATCATCGGGTGGATTTCGTCGTTGCCAATGGTGAAAATCTGGCTGCAGGATTCGGTTTAACCGAGAAAACAGCGGAGGAAATGTTCACTATTGGTGTTGATGTTCTCACCAATGGCAACCATTGCTGGGACCAGCGCCAGATCATGCCCATGATGGACAGGGATGAACGCCTGATTCGTCCCGCAAATTTTACTGAGGATGCGCCTGGACATGGCTGGACGGTACGCGAGACGGCCAGCGGACGACGCATCGCGGTCATTAACCTCATCGGGCAGGTCTTCATGGGACCGTGGGATTGTCCTTTTCGCGCCGCTGACCAGGCACTGTCGGAGATACCGCCGGATGTCAGCGCCATCATTGTAGATATGCATGCTGAAGCGAGCAGCGAAAAAATGGGGATGGGCTGGCATCTTGATGGCCGCGCTTCATTTGTATTTGGTACCCATACGCATGTACCCACCTGTGACGAAACCATCCGGCCACACGGTTGCGCTTATCAAACCGATCTCGGCATGACGGGCGCTTATCAATCCATTATCGGCATGCAGGTGGAGGGGGCCTTAACACGTATGGTACAAAAACTTCCGCAGCGTTTTAAGGCGGTAGAGCGCGGCGGCAGTATTTATGCCACGCTGGTCAAAATCGACGCAGCAACCCGACGCGCGCAAAGCATCGAGCGCATCTACATTCCGCCCAACTGAAATGCCGCGCGTTACTGCGCGGCAACACAGGTCATGCTGCGACGGATGACGACTCCGGCGTATCAGCAAACGTTTTCAGTTTCTTGGCTCGCGAAGGGTGCCGCAGCTTGCGCAGGGCCTTGGCCTCAATCTGACGGATACGTTCGCGAGTCACACCAAACTGTTTACCCACCTCTTCCAGCGTATGGTCCGTATTCATGCCGATACCGAAGCGCATACGCAACACCTTTTGCTCGCGCTCGGTTAGCTGACCCAGCACTTCAAGGGTTGCTTCGGCGAGTGCCGCATTGACGGCGCCATCCAGGGGGTTTTCAGCATTTTCATCTTCAACGAAATCCTTGAGTTGTGAGTCTTCCTCGTCGCCAATGGGCGTCTCCAGCGATACTGGTTCCTTGGCGACTTCGAGAATCTGACGCACTTTCTCTTCCGGCATTTCCAGATACTCGGCCAGTTCCTCAGGTGTAGGCTCACGACCGATTTCCTGGGCGATGCGGCGGGAAACGCGCATCATCTTGTTAATCGTTTCAATCATATGCACCGGAATCCGGATGGTCCGCGCCTGATCGGCAATGGAGCGCGTAATCGCTTGCCTGATCCACCATGTTGCGTAAGTAGAGAATTTATACCCGCGCCGCCACTCGAATTTATCCACAGCCTTCATCAAACCAATGTTTCCTTCCTGGATCAGGTCAAGAAAACCCAGTCCGCGGTTGGTATATTTCTTGGCAATGGAAATGACCAGACGCAGGTTAGCCTCAATCATTTCGCGCTTCGCTTGCCGCGCTTTGGCCTCACCCATGGTTAAACGTCGAGCCACCTGTTTGAGCTCATGAACATCCAGCTCAATTTCCTGCTCCACACGTTTGATACGACGCTGGTTTTCCCGCACCTTGCCGGCAACAGGCTCCAAAGCTTCCGTCCATGCTTCGCCCGCATGCGCAGACAGTAGTGTGTCCACCCAGCGCTCGTCGTTTTCCATGGCCTGGAAGCTCTCAATAAACAACTTGCGCGGCATTTTTGCTTTAAACGACAGATCGCGGATGACCCGCTCATATTTGCGCACGCGTTCAACTGCGTTTTTGAACCGTTGCACCAGCATGTCAATCTGCCTGCTGGAGAACGGGATACTAACCAGTTCGGCAAGCATTTCCTCCAGAGTCTGCTTCAGTGTGTTTGCAAGTTTGGCATGATCCGGTTTGTCGCGCAGCCGTTTCTTCTGTTTAAGAAATCTGGTGTGCAGCTCCTTGGCATTTTTGAAATGCATAATGGCTTTCCCCAGCTGTTCTTCACGGGTGATGACCATTTCCTGCATGGGCGTGCCGTCTGGCGTGGCCGTACGCGCCTTGATGGCTTCATTCAGTTTTTCCTGATCGATAGGCTGGTTCTTGTTATCAGTCTCGTCGTCGTCATCATCATCCAGATCATCGTCGGATGATTTATTCAATTGTGATTCATATTGCGCGATGGCGGCGGCATTCACCACCTTGTCATCAATATCAAGGACGTGGCGCAGATCGGCATCCTCTTCCTGCGCCTTGTCACCCAACAGCATAATTTCCCGGAACGTGGCCGGACACAGGCAAATGGCTTCCAGCACCTGCATGCGTCCTTCCTCAATACGGCGGGCGATCTCTATTTCACCCTCTCGCGTTAGTAACTCGACGGTTCCCATCTCGCGCAAATACATGCGTACCGGATCATCAATACGGATCACGGTTCCCAGTGTTGTCGTATCCGCTCGAAGAGCGGAGTCCTCTTTGCGCAGACGGTCTTTGCGGATACTGTATCCGCTGTTTGGCGCGCGTTCCGGATCCACGACATCAATACCCATCTCGGTGAAGAGATTAATGACTTTCTCCACCTGATCCGGTGACACCAGCCCTTCGGGCAAATGTTGATTAAGATCATTGTAGGTTATAAAGCCTTCTGCTTTGCCACGCGCCATCAAAGCGCCCAGATTTCGAAGCTTTACCTGCTCTTTATTCGGCATTAATATCAACCTCTTCGCTGTTGTTGTATGTTCCACGAGCGTTTTTTCAAGCGTATGCTTTCCTCGATCCCCATCCCGCCCTGCTTTAAGCGGCGCTCAATATGATCGGTCTCCATAGCCAGAAGCAGGACAGAAAATTCATTATCCGCCATGCCCGGCTGATTCACCCAGCGGGGGATGCATTCATCCTGCGGAAATTCGCGTCTAAGCGTTTGTACGATGCTTTGATTTGCCGCCGCCAATTCCAGAGCGCGGGTGTATACACGATTAAACACGGTATCGTCAAGTAAAAAATTCTTTACATCCCTTGGTAATGCGTCGATTCGTCCGGGATCCTGGATCAATGCGGCGAGGAATTTTTCCTGTAATCTTGCCGACGGGCTAACGATATTTTTGGCGATCACGGGAGGCTGATGCCAGCCTTCCTCTTTCAACTTGATGCCTGTAGCCGATTCAGCCTCCTGCCGCCATGCCTGCCTCAGATAATCGTCCTGCATGGTGCTTAACATAGCATCGGCCTTTTTGGCCATGCGGGCACGGCCTTCGGCGCCCCGCCCGGCCAGCAGGCGTAAACCGGCAATCCATGTCTCCAGTATGGGTCTGGCTTCCTCGTTTATACGTCGGACGAAGGCCTCAGACCCTTCTTGCTGCAGCAAGCTATCCGGGTCCTCCCCATCGGGTAAATAGAGGAATCCGGGTCCGTGTTCCGCGTGCAGAATGGGGAGCATACGTTCCAGTGCCCGCCATGCGGCCTGTCTGCCAGCGCGATCTCCGTCAAAACAGAATACAGGCTCGGCATGCAGGCGTAGAATCTCACGCACCTGTCGTTCACCTATAGCCGTGCCCAGTGACGCAAGCCCTACGGCCAACCCGTGCGCTGCTAGTGCCAGCACATCCATATAGCCTTCCACAACGAGCAGGAGCTTGCGTTTGCGGATGGATTCCCGATGCTCATAATAGCCGTATAGTAACTCCGATTTGTGGTAATACGGCGTCTCGGGAGAATTCAGATATTTAGGTTCTCCCTTTGCCATCAAGCGGCCGCCGAATCCTGCGACATGGCCACGGCGATCGCGGATAGGGAACATGACCCGCGCACGAAAGCGATCCGCATAACCGCGGTCCCCCTTGAATAGCAGGCCCACCGTTTCCAGTCGCGCCAGCATCTCGCCATCCCGACCCAAACTCTTTTGTATAAAGTGATAACCTGGCGGGGCGTAGCCCAGCCTGTAGTGATGGATAATCTTTTCAGATAATCCCCGCCGCTGGAAGTACTCCAGCGCTGGCTTATCCTGTCCCGACTGTAATGCTCTGGAGAAAACACTGGCTGCGCGATCAAGTAAATCGAGCTCCAGCTTCTTTTTCCCTTTCTCCCGCGGTGCGGATTCACGATCCTCCGGGATGGTGAGTCCTGCCTTCTCAGCCATGTATTCAACAGCCTCGGGAAAGGAATAGCCATCATGTTCCATCAGAAATTGGAAAGCACTGCCACCCTTGCCGCATCCGAAGCAGTAATAGAGCTGCTTATCGACCGAGACCGAAAATGAAGGAGATTTCTCATGATGGAAGGGACATAGTCCCATAAAATTTGTACCTGATTTTTTCAGTTGCACATGGCGCGCGATTAGCTCAACGAGATCGGTACGGGCCAGCACCTCATCCAGGAATGAAACGGGAAAATGTACCATCGTCTTATGTGGCCAGTGGCGAGGGGAAATTCGACTTACCGGGGAGATCACCATACCTCGTTAGGGGGCGACTGTTCAGCATGCTCATGAAACAGCTCGATAGCTGTTCAGCCATGACATTTGCGCGCGGTAGCATGTGTGGATCATGCAGACTCGTGATCATATTCGATATACTATATCTTAGATTCCGGCGTGCACTCGCTGTCTGCGCCATCTCTTCGGCAACGCCTGTACCAAAAGCCATCACCGAACGGGCTAACCCGGAACCTCATTCCCATTTTTACCCCTTTATTGGCATATGTTCCTCGTGTTCAAGGACCGTGCCAAAAAAATGCCGGGCGAAAAGACCCGGCATTTTTCTTCTTCTGTTCAGCCGAGGCTAAAAATCGCGTGCCTCGCGGCGGCGAATTCGGCGCAATCGCTTCATCAAGCGTTTACGGGCTGCAGCTTCCTTGCGTTTCACTGCAATGGATGGCTTCTCATAAGCTTCACGGCGCCTGCATTCGCTGATAACACCCGCGCGCTCCACCTGTTTACGAAAACGCTTCAGTGCAATTTCAAATGCATCTCCGGAATCAACTCTGATGCCTGGCATAAAAAACATCACCCCCTTCCGCTTTGTATGTACATGCGTAGGCTCGCTAACCCTGAAAGTCACGAACACACGTCTTGCTGACGACACAAAGGGGCGGCGGATTATCATCATGAGTGCAGACAAGTCAAACCTTGGTAGCAGCAGGGGGTTGCTTAAGGCGGTAAGTACGATCGGCGGCTGGACGCTGCTGTCCCGCGCTCTGGGTTTCGTGCGGGATATTCTCCTGGCACGCGTGCTGGGCGCAGGGTTGTTGGCGGACGCCTTTTTTGTTGCCTTCAAGTTACCCAATTTCTTCCGGCGCATGTTTGCCGAGGGCACGCTTACCGTTGCGCTGGTGCCAGTGCTTGCTGATGAGCGTAAACAAGGTGAAGCCGCCGCACATGATTTCCTCAATGCGCTGGCAGGCCTGTTACTGCTGGTTTTACTCCTCTCCACCGTCCTGGGTATTGTATTTATGCCGCCGTTGCTGCTGGTTTTTGCCCCTGGTTTTCGCGGTGAGCCGGAACGGTGGGCGCAGACTCTGACGCTGGCACGATGGATGTTTCCATATATGGCGATGGTTTCGCTGGCGGCCATGGCATGGGCGGTATTGAACACCTATCGCAAGTTTGCCGTCGCTGCGGCCAGTCCCGCCCTGCTAAATATTGCGATCATCTTTGCCGCCGTTGTGCTGGCCCCTTCATTCGATAACCCTGCCCGGGCGCTGTCCATAGGTGTTCTTGCTGGTGGTATATTGCAACTTGGTATCCAGTTTCCAGCGTTAAAGCGTATTGGCTGGCTGCCCAGGCCTACCTGGAAATTTAATCGTCCGCCTGTGATTCGCGCTCTGAAGCTGTTTAGCACCGCCATTATCGGCGTGGCTGCGACGCAAGTTAATATTCTCGTGGGAACAATTCTGGCCACCTTGCTCCCGGTTGGCGCGGTATCCTACCTGTATTATTCAGACAGAATTGTGCAGCTGCCTCTGGCCTTGTTTGGCATTGCCATGGGAACGGCACTGTTGCCGACGCTGTCCGCACACTTTTCCGGCCAACAAACCAATGCTGCCCTGCGTGAATTACGGCAGGGTCTAAGCTGGTTGACATGGATTACCCTGCCTGCTGCCCTGGGATTGCTGTTGTTGGCTAATCCCATTATCACCACCCTGTTCGAGCGCGGACGTTTCACGCATACAGACAGTATCGCGACCGCCCATACACTGCAAGCCTATGCGCTGGGGCTTGTCGCTTTCTGTTGGACGCGTGTTCTCTCCACCAGCTGCTATGCCGAACAGGACGCCAGAACGCCCATGCGCTATGCCGCAATCAGCGTGGCCGCCAACATTATCATGGCTATACTTCTGATGTGGCCACTGGGCTATGTCGGACTCGCGCTGGCTACATCGCTGGCTTCATTCGTCAATGCCATTCTGCTATTAATACATTTGCGAAAAAAATATCCGCAGCTTCTGGATAGCGTGAGCCTTAAAAGAATGGTGCGCGCCTTCGCCGCCTGCGTCCCCATGCTTATTTTCCTGTTATCGCTGGATCATTTTTGGCCATTCCCGGAACATGGAAAGGTCTTTCAATTCCTGTGGTTAAGTGTATCAGTCTGCGGTGGAATATTCGTTTTTTTTCTTGCGGCCCGACTATTGGGCGAGAGGTTGAATGTGTTTCATCCGACGGTCAGGTAAACAATTGTTGACTTTTCCATCAGGGATGCCTTATGGTTCGCTCAATTGCATACTTTTTATGTCATGATTATCTCGGAAAAATTCTCCCTGCGAACATCCTTTCATACCATGCATGCAATAATTTTTAATCAATAGATTAGGGGTATTTTTTTATGGCTACAGGTACAGTTAAGTGGTTCAATGATTCCAAGGGGTTTGGCTTTATCGCTCCGGATGATGGAAGCGATGACGTCTTCGTTCATTTCTCCTCCATCCAGGGTGATGGTTTTAAGAGCCTGGCCGAAGGTCAGAAGGTGTCGTTCGATATTGAACAGGGTCAGAAAGGGCCGCAGGCACAGAATGTCATGCCTGACTAAATCATTGTTTGCGTAAGCAAGCCTGATTTCAGCACCCCGCCCGATGTCACCATTCGGCGGGGTGTTTTTTTTGTAAGCTGAATGCCTTTATGGTGGAGCATGGCTATTCTGGCGGCGGTAGTCAGAAATCCGTGCGCGGACACCTGGGACACGGGGATTCCCGCGCACTGCATTATGATCTGGAAGAGGATACCGCATTGGTCCAGCCGGACCATGCACGAGCTGCACAGGCTGAGTATGTTATTTCGTTACAGCCACTAATGCCTTCACGCGATAGTGATAATGACCACCATCAGGAGCACTAGGGCAACTGAGACTGCAGACAGATATGCCAGGCTGCCGGATAGATTTCTTGTATGTTCATCACCAAGGGTAATATCCATTTTTGCATTTGCCATCGTTACACCTCCTTTCGCCTGTGTAGGTAAGATACTAGGGAGTCCTACAACATTAGGCTGTGATTCGGGTCACCACTTACGATCTTTACAAGAGGCTCATTGGACTCTAAAAATCGACATTGGCATCAAATGCTTACACCCTACATCCATATTCAATGTCGGCTCTCCGGCTGGGCTTCAGTTATGCTGTCCTTGCGTAAATATTGTCTTTCGGCCATGGTGTCGCGTATGCGAAAAGGATTTTGCCTCTTCCTCGTCGGCGCAATTTTGGCCATTAGCAGCATTCCGCTGTTGCCGGCGGGGGCTCGCGGCAACGCACAGGCGGCAGCTTATTGCCCCTTTTGTCATATGAAAATGGCATCCATGGTCCATACGCAGAACGCAATGACATCAGCAATGCGCCATTGTCGTATTGAGTGTTGCGGGCACCATGATATGGACGGTCTGCCGCACCAGCTTGCACCGCATACTGTTTCGCTGGCCAGTTTTGACACAGATATTGTCGTTTCAGATGTTACGATCACGGATGTTCCCGTATTGAAGCCACGGCTGCTGCCGTTTCCTGTTCCACCTCCAAGAATTACCTGATTTTCTCACAAATTTAAGTTTGGTATTCTGGCTATAAAGCCGGGGGCCTCATGGGCAGGAGAAGGAACAGCTTACTTTCTTACTGTGTAAAAATTAAAACATTCCTCTTTTACCCTTCCTCCCTCTTTTTCTTGCCAGGAGAAAATTAATCACTGGAGGTTCTTTATGAACACAGATTCTATCGTATCGCAACGGCTATTTTTACTCTTTTTAACATGTATATTGGTGATGGCGCATTTTTCAACCGCCAGCGCGCACGGCTTTGCCGGTAAGCGCTTTTTTCCCTCTACGATAAACGTGGACGATCCATTCATGAATGATGAATTGTCCTTCGTATATACCCACGATTCAGCATCGGGTACTGATCCGAGCAAGGTCAGCACGCTGGTCGTCGACTATGCCAAGACCATCACAAAACATTTTGGCCTTTCCGTTGGCGGTACCTTGATTGATCAAAACCCGCAAGCTGGCAATACGCAGGTAGGCTTTGACAATATAGACCTTGGCGTGAAAGACCAGTTTTTTACCAGTGGTGAGCATGAGACAATCCTGGCCGTCGGTTCCGATTTCAGTCTGGCTCATACGGGTCAGGCCAAGGTGGGCGCGAAATCATATACCACATTTTCCCCCACCCTGTATTTTGGCAAGGGGTTCGGCGACTTGCCTGACTCGATGGGTGCGCTGAAACCTCTGGCTATCACGGGTACGTTTGCGGGGAATATCCCGTCGCGCGCCTCTACAGTGACTGCGAACGGTATTGCGCTCAATCCCGTATCGTTAAGCTGGGGATTTACACTGCAATACAGTCTCCCTTATCTCACATACTTCGTGAAAGACATCGGTCTTCCCTCACCGATTGACCACATGATTCCCATTGTGGAGTTTGCTTTCAATAGTGGCCTGAATCAGGGTAGTGGACCTACTACCGGCACAGCCAATCCAGGCATTTTATGGATGGGTTCAACCATGGAGGTGGGTATTGAAGCGCAAATTCCGATCAACAATCATTCGGGTAATCATGTTGGCGTTTCCATGATTATTCACTTTTTCCTTGATGATTTATTCCCTCATTCACTGGGTAAGCCGCTGGGAGACTTCTCATGAAACACATTTCCATACTTGCCATGATATTTACCATCCTTCTGGCCATACCTACAGGCGTAGCGATGGCACATGCTTTCCCCGAACACCAGGTGCCCGGCGCAGGTGCGGTGCTGAAGCATCCGCCCAAGGTCGTAAGTATCCGCTTCGACCGGGCTGTGGAGCCTGCCTTTTCATCCTTACACGTGAAGGATGCCGCTGGCAGGCGTGTGGATGTAAACAATATGCACGCTGTAAGTGGCAGGAACGATACGCTGGAGGTTTCGCTCAAAGCCCTAGCCAGTGGCCGATACCATGTTTTCTGGCGGGCATTGGCCCGCGACGGGCATCGCACGTATGGCGATTATACGTTTACCGTGCGCAAGGGAGCACCGTGATTTTATGGCTACATATCATCCCGACGGCGCTTGATTTTCTATTTATTGTTGCCTGTATCGGTCTGCTGGCGGCAGAATTGTGGGTGATTCCGTATAAAAAAGAGGGCAGTTTATGTTTTTCCTTCGGCGAAAGTGGAACTGCCCTTCTTTCTGCACTGCACGATGATCTCTGGCATTTGCTCGGCTTGGTACTGGCCGGGCTAACGCTGATGGGCATCATCGATTTATTACTGCGTACAGTGGAAATGAGCGGGCTGCCGTGGGGAAAAGCATTTTCGGTCCTTCCTCTGGTACTGACCGGAACACATTATGGCATGACATGGTTTGTGCGCATGGTTGCCTCAGGTGCGCTGTGGCTTGGTTGGTGGCTAGAAAAGAGGACATGGTACGTTCTTCCTTCGGCGAGCGTGGAGTCACGACCTTTTTTATATGCCATGCTTTTAGCGATGGCTTGTATCGTATGGTCTGTTAGCGCATCCAGCCATTCCGGGGACTGGGGTGATTTTACCCTGCCCGAATGGATGGGGTGGTTGCATATTATGGCGGGCTCAATGTGGCTGGGCAGCATCCTGGCATTTACGCTGGTAATTCGCGGGCACCTGCACGCATCGTCGAGGCAGGATCCAGCCTTATTCGCGACCTGTGCCAGCGGGCTTTCCCGTCTGGCAGGCATGGCGCTGGCTCTGGTGCTAACGACGGGGGCGTACAACGTTTGGCGTCAACTTGGTTGTTTCAGCGATCTTTGGTCCAGCGGCTATGGCCGGATTATTCTGTTCAAACTGGCGTTGGTGAGTCTTATGGCAGCAATGGGCGCGACCAGCCGCTATTTTAATCTTCCCTTTCTCTGTCATGAGGCCGGTGTTTCATCGCCCGGGTGGCAAACAGGCTTACCGCTCCGGATGTTGCGGCGATTGCGCCCTTCCTGGAGACCGCGCAAGGGCGACGCGCTGGCTCGTCAATTCGGGCGCAGGGTCGCGGCGGAGGCATGGCTGGTACTGGGCGTACTTGTCTGTGCCGCTTTGTTGGGGCATACCATGCCGCCGAAAAAACACGTCGATGCCATTCGGCATACCACGCTCCAGGTTACCGAAGAACGGGACTGGCTTTCACCGATGGCGCAGTCCATGATG
>CAZUWV010000003.1:0-52551 GCA_964624255.1 uncultured Zetaproteobacteria bacterium
GAGATGTTTTACAACAGCCGACGGGCTCATTCATATCTGGGCTACCTCAGCCCCAATGAATATGAGGGCCTCCAGCAGCATAACTCTTTTCGATGTGTACACCTTTACCCAACCACCACACACACCTTAAATGACCGCGCTAACTGTCCTGCTCAAGGGGCCACCTCATTCGTCCTCGCTAAAAAAAAACCGGGCGTCAGCGCATTGGTGAAGGTGGGCATACCGTATGAAAGCGTTGAAGAGCCTGTTTTGTTACTCTCAGATTGGGAGTTATATGGTGGCGTGCTTCGCTATTCGGATGAAGTAGCTTGGCAAGAACCATGAATTAACGCAGCATCCGCCACGATCCAGATTATGTCTGATGGACTCACAGATGGTCCTGGGGTGATTATTGAAAGGATGTAGCCCACAGCGATCGCAGTGACAAAAATGACTATCCCGGACTTTTACGAGGCTATCAACATTTACATGGTGTATCATTGAATATCCTTGACCTCATTGGCCATACGCCACAAACCAGATTGTCCCGCATGGTTGCCCACTTGCCGGATTATATTCGCATCGAAGCCAAACTGGAGAGTTACAACCCCGGCGGTTCGGTTAAGGACCGTCCGGCACTCATGATGATCCGCGATGGCATGGAACGCGGGCAGCTTATTCCCGGAAAAACCATTCTGGATTCCACCAGTGGCAATACAGGTATCGCTCTGGCCATGATCGGGGCAGTCATGGGCTATCCTGTACGTCTGGTCATGCCCGGCAACGTGTCGGATGAACGTAAACGTATCTGCCGTGCCTTCGGTGCCGATCTGATTTTCTCGGACCCGCTGGAAGGGTCGGATGGTGCCATCCTGGAAGCCCGCCGGATTTATACGGATGATCCGGAGCGCTATTTCAAACCCGACCAGTACAACAACCCGGCTAATCCCAAAGCACATGAAGAAACCACGGGGCCGGAAATTTGGCGGGATACCCAGGGTAATATTACCCATTTCATTGCTTCACTCGGCACCACCGGCACGTTGGTCGGTACGGGGCGCTACCTCAAACGGATGAATCCGGGTATTCAGGTGATTGCCGCCGAACCAGACTCGCCATTTCACGGCATCGAGGGGCTTAAACATATCGAGTCCAGTATTGTGCCGGGTATTTACGACGCCTCCGTGCATGATGAAAAAATCGGGATTTCCACTGAACAGACCTATGAACTGACACAAAGGCTGGCGCGTGAGGAAGGTATACTGGCCGGGCAGTCCTGCGGTTGTGCGCTGGCGGCTGCACTAAAGATTGGGGAGGCTTTAGCTGCAGAAGAGAAACCGGGATATATTGTCATGATCTTCCCCGATGGCGGCGAGAAATACCTCACTACAGCTGTTTTTTCAGGCGAAACGATGCACTTCGCAGAAGGAATTTAACCCGGCAGAGAGAGGCGTTGGCACTACGCTGGCCAATCATCAGTCAGGTATGATGGTTTCCGCGATTCCTCCATGTTCTGGCTTTAGCCTCGGCGCCTGACACGAGGGACAGGTAACCGAACTCAATTCAATCTTCGTTTCACCATCCAGCCGGGCCAGCGTCAACCTCCCTCCCCAGACGCACCCCGAATCCAGCCCCAAAACGTGCCTCTGATCCGTCAGCAAACCCTTCGCTGCCCAATGGCCGAAGACCACCCTGCAATCCTCGCGCCAGGCCAGTTGCTTATGTGCATACCATGGGTATTCGTCCTTGCCCGGCTCCCCTCCGCGATTATGCCAGTCGAAACGGCCCTCCGATGTGCAGTAACGTGCGCGCGTGAATGCCGCCACACTGAACAGTCGTCGCCGGAGACCCTTTTTAGCCGGCTCACATGCTGGAAAATCCTGGGCGTGGATATGGTGACAAAATCCCATCCATTCCTTACCACGAAGAATATTTTCCACTTTTTTTGCCCGCTTTTTACATCTCTTCAGGTTCCAGGCTGGCGGAAACCCGGCATGCACCATACACCACCCAAGCCCGTCGTCATGGTGTAATAATGGTCGATGCCGCAGCCAGTCGATGAGTTCAGCATAATCCGGCGCCCTCAAAACATTGTGCAATGTGTCGCGCAGGTATGGATGCTCCCCCGCCGCCTGCCCCAGCAAGTGTAAATCATGATTACCAAGCACGCAGACGCATGCACCCCCCAACGACCTGAGATACCGCAATACCTTTAGTGAATCGGGCCCCCGATTGACCAGATCGCCCACGCACCATAGTACGTCTTTTTCAGGATCGAACCTTACATTCCCCAGCAAGCGGCTCAGCGGCTCGAAACATCCCTGAATATCACCGATAGCGTACACGGCCATGTGTCACCCCCCGTCTTGCTCAAGAACCCCATTCTCTTGTCCGGAGACGGCAGCAGATTCAATGAGGTGAGCGGGCAATTCTTTTTTTGTTTTTCCAGCCAGGGCTCCCAGGGTTGCAATCTGGTTAATAACATTACCCGGGCCTGTTTTAATACGACCAAGGGCAATGTCATACGAGTTTTTTGCCTGACTCAAGCGTTTACCAATATCTTCGAATGACTCGATGAAGGCCACCATCTTGTCATGTAACAGACTGGCGCGATCAATCAATTTCGCCACGTTCTCACTTTGGCGCTCGTAACGCCAGAGTTGCTCGATCAATTTCAGCGTTGCATACAGCGTCGATGGCGTCACCACAGCCACCCGTTTATCAAAAGCGGTTTCAAAAATACCCTGATCTGCTTCGATAGCCATCAGATAGGCGCCTTCAATCGGCATAAACATCAATACATAATCCGGCGAATGGATATTCGGGAGTTGATCGTAGCGTTTATCGGAAAGGCTGCGAATATGATTCTTCAAGCTATTCACATGCGCTTTAACGGCTTTTTTCCGATCCGTTAGATCGTTTGCAGACAGTGCGCGTTCGTAATCAGTTAAAGAAACCTTGGAATCAATAACGATATGTTTCTCGCCAGGCATGCGCACAATGACATCCGGTCGCTGCCGTTTACCATCGCCAATATCCGTCGAATCCTCACGCAGGAATTCATACCCCTCGCGCAAGCCGGAAGTTTCCAGGATTCTCTCCAGAATCATCTCGCCCCAGTTGCCCTGTGCCTTGCTTTCACCCTTCAATGCCTGCGTCAAACCAAGAGCATCCTCGCTCATCTGGCGGTTCAGCATTTCCAGGTGGGACAAATGTTCTTTTAACGAGGCGCGGTCCCTGGCATCACTCAGATGCACCTCATCAACCCGTTTACGAAAATCGCCAAGCTGCTCGCGTATGGGTTTTAATACTTCATCAAGGCTATTGCGGTTTTGTTCAGAAAATACCTTGCCTTTTTCCTCGAAAATTTGATTGGCGAGCAATTTGAATTCATTACCCAGTTTCTCTTTGGCCTCTTCCAGCAATGCCAACTTCTCAGCCGCTGCCTTCCTCTCTTCAGACAGGCGTGTTTCAAGTTCGGTAATACTGGATTTATGATCGGAAAGCTCATGATTCAAAGCATCCATGCCAGCATCTTTCACGGCTAGAGTCCGTTTAAGTTCCTCGGTTT
Organism: uncultured Zetaproteobacteria bacterium; assembly: GCA_964624255.1. Lineage (GTDB taxonomy): Bacteria > Pseudomonadota > Zetaproteobacteria > Mariprofundales > Mariprofundaceae > JAUZQZ01. Next base: position 3,551 of record CAZUWV010000003.1, read on the forward strand.
GCCTCTCGGTGCCGCGCATCCGCTCACTCAAAGAGGCATGAACCACCATTTGCTCCATCGCGCTCTTCTTCTGCTTGCGGTCATGAAAAAACCACAAGCCCAGAATCAGGAAAATCGTACCAACCAACATTGTCTCAATCGTCATTGTTTATGCGGTCATCCTCTCCTTGACCGGGTACGGTCGAAATAGAATTTTTCTACCATGGCTATCTTCCGGCATACCGTGGTTCCGTCAACGATGGAATTCTGTCGAGCCCGGCAGCCTGCCAAACTCAGGGAAGGTCTGCTGTACGGCAGGAATAGTGACCCAAAACACCCCGACAGAAAAGGTGGCGTTGCCGCTCATCCGCCCGGAGTTTTGCAATTGTTTCAGAATTCTACCAATTTCGTAATCGCTGAGCTTCTACCGCAACGAGCACATCCGCGATTTTCTTTTCTTCAGGCGCAGCATAGCCGTCGATTTGCCCCAGGTTGCGACTTAAAATTTGGAGCGATTCCACTACCGCCTGATCCGGCTCTCCATTCTCATAAATCTGTTCCATGGCACGGTCCAGCATGCGTGTGGCATCCCTGATTAACCTGACCGCTTCCCTACCCCCCTGTTTTTCTCCACCTCCTTCTTTCCTGCCTCCTTCCTCATGTGTACCGATTTTATCCAGGCTACTCTTCAGTAATGTGTGAAAATCGCCGATTTTGACCGCTTTCTTCTTTTTCTCGATCCCGGCGCGCGTTCCTGCTCCAATATTGTTAATTTTCATTTGACTCCTCCTTTACGAAAAACGGGGTCATGGATACAATGACAATAAGCCTTTCGCAAAACTCGTGGGTAGCGATCGGCTCCCCCACGTTGGCCTTCAGAGCTTGAGTCCCGTCCTTGCGGGCGTCCAAACGGACTCAACGTAGGGTTACCGCTCATCCACCCAGAGTTTTGCAAAAGGCTCTAATTGATTGTCAAATCACACCGCAAAAGACCGCAAGAATCGGGCCAACCATTTCTGCCGGTGGCATCAAACTTGCTCGACTACCCCCGGAGCCTGTCGGACTTATGGAGATCGTAGCGAACAGGTGGGAAAGTGAGATCAAATGGACCACAGGTAGCGGATGGAAAAACGATATATTCCCGATAACGGTTTCGAGGGCTTGAAAAAAAGCCTGAATGCGGACCTCCCAAAGGCGCGGCCTGCACCCCCGTCTCCAAGCGCCAGGTCCGGTCCTGCGGAAAAAATAGTGCCGAGACCCGAAGCATACACGAATCAAGATATGGACAAGGCGATGCAAGACGCAAAATCCGGCCCTGTTTTTTCCAGATTGAATGGCATGCTCACAGGGGTTCTCATCATCTGCCTCGCTGGATTCAGTTTTTCGAACTGGATGATGCATAAACAAGTAGCACTGCTCGCCACCAGAGTCACGAACACACAATCCAGACTTGTAAAAATAACCGATACGGAAAAGGTCAGGAAGCGGATGGAGAGCCGTATCGCCTCGCTGGAAGATGGCTTCAGGAAGATCAGAATAAGGTTAAGACGGCAATCCGGTGGGGAAGGCACGACGAAATTCAGACTTCGCCTTGCGAAGGCAGAAAAGGCAATCAACCGCCTGGAACTGTCCATGGCTGGTACAATGGGGCGAAGAAAAAAGGAGGCCAGACGTACCAAGCAAATACTCGCAGGACGAAAACCAGAACCGAGGACTGCACGGGTCACGAAAAAAATGTCTCAATCCGCCTCGACCAGTCGCACACCAACACAGGCATCGGCCCTCCATACACAGGCACGAAAGGATTCAGGACATACCTGGGTCGTTAATCTTGCGGCAAGGCACTCCGAATCAACCGCTAACGACGAATTGAAAAAGATGCGCAAATCTGGAATCATGGCTGAAAAACATACGGTGGAAAGACAGGGAAGGAAATACTGGCGCTTGCGCGTCGCCGGCTTTCGTAGCCTGAAAGCAGCGCGCAAGTTTATTCGGGATGTCGCTGCGAAGCATGGCTACAAAGGCACTTGGATTGCCCGTGGCAGCAACCCCTGATACTGACTGACGATGGACCGTATAAATCCATGGATGGGAGGGGTAGATGCGCTGCATCTCAGTGGCGATAAATTCCCTCATCCTTTTGATGCCGGGAGATCTGTAAGCACATGCAACAACAACTGGAAGCGGCGCTGGACGCCCTGCTGAACCTGCGAGCGGAAATTATGCGGGTCGCGCCCGACAATGCTGAGGTGCGATCGGATTTGCGACGCGTCATCTGCAGGATCGATGATTTGGTCCAACGGAGTGGCGTGCCGGATCGCGGCTATGAAAACACCATTCGCTGGCTATCCATGTTTCTGGATGTCGAACACGGAATGATGCTCAAGACCTTAGCGAACAGCCCGGATACGACATTGATACCACCGCTTGATCAATATGTTCGGACAAGGTCCAAAGAGCTTTTCCGGGCAGAATCTACCCGCCCTGCGGCTATGAAATCCATGCGCCACTGCTACGGATTGCTTGGAAAAAAGGTCGGGGAAGCGGATGATGATAACGATCGGCTGCCCAGAGAGCTTTCCCGCTTGCTTGAGACGCATCTTGAGGATGACGCACACCTGCGGAAGGATCTGAATGGCCTCGTCTCGGCCATGCAGGATTTACTGACGGAAGTAACGCGGACGATTCAAGGCCTGGGTGAGGAATCCGTGGAGCTGACACTCGCCGCCGACCTGTTGCGGCAGGATATACCGGATGACCCCAAGGCCGTGCAATCCCTGCTACGAAATGCGCGAGAAGGTATCCTTGCGGCTGGTCGCCGGATTGGCGAATCGGGGAACAGGCTCCGCCGAGCGGTGAAGGAGCAGACCGAGAGCGTGAAGATGCTGCAAGACAGATTGAGTAAAGCGGAGGATCTGGCGGCACATGACCCACTCACCGGGTTAGCCAACCGGCGTGAGCTGGATCATTTTATATCCTCCATGCAAGAGGAAGGCGAGGCTGCACTGCTCATGATCGATATTGATCACTTCAAGCGTATCAACGACCAACATGGTCATACGGCGGGTGACGAAGTCCTGGCAAACCTGGCGAAAATCCTGACCGACAACATACGCGCCACGGATATAGTGGCCCGCATCGGCGGTGAGGAATTCATTGTTGTCCTGCCGGGCCTTTCCCGCAGCCAGGCCCACCACACGGGCGAGTCACTGCGCCGGGCCGTACATGTGACCGGATTCAAGTGCCAGGTGGGAAAATTATCCGTAACCATCAGTATCGGTGCCGCTACCCGATTGACCAACGAATCTGCTCGGGACTGGATAAAACGAGCCGATCAAGCACTGTATAACGCCAAAAATGCTGGTCGAAACTGCATCTGGTATGCGGATTACTTCTAGCTCCGGGTAGACACCCCAATCGGAGAAGGTGCCTTAAACAGTTCTTCCCGCATTACCCTGACCTCATCTGGAGCGCTAATACCGATGCGCACCTGCGTACCCTTCAAACTGAGTACTTGCACGCGCACCTTACCCGCGAGAATAATGGACTCCCCGACCTTACGGGTAAGAATCAGCATGAAAAAGAGTTTCTTGCGATGCTCAAGAATCATCCTTATCTTTTTCGCAGGCCTTTCGCATCCAGTGGTAATGTAATTGAAGATGAGAGCCCGGCCGTATGCACTGCATGCCTCTGGCCATATCAGCATTGACGGCGACCGGAGCGCGCAAATTAGCCAGTATCCATTCCGCATCACTGAAGGGGTTAAGTACGAGAAGCCACAGGGGTTGCTCGCCCTCGGCAAGCATAAGGCACTGACGCTGGTCGCGGGTAAGCTCGGGATATGTGCCAAGTGTGGCTTCGTCCCACAGGGCAACAAGGAACTTCGCCTCCGGACGTTCCAGTGACCGCATACATGCGACATCCCCTTCTCCCGAGTCAATAAAGCCGAATTGATGGGCATCCTCGAATCCCGCCATTCCTTGCGGAAAATAAAGAGTGCGGGTTTTCTCTTCTGCCACCGAAAGTCTGCTCGGTAATAACCTATTCATGCGCCATTCCTTTCAGCCCGACAAGCGTATCGCCGGAGCTGGCGGCCCTGTTCTCTGCCTGGATCAGTTCGTGAATTTCCAGCCTGTGGATGGGGATTTCCACAGGAGCATCAATAGCAAAGCGGATAAAGCGTCCATCCTCTATGCCGCTGACCTGGATACGGATGTTGTCATCAATGTAGAATGACTGGCCAACCTTGCGCTTAAGTACCATCATTTCAGAAACCTCACCAAACTTAGATTACCAATACGCGATATCTCGGAAAAGGTGGCCTGCAAGGCGACCTGCGAACGGGACAAACGCGTCACCACGGCGGCGATATCCGTATTTTCAAGCTGGCCAAGGCGCTGTTCCGTCTGTGTCTGTAAACTCTGAAATACCTGTTCGCGCAACGCGACGGAAGCCAGACGTCCGCCTACTTCAGCCGTTAGTTCCGTCATGGCATTGCCAGCCGCATTCAACTGGCCTAGCGCCGTTTTAATGCCAGGGACATTGTTGGTGGCAAGTGCGGTCTCCAGTGCCTTGATGGAGGCAAAAGCCTGGGTGAAGGCCGGACGGTCACCGCGCACATTACTGATAACGGTCTGCGTGGATGTGACTGCCACCTTGCGATTCCGGGTATCGCCAGTGTAGTGGATATGACCAGCCACATTGGCGCCTGTAACGGTCAACACCCCTCCCTTCGTATTCGTCTGGGCGGGGCCAGTGAAGTTGGCGCTCAAGGTAACACCATTACTGAGGGAAAACGTATTGGTACCAGACGCTAGCGTAACCGGAGTCGCCAGAAGCTCCGTACCGGCCCCATTTTTAATACTGGTCATGTGTGTCCCGGACGCATCCAATGTCATCGTATAGGTACCATTAACCGCATTCGGATTTGCCGTTTGCGTAACGCTGGTCATGGAGGTGTTCATATCCTGAGCGTATGTGCCTGCACCAGCATTGAATGCATTGCTGAATGCAGCCTGGTTCGTTGCGGTACCAGCGAACAGCGATCCGCCTTCAAACTTCTGGTTACTCAGTGCCAGCAACTGGCTCTGAAGCCTCGTCAGCTCCACCTCTGCAGCCTGGCGCCCTGTGGTCCCAAGGGCTCCGCTGGCTTGTTGCACGGCCAGAACCTGGGCGCGCTGGAGCAGAGGCAACATCTGCGACAAGGCACTCGAACTGGCACCCAGACGTAGCTTGGCCGTGGACAAACCGCCCAGGCTGGACTTGATGCCCGCCTGCACATGACGAATGTCCACGGACTTTCTGAAAGCCAGGGGGCTCTCACCGGGGCGCGTAAACTTGTAGCCGGAGCTGATCTGCTCCGTACCCTGTGCCTGCGTTTTCTGCTGTTGGCGAACACCCGACAGGAGGTTATCGAATATTTGCTGCGTCGTGATTCTCATCGCACCAAACCCAGGAGGGAACTCAGCATCTGGTTGCTTACCTGAATAAGCTTGGCAGAGGCTTCATAAGCGCGCTGGAAACGGATCATGTTGACCAGTTCCGTATCTATGTTCACGCCGGACACTGACTGCCGCTGACTTTTGAGGGCACTGGCCTCCGCCGTGCGGAATGACACCTGCTGACTGACGGCGGTCACATCCAGGCCGAAGGCGCTGACCAATGTGGCGGCGCGCGCGATGGGGCTGGCGGCAGTCGTGCCGTCAACACTAACAGCCTGATCGCGTAAACCCAGCAACCCTAATGCCGCGGTATTATCGCTGGCTGCTACCAACGACCCGGAAGGATTGGGTGGATTGGGTGGCGTAGCTACGCCCGAAGCGATCCGACCTGGATCTGCAACAATCGCATTATTCACGGAAAGGTTCGCCGCCGTCGCACCACTGTGGAAAAAAGAATTAATTTCATAGGCGGCAAGAAAATTACTCGTATCACCACCGAAGACGATGCGGTTGGTGCCGCCGTTGATGGTCAGCCTACCATTGGACACGCTGGCACTTACGCCACTCACAGCGTTAATGGAGGCCGCAATATCAGCCAGTTTTGTCGTCCCGGCAGTCACGTTAATGGTAACTCCCGGGGGTGTATTCACGGCCGTGCCATTGGTATTCAGCACATAGAGACTGAAGGTTCCCGTCTTGATTTTTGATGCGAAGGGCACATGACTGTCGAGGTTTAAGGCAGTCGCGGCACCGCTGGGATCGGTCGCTGCCTGGGCGGATGTGTATGTGCTAACGGCGCTTGTACCCGTACCACTGACCTGCTTCTGGTTGATGCTGAAGGCCAGATTCGCGGCCAGGCTGTCCAGTTGTTTGATATACTTCGTCAATGGACCATCGCGCAGGGTAAGCAGCCCCCCTATCTGACCACCATGCGCGAGCCCCGAGGCTGGCAGGTTGTTATCCGTAAATACGATCTGGCTGAAGCCCGAGCTACCCGCTGCAACTTTCAACTGGCGTGCAGCGGTACCCTGCACCAACATATCTCCGCCCGGCGTCTGCAACAACAGGCCGCCGTTGTTGGCCGCCACCTGGCGTACATCAACCAATTTTGACAAGTTTGCAACCCTGATGGCGCGTTGGTCGCGCAAATCATTGGCATGAAATGCTGTTCTTCCCGCCTCGGCACGCACAATGCGACCATTAAGGTCGGCAATCTGAGTTAGCAGAGTGTTGGCTTTTGTCAGCAGTGGATTGATTTCCTGATTCGTCGCCAGCCGCTGATCGCTTAATTGTTGGCGCATGCCGGTTATTTGCGTCGTCAGTGACTGGGCCTTGCCAAGTACACCCGCGCGCGCAGTCGCATCTGCGGGCGCATTGGCAAACGTATGTAGCGAGGTGAAGAACCCATCCAGCATGGATGTGAGACCGGGCGAACCGAGCGTACCAAATGCGGATTGTACGCTGGTCAGCCCCTGCTGAATAGTTTGTGCCAGCGCATTCTGGCTATTGTTTGCAAGTTGGGCGTGCGTAAGAACCGTATCCACCACACGGCGAATATTACCCACTTTAACACCTCGCCCCAAATTAAGGACACCCGCCTGCCGGGGCTGCTTACTGACCAGGATGGTTTCCTGTCGGGAATAGCCGGGGGTATTCGCATTGGCGATATTCTGTGCGATGACATCCATCGCCTGCTGCTGCGCGCGCAAACTGGAAGCGCCGACCTCAAGGCTTCCAGAGATACTCACCATGCACCTCCCGGACCATAGGTGCTTTTCCGTTCCATGGCGCCAATATTCCGCAGCACGCCAGATGTCACTTCATACATGACATGCAGGTGAACCAGAGATTCTTCGCCAGCCCTGGAGGCATGTATGAGATGTTGACACGCCTCACGCCGCAAGGCTTGAAGCTCCCCAGCCGCACCTCCTGCGTGAAGGTCGATAAAAGTGCTCAGCGGTATATCGTCCGACCCATCCCGACCCTTGGGCATATCTGCTTGGTGGACAATGCCGCGACACTCATTTTCCAGGTCGGCGAGCTTCTCATACAGCGTCACACGCTCTCCGCTCAGCCTGATAAGCGCATCCGCTTCGAGCCGACTCGCGGCTTCCCGCTCCTGCCCGGCGATACGTTCCAGATCGACAGCGCAGGCATTCATCTGTTTCAGGAGGTCAGACAGAATCATGCCCGTGAGGTGTGCGAAGCTCATGTCGCTACCATGGCCGTTCAGCCAGAGCGTTGACGACAATGCGCGAGGCCACCTTGCGGCTGTCTATTTTATATCTCCCACTTTCAAGTGCGCTACGAATTTCCTCAATATGGTCAAGCCGCAGTTCGGGCATGTCCGCCAGCATGGTCTGCACTGTTTCGCGCAGGCCCGCAGCATCCGCCACACGCACCTGATCCACCGTTCCCTTCGCTCCGGCAGAGCCGGATTTTCGTTTTTTCCCCGTGGACTTCGCAGAAGCGAGTCCAGATGCCCGATCAGGGCCGCCGATGCGTATCATGCTTTACTCCTGTATCAAAACGATTAAGACTTTTATCGGCACCGTTTGCCTGACCTTGAATCCCGGCATGGCTGAATTGACGGTAAATATTACGCGCGATACCGAGCTGGCCCTGCTGGCTGACCGCTTTCGCCAGAGCCTGATTGAACATGGAGGACTGAACATCCTCCGCAAATCCCTTGCCGAGGAGACCTGATGAGGGAACAGTCCTATGCATAGCCGACAGTAATTGCTGCACGAACATGGCCTCGAACACCCTGCTTACCCGCCACAGCCGGGTATTGACAGGATGAAAGCCGCGCACATCTTTTTGCCCCGAGGCGCGGTGTTGTCGTTGGCCCTGGTGAACCGGGCGATGTGTAGCGTTTTCAAGCTGGTGCATCATATTATTTTCAGCTCCGCATGCAGGGCACCCGCAGCCTTGATGGCCTGCAGTACCGCAATCAAATCGTTGGGCGTAGCGCCGACAGCATTAAGGGCATTGACCAGCTTGCTCAGGGAAACCACCCTGGGTAGCACGACCAGCTTCGCTTTTTGCTCGTTGATCTTAAGGTCAGTGCGCTGCACGGTTGTCGTTGTACCACCGGCGAAGGCGTTGGGTTGCGACACCTGGGGAGCCTCCGTGACCGATACACTGATATTGCCATGCGCCACAGCAACGGTATCAATCCGCACCTCACTACCCATGACGATGGTGCCGGTACGCTCGTCCATGACCACCATGGCAGGGTGGTCGGGCGTCACTTCAATGGGGTCCAGCCGTGAAATCAGGTCTACGGCATTGGCGGTCGGATTCCACACATCCACTGCGCCTGGATCCACGGTCTGAGCCATGCCTTTGCCGAGGGCTTTGTTGATCGCGCTGGTCATGCGTCTGGCAGTCGTGAAGTTAGCCTGCCGCAGAATCAGTCTGATACGGTCCTGCGTATTCCTCAAACCGTTCGGTGCGCTCTTTTCGACATGGGCGCCGTTGGGAATACGTCCGGCTGTCGGATGATTTTTTACCACCTTGGCACCTCTGCCACCTCTGCCACCAGCGGTGAAGCCGCCGATAGAGATTGAACCCTGAGCCACGGCGTAAATTTTTCCATCGCCGCCCAGCAAAGGTGCGACCAGCAAAGTACCGCCCCTGAGACTGGTGGCGTTGCCCACACAGGAAACTGTGACATCCAGGGTCTGACCGGGTCGAGAAAAGGGGGGAAGCTCCGTCGTGACCATGACTGCGGCAATAGCTTTCGGTTTGGTGCTGGCGATACGCAGATTCTTGTTACCACGAAGGCTGACACCCAAGTGTTCCAGCATGGACAGAAGGCTAAAGACCGAAAAGCGCGCATTCGTGGAATTGTCGCCGGTACCGTTCAAACCCACGACGAGACCGTAACCGATCAGGGCATTGCTGCGCACACCCTCGATACCAGCGAGGTCTTCAATGCGCTCAGCCGGTGCGGTGACTGGCATGACCAGCAGACTAATCTGCACCAGCACCAGCATGATTGCCGTCCTTTTTAGAAGGGCCATATCTGATCCAGCGCTTGCGAGAGCCAACCCTCGTGCGCGACCGTAGCCAGGCTACCGCCACCACCGTAACTGACAACGACCTGCGCCACCTTTGAGGAAGGAATGGTGTTGTCCGGCCTGATATCTATCGAACGAACAACACCCGAGAAGGTCAATGCCTGGGGTTGATTATTGATGGTAAGCTGCCTCCGACCTACCACTTTCATATTGCCGTTGGGGAACAGCTTGGTGACGACAGCGGTAACGCTAGCCGTGAGAGTATCCGAATTATTGGTGCTCCCCGAACCATCAAAGTTCTTCTCATCACTGATATCAAGTGCTGTTTTCGGCTGAAAATTAGGGTTCTTGCTCGATAGCGAGGTCGCGTAACCGAATACAGCGGCCAGACTGGTCTTGCGGCTGGACGCCTTGTTTTTCTTGGTGCCAAGCGAGCGGGTGGCGCTAGCCCTCTCCGAAACCAGAATGGTAATCAGGTCGCCCACGCGGCGTGCCTTGGCATCCGTGAACAGGGAAGAACTGTTGGCCCATAGGGATCCGGTCTTGTTGGCATCAGGAATAGGCTGGCTTAGCGCCTTTTCCACTTCTCCCGCATGCCTGTCCGTGGTGACGGAACGGATAGACGGCATGCATCCAGAAGCCAGCATAGCGATGGTCAGCACGGCGGCGGCCAGCGAACCTGGAATATGTATCATATCACCAGCCTCCGACCTGTACGCGAGCCGTATACTTATCCACAGCGATGGCCTGCAGCACCCGCTTGCTGCTCAAATTTCGTACCGGTACCCGGTCACCGCGCCCAGCCCGCCTGAGCACCTCGCCCATCGCCGAGACCCTGACGCCACCAATACTGGCTATCAGTGTAACGTGATCGCCGCGAACCAGCAGCGGCGGGCGCCTGACATAGCTTTCGTAGATGACCTGCCGCGCACGTAGCGGACGCGTGGTACGCGTACCGATAAGTTGTCGCGTATCCGTCCACCAACGCCCCACATGGCCGGCGATATCCGTATGTACAAGGTGCAATGCAGATGCTGTCAACAAGGTGCGTGCGGCAATATCATCACGCACGGCAACCGCATTCGTCCACCAGTGCAGCCGCACCGGTACATACCAACGGCGCATGTTCGCACCCCGGCCCTGTTCGCCAATCAGGGATACACGCACCGGGTGGATACGCAAATGTGGCAAGTGCCAGCGTAGCGCTCCTTTGACCTTCGGCCAACGCAACACCTTCACCAGCTCCGCGCGGGCACCAGCCAGCACGATCCCCTGTTTGAAGAAATGATGCAGGGAAGCCCGAGTGGCGTTATCCACAGCATACGCAGGCTGTGCGCCGGGCAGCAGAAGGGCTAACAAAACCGGGATAGCCCACCCGGAATGTCGTAACTGGCTCATTATTTTCACGATTTAACGCTTGAGATTACTGGCTGCCTGCAGCATCTGATCGGCTGCCTGGATAGCCTTGGAATTCATTTCGTAGGCGCGTTGCGCGGCGATGAGATTGACCATTTCCTTGACCGCGCTGACGTTGGACTGCTCCAGTGTCCCCGACGAAATGGTACCGATACCGTTGGAACCCGGCGTACCGGGGATCGGCGTACCGCTCGCCCGGCTTTGCTGGAACAGACTTCGTCCGATGCTGGTCAAACCACCGGGGTTACTGAAATCAGACAACTGAATCTGGCCAAGGTTACTGGTGATATTACCGGGCTGCACCACCGACACCGTACCATCATGAGCAATAGTAATGGACAGCGCATTGGTCGGAATGGTAATGGAGGGCTGCAGGGGGTAGCCATCCTGGGAGACGACCTGTCCCAGACTGTTAATGCTAAAGGCGCCGGCGCGCGTATAGGCCAGATTACCGCTCGGTAACTGTACCTGGAAAAAAGCGCGGCCCTCGATAGCCATATCCAGTGGATTGCCCGTCTGCTGGGTGCTTCCCTCCGAGAAAATACGCGCCACCCCGGAGGTGCGAACGCCAAGCCCCACCTGAATACCTACCGGCAACTGGTTACCGGCACCGTTCTGGGCACCAGGCGCCTTGATCTGCTGGTACATCAAATCCTGGAAACTGGCACGGCCACGCTTGAATCCCGTCGTGTTGATGTTGGCCAGATTGTTGGAAATAACATCGACATTCAATGCCTGGGCCGCCATACCTGTTGCCGCCGTCCACAAAGCTCGCATCATGTAAAACCTCCTTTTTTATCCATACTTATGCGGGCCATCCATGAACGCTCCCGACCACGGCCCTTAAACCCAGCCTGCCTGCTCATTGGACCCGACCTACCTGCTCATCCATCATGGTGGCCAGGCGATCGTATTGCTGCAGCATTTTCATCGTCATTTGGAAACTTCGTTGTACACTTATTAGCTCGACCATCGCCTGCACGGCGTTGACATTCGATGACTCCGTAAAGCCTTGCATGACACGCACACCACTGCCCGCCGGTTTGACGTTCGTGGGTGATGCGGTGAGCAACACACCTGCCATTTTCCGGATAGCACGGGGATCCGTGATCTGCACCAGGCCAATACGGCCAACACTTTTGCCGTTCACGCTCATGCTGCCATCCTCCAACACCGTCAGAGAGCCCCTGGGCAGGGTGATCGGGCTGCCACCATCATCAAGAACAGACCTTCCACTGGCCGTCAGAAGATTACCGTTGCCATCCAGCCGGAAGTTGCCGGCGCGCGTATAAGCTTCCAGCCCGCCTTTAAGGCGGATACGGAAATAGCCATGGCCATTCAGGGCCATATCCAGTTTGGAGCCGGTGCGTATCATCGCGCCTTCACTACTGTCGATATACTGTTTTCCACCAACCGGATAAGCGGCGGAGGTGTGCCCGGAGCTACCATCCAGCACCGACTGCCCGGCAAGGAATGTAGAAAAACTCCTCCGGTCGGCGCGATATCCTATGGTATTCACATTGGCAAGATTCTGGGCGATGCTGTTGAGCTTTTGTTGCGCCAACAACCCAGCTGTACCTGCGATATAAAAAGCTGAATCCATGCGAAACTCCTTACACATGGCGAGCATGTATCATGCCAACCTGTAAACATGCCGAATAAACCCGTATTCCTCATGAATGCCACCGTACCCGGCAATTATTGCCCGTTGAATATGGTAAAAAATTCCGGCAGGGAACCAACAAGAACGGATCACACCCGGTTCGGGTTCTTCTCTTTCTCGTGGGCATGATCTCCTGCGGCATGCAATTTAAGCAGGAGGCGAACCTGAGCGGGGGGCGTATCCAGTTGTGCGGCGATCTCTTCGGCATCATGGCCTTCCCGCCGCATGCGTAGCACCTGGGCTACGGTTGTATCACCACCAGCCGGATGATTCGATAGGCCTCGTGGCGAAATCGCCCTCCCGGAAGTATCGTCATGCCCGACCATATTCTTCGCCTGGCCCAGCTCCCGGATGAGCAGCATGGCCTCCTCCAGATGACACGATGCTTCCTGTAACTGTCGCGACGTATCAGCCAGCATACGTTGCAGTCGATGTTGGCGTTTCGCATTTCGCATCCAGGCCACCCACAGTCCGACAATAGCTATCACCATCAAACCATCCGCCAGCAAGGCGTACCAGGGCGAAAAAAACGGGGGTGAACCTTGCATCGACTTTATTGGTCGCCGGGGATATCCAGCTTCAACGAACCGCGTAATCGCATCACCATCTGGCTGTGCAGCTGAGAAATCCTCGACTCCGTAATGCCAAGAACGGCGGCGACTTCCTTCATGTTCAATTCTTCGTAGTAATACAGGGTAAGCAGAACCTTTTCCCGCAATGGAAGTTGCTCAATGGCATCCGCCAGTTTTTCAGTAAATTCAAACATCGCCGCTTGGTTCTCCGGCCTTTGTTCGGGAGCTCCAGCGATGGCGTCGAGCATATCCAGAGGCTCATCCTCCCCGGAAACCTTAGGTAAATCATCGAAATACACGACGCTGACACTACGCATTTGGGTCAGGCGTTCACGATATTCTCTAAGAGCAATACCGAGAAATGATGCGATTTCCTTTTCCTCGGCTGGTCTTCCGTATTGTTGGCTCAGAATAAGGATGGCCTCGCCCATCTTGCCGGACATATCCCGCAGACTCCTCGGAAACCAGTCAAAGGCCCGCAGATAGTCGATCATGGATCCACGTATGCGATAGGCAATGAATGTTTTGAACTGAATATCGCGACTCGTATCAAAACGTTTCGCGCCATCCAGCAGACCCAGGACCCCTGCACTAATCAGATCATCCAGTTCGATGGAGTCCGGCACCCTGCGTATCAGTTGCAGGGCATGATAACGAATCAGGGGAAGGTGCTCTCCAAGCAGAGCCTCCGGATCTAGTGCCAGAGAAGCGGCGGCGTCATAATGCGCGATCCGGTTCAGGGCCGGAACTCCGGATTTTCGCGCGCCTGTCCACGCATCTGTTCACGCTCTTCGTGGCCCCTTTGCAGGGATTCCAGCATATCGTCCAGCCATACCATCAGTCCGCCCAACATGGCACCACCCACAACGAGCGCAGGCAGGCGAAAAAACATATCCGGCATTGCCATGTCGCAAAACATGGCAATGCCGAAGGCGAGGAGCAAGCCGATGGCACCGCCATAAACAGATGCATAAAGCACACGCATATTCAGACCCCTCCCTTTTCTTCGCATCCGTTCATACCGCTGGATAAAGCCTGCTGCCAGAAGAATTGCAGACCACCACCAACACCTGGCTCCCGCGGCCGGGAAAGCACTGCATCAAGCAATTTATTCAGGCTGTCGGTATAAACCCTGGAGGCACATGAATACAACAGCTTCTGCGAGCCGATAGCGCGCCGCACAGCGGCGCACTCGGGCATATACCCCACATAGTCGAGAAAAACATCCAGGTAACGGTCGGCTACGGCCAACAAACGCTGGAATGTGACCCTGGCAGTGGTCCCGTCGGCCTGGTTCAGGGCGACCATGAACCGGCTAACCCCGCGCTGACGCGACAATACCTTGATCAGGGCGTAAGCATCGGTCAGAGATGTCGGATCCGGCGTCAAAACGATGAGGACGGATTCGGAACTGGATGTAAAAAACAGCACATTTTCTCCAATCCCGGCTGGTGTATCCACCAGAATAAGGTCATATGCTCGGGACAGCAGGTTCACCTCATGCAGCAACACTCCCCGCTGAATGGCCGAAATCTGTGCCAGTTCAAACAGGCCATTACCGCCCGATAACACGTCCACCCTGTCGTCAACGGATACGATAATATCCTGCAAACTCTTCTCCCCCTGCACAACATCCATCACCGTACCGCGCGCTGTCAGGCCAAGCATAACGTCTACATTAGCCAGCCCAAGATCAGCATCCAGAAGTAGCACGCGTCTGTCGAGGCGTGCCGCGCGCATAGCCAGATGAACGGATAGAAATGTTTTTCCCACACCTCCCTTGCCACTACTGATAGCGATAACCGGCGGCGAAGCGGCGTGTTTCGGCTCAACTGCAGAAGCAGGCGAATGGTTCATAATGACTCCTTTCTGTTAATATGGTCGGCGAACAACGAAGCCAGAGAATGTGGGGACAGCCGACCGGTTTGCTCGGATACATCCGGACCAAAACTGCAGTATGAGATGGACGCCCCCGTCGCGGCCCAATTCAGCAGTTTCCCCGGCCTGACCGTTTCATCCAGTTTGCTCAATATGAGTTCCGTGATACCCAGCTTTCGCGCCAGCATCAACGTCTTCAGGCCGTCTGCTTCATCCATACTGGCGGGCAGTACGACAAACCGTCGGCTACAGGCGAGTTTCTTCCATATATTTGCTTTTTCCTGTTGCTCTCCCCTGGATGTCAGCCACCCTTCACTATCCACCAGAACAAGCTTTGCCGCCTTCGTTTCCTCAATGGCGCGGGGAATCCCGCTTTCATCACGCAAAACAGCAAGGGGAATTCCCAATATTTCGGCATAGGTTCTCAACAGGCTTAACCCTCCGATACGTTCGGTGTCTGTACTGATGAATGCCACGCTGACGCCCTGCACGCTGAAGTGGGTGGCAAGCTTCGCCGCCATCGTCGTTTTTCCCCCACCTCCGGGACCCGTAAGAAGAACAATTTCCTTCTTTTTCTGGGGCGTAATAGCACCCCCCCAATGTAGCATGGACGCCGGTATCGGCTTGCCCTCGGCAATATCCCCGGCGATGTCCGATGCGTATGCGGGGCTTACGCCCAGCCTGACCAGGGCATCGAAGGCCGCTATGGATTGTTCATCCCCCAGCATGGCGCGCAACCCACCCACCTCCTGTCTCCCCAGACCATCCACAATACGCTCCAGGTGTTGCATGGTTGCCGTCAGTTTATTTTGTGTCATGGGCTGGTTATCGCTATGAGAAACTGCGGCACGAGCGCCTGCGCTCTCTTCGATGTCGCGGGCGGCATGCAGATGCCAAACGCTGGAGCCATCTTCATCCTTGCACTTGTGCCGATCGAGGATGACGGCATCCGGCCCAAAATCCCGACGCACCATGGCCAGCGCATGATGTAGTTCCGGTGCGGAAAAGACTTTAATCTGCACCACTTAACCCCACGCTACCCAACGTACGGACCGTAACGTATGGAGGAATTTCGGCCGTAGAGAGAATCGCGACGCGCGACATGCTCTTGCTGATATGTTCCGCCAGCATCGGACGTATGGCAGACATCACCAGGACCACCGAAACATCCTGCTCGTTATGTGCGATGAGCTGTGAAAGATGCACCAGAAAACGCTGCCAGCGACCAATTTCAAGGGGCAGCGACCCATTCGGGTATTGTGCGAGGCGGTCGACCATCTCGCGCTCAAGCTCCGTATCAACCGTCATTGCGGCGAGACTGCCCTGATCATCCAGGAATTGTTGAACGATGTTGCGCGCGAGCCGGATACGAACCTTTGCCGTCAAATCATCTACTTTACCCTGCTCAGCGCCATTGTCGGCGATGGTTTCCAGGATCAGCAACAGGTCATGGACAGGCACCCATTCGCGTAACAACCGTTGCAGTACATTCTGTAGCAACCCCGGCGAAACCTGCGCCGGCACCATGTCATCAACCACTTTGCCATACCTTTTGGACAATGTATCCAGCATCTCCTGGACCTGGGCGCGGTCCAGCATCGCATACGCATGCTGACGCAAAATTTCCGTAACATGCGTGGCTATAACGGTGGGCGGGTCAACCACCGTATAACCGGAAATTTCCGCTTGCTGCCGGCTTTCCCGCACGATCCATACCGCCGGAAGGCCAAAAGATGGCTCCTGCGTCGCTTCACCCTCTATGCGGGGACCACTTATCTGCCCCTCCAGGGCAAGAAGATGATGCGGTCTGATATCTCCGCGCCCTACTTCGGCACCTCGAACAAGGATTCGGTATTCACCCACACCAAGTTTCAAATTGTCCTTGATGTGTACAGGAGGCAAAAGGTACCCGATTTCTGTGGCAATCGTCTTGCGCACCGCCTGTAACCGCTCCAGCAACCCCCCTTCCCCGCCGGATTCAACCATGTCAATCAACCCATAACCGACTTCAAGGCGTATGGGGTCCACCGTCATCATGTCCGACATGGAGAGCTGCTCCTGCTGCTTCTCCTCCGGTGCAGATGGTGTTTGGGCTGCATCGAGGGACTCTTTCTGATCTCGGGATTGCAGATGCCAGGCACCTACGCCCAGACCGAATGACAGCAAAAGAAAAGGAGCGAACGGCATGCCGGGCATGAAGCTCATCAGCAAAAGAGCACCGGAACCCACCATGTAAATGCGTGGGTTCCGAGCGAATTGATCGCCGAGTTCAGCCGACAGCGTATTTTCTCCTCCCGCGCGTGTAATGATGATACCCGCTGCGGTTGAGATCACCAATGCCGGTATTTGCGCCACCAATCCGTCGCCAACCGTCAAAATACTGTAAACATTTACGGCATCGGACCATGACATGCCCTGCTGCATGACACCGATAATCAGCCCCCCAATCAGGTTGATGGCGGTAATCATCAGCCCCGCGACGGCATCTCCGCGCACAAATTTGGAAGCGCCATCCATGGCGCCGTAAAATTCAGCTTCCCGCGCGACAGCCCGCCGCCTGTCCCTGGCCTGGACGTCATTCAGCAATCCGGCGTTGAGATCGGCATCAATAGCCATCTGTTTCCCCGGCATGGCATCCAGAGTGAAACGCGCCGCCACTTCCGCGATGCGGGTCGAACCTTTGGTAATAACGACAAAGTTAATGAGTACCAGAATAAGAAACAGAATCAACCCGACCACCGTGTTGCCGCCGACGACAAACTGACCGAAACTCTCGATGACATGCCCCGCCGCAGAGGGACCATTTTGTCCGTGAAGAAGAATAAGTCTGGTTGTGGCAACATTAAGAGAGAGGCGGAACAGTGTGGTAAGCAAAAGCAGGGATGGGAAAACCGAGAAATCCATCGGCCTGAGCACATAGATAGACGTCAATAGAATGAGCAAAGCGATGGTGATGTTGATGGTCAGTAACATGTCCATGAGCATGGGCGGCAGCGGTGCCATCATAATCATCAGGATGAGAAGGACGCCCGCAGCAAGCACGACATCCAGATATCTGCCAAAACGATTAAAAACCAGTGCTACGGTTTCCTGCATGTTGCTCCTCCTCTGTATATGGCTTCGGGATCGGTATGTAGCGGCGGCGGAAATTTAACCGACAATCACTTCAGGCGGAAAATCTCCGCCAAAATAATGGCCACAGCTTCGTACAAGTGTTCAGGTATCTCTTCACCGATCCCGACTGCTGTAAACAAGGACCTTGCCAACGGTTGGCTTTCACGGATGGGAATATGGTGTTGACGGGCGATTTCCCTGATTTTCTTCGCGATTTCGCCTTTCCCCTTGGCCAAAACCCTGGGCGCGGCGGCTTGCCCCGGTTTGTAGGCCAGCGCTATGCTGATCCGGGTCGGATTGGTAATGATAACATCCGCATCAGGCACATCCGCCATCATGCGATTTCTCGCCTTCTCCTGCTGGATCTGGCGTATTTTCATCTTAATTTGGGGATCGCCCTCGGTATCCTTGCTTTCATCCCGAACTTCCTTTTTCGACATACGCATGGATTTCGCGTGTTCCCAGCGCTGATAAAAGATGTCGGCAATGGCGACGGGGATGAAAATCATCGCCACCAGCACGGATAGTTCAATGATCCCATCTGACGCCAGCGCCGCGATACCGCGAACATTTCCGTTGCCCGCCCGCAACATTTGAGGCATCAACGATTCAAGGGTAATCCACGACGCCAAAAAAATGACGAGTAATTTAACCAGTGACTTGACCAGTTCAGCGAGCCCCTTGGTAGAGAACAGGCGTTTGATACCGGACATCGGATTGATTTTCTTTAGTTTTGGACTAAGGGTTTCAAAGCTGAAAACCGGACCTGACACAGCAAAGGAAGCGATAACCCCCAACACCAGCATGGGCAACACGATGGGCAGAAAAATTTCGGCCATGCTGATACCAATGGCCAAAAGAAGAGACTGAATGCCATGGCCATCTGCCTCGAACATACCCGGATTCAGTGTCAGATAATGCCGCACCATGTGCATCAGATGTTCACCAGACCATGCGCCGACGCCGGTTACACTGGCGGATGCAAGTACAAGGAAAGAAATGGCGGTCGAGAGTTCCTTACTGGAAGGAACCTGTCCTTTCTTTCGTGCATCCTCGAGCCGTTTCGGACTTGCCTGCTCGGTTTGTTGAGACTTATCCTCTTCTTCAGCCATGATGGCTTCTCAGGGCATCATCAGAGCACCTGTAAATGGGCGCGGAGGGCGTGCGGTGACCTGTGTGCATCAGTGCCCCGCCAGTACGCGAAGAAATTGTGGAATATCCCGATACAGGCCGACGAAATCATTGCGGAGAATAAATATAAAAACCGGCAGAGAAAGAGAGAAAGCGAGCAGACCGAGCCCGATGGTCAGGGGAAAACTAACAAAAAACACCTGGATCTGTGGTACGGCCCGCGACATCAGCCCCAGGGCAGCATAGACGAACAACAACAGCAACAAAACGGGTGCGCTCAGCCGCAGACCAAGCGCGAACATGGTGGCTGCGGCATTATTCAGCGCCGCCCAACCATCGGTAGCCAGGGGATGTCCCATGGGCAGAAGGCGGAAGGAATCAAACAGTGCCGACAGGAAGGCATGATGCCCACCTACCGCGAGCCAGACCAGCATGGCCAGCACGATGGCGAATTGCCCGACAATGGCGACCTGGCTGTTGGTGGAAGGGTCGAACACATTGGCGATAGCAATACCCATCTCGTAACTCATAATCTGTCCGGCCAGTTGCACCGCTGCGAATATCAGCTTGGCCAGCATGGCCAGCATGGTGCCAATGAGTATCTCCTGACCGGCCATCAGGATAAACACGATGGGGGATGCAGGGATGGCGGGCAAAGATGGACGAACGACCGGATAAATAACGAGCGTGATGATTCCCGCCAGACCGATTTTCACCTGGGCAGGAACAAGTTGATTGCCAAGCACGGGCAGGAACACGATCATGGAGGAAACACGCAGGAGTACAAGCAGTGCGGCCATCGTATCAGCAGAAGAGGGTAAGGGCAGAATCATCGAAGTAACGGCGCGTACAAAAGGTGCGTAGCGCCGGATTTATCGAAGGAGGCCAGGGATGGACTCCATCAACTGGCGTGTAAACTGAACCATGGTTCGCACAAGCCACGGCGCGACAAGAACCATGACCAGGAACACAGCCACGATTTTCGGCACGAAGGTCAATGTCTGTTCCTGAATCTGGGTCACTGCCTGAAACAGGGAAATAGCCACGCCAACGACCAGGGCCACGGCCAGCATGGGCAAAGACAGCAGCAGTACCATGCGCAACGCCTGGCCGCCGATGTGAACGACAATATCGGGATTCATGTCATGGGAAAGCAAGCCGGAGGCCAGTCTTATCCCCGCGACATTGCGCGGAAGGGTTTGCTACCTCCCCGAAGGTAGCGCCTCAGGTTGCTCCTGATGGGTGTGCCCATCCATAGGCGCTTTGATGACTTCGCGAAAAACCATCACCTCTGGAGTTGCCAGAGGCGGCGGCCTTCAAATATAACCGCCTTCCAGTTTGAATGTACGCCTTTAACAGTCTCGGCGGCACCGGTAATCAGATAGGCCCCCGGAGCCATGAGACGGGCAATGCGGTCGATTACATGCAAGCGTTCGTCGGGATCAAAATAAATTAACACATTGCGGCAAAAGACGGTGTGAAATGGCCCCGGGTTTCCCAGTTCAATGGAAAGTGAATCGGATATCAGATTGGCGCGGTGGAAGGAAACCAGTGCCCGCAGTTCATCCCGAACGCGCCAGGCCTCACCGCGTTGCTCAAAGTAGCGTACCAGTTGTTGCACGGGCAGGCCGCGCTGCACCTCCATCTGGGTATAGATGCCAGCCTCTGCACTTGCCAGTATCTGACGATCAAGGTCAGAGGCGGTGATACATACACGGCGCGTGGCGTTCGCGACCCCTTGCAGGGCAGTCATGGCAATGGAATAAGGCTCCTGCCCCTTTGAGCAGGCGGCGGACCAGATGCGAAGCTTCTCGTATGCCGGCAGCTTCTTCTCAAACTCAGGAAAGATCAGCTGACGCAAAGCCTCAAAGGGATACTTGTCCCTGAAAAACAGGCTTTCGTTGGTTGTCATGGCATGTACGGTATCCACGGCGAGCGGCCCGTTTTCGTTACGGCGTACAGCACTGGCAAGCTCATCCAGCGAATCAAGGTGGTGCTGTTTCAACACGGGGAACATACGTGTTTCCAGCAGATAAGCCTTGGCTTCTTCCAGAACGAGGCCACTTTTCCGTTTGAGAAAACCCTGAATATAGGCAAAGTTGGTTTTATTCATTGACGGCAGTCACCTGACCGGAACCACGCGACACAGCAACAATAGCTCCGGAGATTTGTTCCAGCGGCAAGACCCGATGCGCCGCCCCCATCTTCACAGTCGTACCGGGCATGCCCCAAACCGTACTGGTCGCCTCATCCTGCGCAATAACATACCCCGCACAGTCGGCCAGCGCCAAAGCCCCGGCAGCACCATCCTTGCCCATACCGGTAAGCACGACGGCAAGGGTACGAACGAGAGGCGCAAGCCGCACCAGTGATTTGAAGGTGGCGTCCACCGCCGGGCGGCAAAAATGTAATGGCGGCGCATCGCTCAGGGTTGCCCGCAGCGCATGACCGCAGGCCTCAACCTCCGTATGCCAGCCGCCGGGCGCAAAGTATACACATCCGGGCATGAGCCGCTCGCCGTCCTCGGCCACCTTGCAGGGCAAGGCTGATTCCTTGTTCATGCGCGATGCCAGGGAACGTATGAACAACTCCGGCATGTGCTGCACGACAACGACAGGCATCGGAAAACCAGCCGGCAGTTTGGGTATCACCATTTGCAGGGCCGCCGGACCGCCGGTGGACGAACCGATGGCCAGAATATCCGGTCGGATATCAGGTGGCCGCCGTTTCCCCACGACGGGAGCAGCAGCGGAAACAGATCGTCCCCTGATCCCCGCCTCCCGACTGGAACGGTGTTTCGTCTGATCGGTGCGGACACATCGCTCCCGGAATTCCTTCAGGCGAAGCATCATGGCTTTCCGAATACTCCCGGCCGGATCAAGATCGGATGCCTGAGGCTTGAGAATAAAATCGAAGGCACCAGCCCGCAAAGCCTGCACGGTACGATCCGCATCATCCTCGGTTTCAGCGGCAACGATGATGATGCCAATATGCCGATGCGTGCGGCGTAAAGCCTCCAGAGTTTCCATGCCGTTCATACGCGGCATGTTCATATCCAGTGTAATGACATCCGGTTTAAGTTCTTCGACTTTGGCCAGCGCATCCACGCCATCCCTGGCCACACCCACGACATCAACGTCGTCCATGCCCATCAAACACTTGCGCATGAACATGCGGAAGACGACTGAGTCGTCCACAATCAGCAATCGTGTTTTCATAGGTCCACAGCGAGAAAGACAAGAGATAACATCAACCCAACCCCAACATATCCAGTTTTTCCTGGACCATTTCGATATCGAAGGGCTTCATGATATATTCGTCTGCACCGGCGGAAATCGCTTTGAGGATGGATGGCATGGATGCCTCGGTCGTAACCATAATGACACGCGGTTTCTCCGCATGCTCGGGTGTGGCGCGCATGCTGACCAAAAAATCATAGCCATTCATCACCGGCATATGCCAATCCAGAAGAATCACATCAATATCCGGATGTTGCCGGAGCTGTTCCAGCGCCTGTTTGCCATTTTCCGCCTCTACGATCTTCCAGCCAAGTTGTTGCATAATACCGCGCAGCGCCATACGTATAACGCGGGCATCATCGACAATCAGGACATTCATACAGCCACCCCCTCCTTTCCCCGACTGGCCGACATCTCCAGCGTACAGTGAATAAAACGCTCCACATCCAGCACGACAAGCAAACGGTCTTTCAGCTTAAGCACGCCGCTGCCCACATCCTGCCAGCAGGATGGCAGCGATTTCGGCGTCTTTTCCAGAGCAATCGCTTCCGGCCGCATCACTTCGCCTACCTGATCCACGATAAAACCGAAATCCTCTCCACCATCAGTTTCAATAATAATAACGCGGAAGGTATCCCCCTGCTCACGGTCCGGCAGCCCCAGTGCCTTGCGCATATCAAGCTGTGTGATGACATGCCCGCGCAGGTTAATCAGACCAACAACCACATCATGTGCCAGAGGCACCGGTGTACAGCGGATCGGCGTCACCACCTCGCGCACATAACGCACGGGAATGCCCAGGCCCTGGTGATGCAAGGCGCAAGTCAGTAGCTCCTGTGTATGATTCATGCCCCACTCCTTCCAAGCGCCAGAACTTCCCCCAAACGCGCGCGCAGGCTTGCGCTATCTGACTTCAACAATAGATTACCCGCGAACAATTCCTTGTCTTCGCCGCGTTTGGGCTCGAAGGAAGCCAGCGCCACGATCGAGATCTGCCGGAAACATTCCTGCTTCTTCATCCATCGCACCAGTTCCATACCCTGCTGCCCCTTCATGTCCAGGTCCGTAAGCACGACCTTCGGTTCACACTGATCGAGAATACTCCTGGCATGAAGGGCATCGTCGGCCACCCATACCTGATAACCCATGGCCGTAAGCGTTGGCCGCAGCAAATCGCGAAAGAATACGGAGTCCTCTACCAACAACAAATCCGGTCGCTCGGAAGTCGAAGGTGCGTTCTCGCGTAGCCCGAACCATTCCGGTGCCACCCGTTTTGCCAACTCATATACGTCCACCACTTCCGTAGCCTGCCCGTGGATGACTGCGCTTCCCAGGAAAAAGGAATGTTCGCTACCCAGTTCGACTTCCAGCGGGACTTCGGCAACATCAAGGATGCGCTCTACTTCAAGACAGAGGTTGTTTTCGCCATTCGACAGAATGATACATGCCATCTCATACGACTCTTCCGCCGGAACATCCTTCGGCTTGCCGATCAATTGACTCCAGCGCTGGAAGGAAATAATGGCATCCCGGTACTGCAGCACCTCACGGTCGGCGGAGACCTCCACGCTCTCGCTGGCAATGGTTTCCAGACGTTGTACAAGAGACATCGGTATAGCGTAGCGACCACCCGCCTGCTCGAACAGGACAATATGCTGCAAATTGCGTTTTGCCTCTATTTTCGTATCATCTTCATCCGCCGCCTCCGCCACACCGTCCGCAAGGCACGCCTCCTCCATGAGACCATTACAATCAAAGATGGGGACGACGCCACCATCGCCCAGAATACTACATCCCGCGTAGATCGCCAGATGCCGGAAATGCACCCCCAACGGCTTGACGACGATTTCCTCGGCGCCGAGGATACGATCCATGGTCAGGCCGAAACTGACCTGTCCGGCATTGATCACCACCACGGTGAAGTCGTCGTTTTCATTCTCCGCGAGATGTAACAGCCCTGCCAGGGATATAACCGGCAGCAGCTTGTCGCGCAGGCGGTAAAAATGACTACCGGCATATTCCTCCCACGCCGTATCATCCTTCGTTACGCCAAGCAATTCCTGCACATTCATTTGTGGTACCGCAAATTGTTGGCCACTAACCTCGGCCACCAGAGCCGGTATGATCGCCAATGTCAGGGGTATGCGCATGCGCAAGGTTGAACCCTGGCCCTTCTCGCTTTCCACTTCCACATTACCGCCCGTCTTTTTAATCTCCGACTGCACCACGTCCATGCCAACGCCCCGACCCGATACCTTGGACACCTTCTCCGCCGTGGACAGGCCCGGATGAAAAATCAGTTGCAGAGCCGCATGGTCACTCATGCGCTCAGCGGTCTCGCGCGAAATAAGATCCATCTTCACCGCTTTCGCCTTGATGACAGCAGCATCAATACCTTTTCCGTCGTCGCTAATCTCGATCAGAATATTGCCGGATTGCTGGCGCGCGGACAGGCGGATGGTACCCTCCTCAGGCTTTCCTGCCGCTATCCGGTCCGCCGGAACCTCGACCCCGTGGTCGCAACTGTTGCGGATAATATGAGTCATCGGATCGCGCAGGGCGGCGAGAATAAAACGATCCAGTTCCGTTTCTTGCCCCTCCATCACGACGCGGATTTTCTTGCCCAGTTCGCGGGAAAGATCCCGTACCACGCGCGGCAACCTGTTCCATAAACCGGCGACCGGTTGCATACGCAGGCGTAGCACCTGTTCCTGCAGTGTGGTCGTGGTATGGTCGATGTGATGACCTATGCGTTGAACTTCCGGCGACACGCCGGTGGTCATCATTTGCAGCAAGCGGTTACGGGTCAATACCAGTTCGCCCACCTGATTCATAAGGTCGTCCACCACATCAACATCCACGCGAATTGTGTTTTCCACAATCGCCTTCTTGCTATCACGTCCCTTGCCGCCGCCTCCCTTGCCGTCAACCTGCGGGGCGGCCGTACTGCCCGTACCCCTGGCGACTGCGGCAGAAGAATTAGCAGAGCCGGAAACATTGGGGGCATCTCCCGAACCGCGCACAGCCTGACTGATCCCCTGATCTGCGCCAGGCTCAGTACCTGACCCCGATTTTTTCTCCGCTAATTCCTCCTCCGACTTTCCAACCGACGCGTCAACAGAGGTATCTCCAGGCGCATTGTTTTCGGGGGGCCCTGCCGGAACAGGCGCTCGAAGCTCTGTCTCGCCATCCTCCGCATGTATTTCCGTTGTTACACCGGCACGCGCCATAGCTTCCACGGCGCGGGTGGCCGCCTTCAGACGGCCCGATAGAGAGGTATAATCAGTCGTGGGTTCGGCACCGGTCTCTTCCAGGCCAGCGATAATACTTTTAATGGCATCGACCGCCTCCAACAACAGGGAAACCAGGTCCGGCGAAACACTAAACTTCTCGGAACGGATTTTTCCAAGGAGGTTTTCAGCCGCATGGGACAGTGCCTCCAGGCGTGACAGACCCAGGAAACCGCAGGTGCCCTTGACAGTATGGATGGCACGAAAAATACCATTCACAGATTCTGCATCATCGGGGTTTGTTTCAAGCTCAAGTAGCTGTTGCTCGATTTCGCCCAGGTTTTCGTTGCTCTCGGCGATAAACTCAGCCAGCAGCTCCTCATCCATCTCAATATCTTCCATCAAGACCTGACCTCCTTCTCTCCAGCCATACTATCCTGCCCGTCACTCTCTCCGCCCTGCAATACGGCACGCAGCGCCGCACCCTCCTCGGGCATGACAAAACGACTGGAAACGGCATCGATCCAGGTTGGCGGTTTGTGCGTCCGCTGCTGTATCGTGGCGTCCCAATCGGACAGACTGCCCACAACATTGTCGAGCCGCTGCATGACCCGGTCAATCTTTTGCAACTCGTTCAATGCCTGCATGATATGCGGCATCATGACAGATTCCGGATATTGCTCCATGGCCTGTGCCAATAGCCCCAGACCATCCTCGGTGCAGGTATTCAAATCCTGCAATGCGCCAGCGACCTGCCTTCGCAGCAAGCGTAACAGACGAGGATCACCCAGTGCGGGCCAGACGTTCACATTATCGGTCATGCTGTCAAACCCGCAAGCCCTTCATGAAGTCGTCCACCAGAACCGAGAGGTTGGCCGAGCTTCCTTCCAGAGTTTGTGCTGCAGCCAGCATTTCGCTGGCGGACCTTCCCGTCGCCTCGGCTGCCACGGATACGTCGGCGACCCCATGCGTCACCTCCGACACCGATGAATTCGCATGCTGCACGCTTTCCGAAATTTCTCTGGATGCAGCAGCCTGCTCCTCAGCCGCTACGGTGATAGCATCCGTAATCTCACCCACGCGGCTGATGGTTTCGGCAATATGGGTAATGGCATCCGAACTGGCGGCACTCTCCGTCTGCAAGTGGCCAATCTGCTCCGATATACGCTCGGTCGCACGCGCCGTTTGATTGGCCAGTTCCTTCACCTCGCCCGCGACCACGGCAAAACCGCGCCCGGCATCACCGGCACGGGCTGCCTCGATGGAGGCGTTCAGCGCCAGCAGGTCCGTCTGTTCGGCAATATCTGAAATAAGTTTCACCACCTGGCCTATTTCCTCCGTCGCTGCACCCAGATTCGTCACCGTATCCGTTGTTCCCTCCGCCTGACTGACCGCTCCAGCGGCAATACTCTGGGCCTCCCTGATCTGCCGCGTCACCTCGCTTATCGAAGCGGATAATTCCTCCGCCGCTGCCGCCACCGTAGCCACATTGCTGGATGCCTGCGACGCACCCTGACTGGCCACCTCCGCCTGGCGGCTTGATTCCTCGGCCGCCGCAGCGAGCGTATCCGCCGTAGCCTTGACCTCGGCCGTAACAGCAACCACCTGGCGCACCTCGGCCGCCACGCCGCCCTCAAAGGCATCGGCCCGTTTTGCATCAAGTGTCACATCCTCCCAGACCACCATAATATGCGACCATTCACCTTTGGCATTATTGATTGCTGCGGCAGTGAACTTGAACACATGATCGCCAAGGGTAAAGCCCGAGCGTAACGGGAAGTTGGCGTACTCTGCCAGCAGCGCCCGCTGATGGGCGGGATCCTTGTGAAACAGATCTATATTCTTGCCTACCATATCGGAGGCCTTGCAGGGGAGATAAGCCTCCACCGTAGCGAACAGACGGTTAGTCGCCGGGTTCATGAACTCAATGGTCAAGGTCTGCTTACTCGCCAGCATGATGGCAAACGGCATGTCCATAATGAGCTGTTGCCGGATAAAGGCATCTCCAGCAGCGCCGATAAAGGTATTGATCGCATTACCCAGATCACCCAGTTCGTCCTCATTTTTCACCTCGATGCGTTGCTCCATATCGCCTGCCGCAGCGGTGTTTGCCACCGCCGCCATGGCACTCAGCGGACGGGTCACCTCACGACGGAGCACGAAGCCAAGCGACAGACAGAGCACGATCAGAAGGACTAGAAACTCGCTACCGTAGCGTATGCGTATCTGTCGAAGATGCGCACCAATATTAGCCGAAAGAGGAACATCTACACGCAGCAGGCCGCGCACGGGATTCGTATCGTAACCATGACAGGCGTTGCAGACATCGTCCTTTTTGACGGGCAATAACAGCCTGATCCGATCAGCCGCCACATCCACGCGCGTCACGACAGTGCCTGCGGCCGCCCTGGCAATGATGGAGGGGCTAAAGCCCTTCGCTCTTTGGGCGGACAGCGCTGTACGGCCAAAAGTATTGTCATCCAGGTATTTGTTGACCTTATTTTGCGTCGCCAGATCGCGGAAGGCGAGCATGCCATTGCGGCGGAGCACTTGAACGGTGGAAAAGGCGGGGTCGGCGTTTAACCGCGACAGCCAATCGTTGGCAGCGTCGGCCTGGCCGGCCAACATCAGGGTCTTCAGGCTGTCCCTGAGTGCATGTGCGATATCGAGCGTCTTGGCCTCCGCATCGCTTGTGATTTGGTGCTTCTCTTGCTGATAACCCGCAATGAGCACCACGGCCAGCGCAACAGCCACAACGACGCCCGCCATAATCTGGATACGTACGCCCAGGGAGCGGTGCCAGAGATTTGCGGTAGATGGTCTACGCTTCATTTTCACCACCCTTTTCTATTCCAATCCATATTTTCCCTACACCTTCCCGGTATCGGTGGAACCAAGACTCGCAAGAAACTGCTCCACCGTCCCGACCAATTCTTCCGTACTGGTGCGCAGAATCTGGGATGACGACAGCATGTCGCTGGCCGCCTTGCCCGTTCCTTCGGCCGCTTCTGCGACATCCGTCACATTACCTGTGACATCGGCCACCGATGCGTTGGCATGTTGCACGCTGGCGGAAATCTCCCGCGCCGCCGTGGCCTGCTCCTCAGCCGCCACGGTGATGGCATCCGTGATCTCGCCCACGCGACCGATGATTTCGGCTATATTGGTAATAGCATCCGAACTGGCAGTACTCTCCGTCTGCAAGCGGCCAATCTGCTCCGATATGCGCTCGGTCGCACGCGCCGTTTGGTTGGCCAGTTCCTTCACCTCGCCCGCGACCACGGCAAAGCCGCGCCCGGCATCACCGGCGCGGGCTGCCTCGATGGAGGCGTTCAGTGCCAGCAGGTTTGTCTGCTCGGCAATATCTGAAATAAGTTTCACCACCTGGCCTATTTCCTCCGTCGCCGCACCCAGGTTCGCCACCGTATCCGTCGTCCCCTCCGCCTGGCTTACCGCTTCGACGGTCATGCTCTGAGCCTCCTTGATCTGTCGCGTCACCTCACCTATCGAGGCGGACAACTCCTCCGCCGCTGCCGCCACCGTAGCCACATTACTGGACGCCTGCTCCGAGCCGTTTCTTGCCGCTTCTGCCTGGCGGCTGGATTCCTCGGCCGCAGCAGCGACCGTCTGGGAACGCTCCTCCACCTGACCGCTGGCACCACCCAGCTGATCCGTCACCCTGGCGATATTGCTCTCGAAGCCCCGAATCAATTCCATATCACCTTCCGCTTTCTTCTGGGCTGTAGCCATTTGATCAATATTGACGTTGACAGCCTCCCCCACGCGTTTCATTTCCAGGGAAAGTCCACGCACATCAATGCGCCGATCCAGTATTCCGTGGCGCAGGGCATTGAGCGAAGAATCGGTTTCCATCATAAAAGCCTCGATGTTATCGGCCAGCCGATTCACCTCGTGTGATGCCTTGCCCAAATCATCCTCACAGGGGATAGGGAAGATTCTTCGCGTAAGCAGCCCCGTGGCCCATTCGTTCGCAGCATTGTAGATATCGCCAATGCGGCGATGCAAAATACCACCGAACAGGAATTGCACGATAATATTGATCAGCGTCACCAGCACGATCATACCCCAAAGCTGGATCTTGGTAGATACAAGCGCGGCCGACAGGCCATCCATCTGTTGCCGCATCTCAAACGTTTGCTGTTGGCTTAGACCGGAAAGATCACCGATAAGATCTGTGGACTGCTTGTCCATACCGGCGGCCAGCGCGTCAATCTTTGCCGCCTCCAGCGCATGCATACCTCTGGCCTGATCGATTTTCCCGCTGATCTCAACGAGGTTGTTGAAGCTCGTCGCCGCTGCCTGGAGTTGCGCCGAACCCTCATTGTCTCCGCGGCCCTGATAGGCGGAGAGTAGCGTCCCCATATCGTTATAGAAGGCATCCTGGGATTTTTGAGCCTCGGAACGGGCACGCTTGTCCCCCGTCAACGCCGCCAGCGTAATAAAGTACTGCGCCTTCAAAACATGCTCGCGCAAGGTTGTACCAGCCAACAGCTCGCTAAGGGATCGTCCCTCGATAACCTTCATCTGTTGCTGCACCTTGCTGTCGTTATGAATAGCAATCATCGTTTGCACAATGACCTGTACATTGATGATGGTAAACGCAATCATGATCAACGCGCGCAGGCGGATCTTCACCACCTTCCCCCAGAACCCTCCCGCACGAGTCCCCACAGACCCGCCGCTGCCCTGCTTTTGCTTCTTCTTCCGTACCTTCATGGCTTCGCTCCCTGACTTCATCCGTTCGTGCGTCATCCGTTCGTGCGCCTGTCCGTCGAAGGATGATCTCCCGCCCTCCGGCCTATACTCTCATCTCCCGAGCCATCTCTTCTGTCTCCCTCGGCCTGATGCGCCAGTACATACAATGGACTCTTCCTGTACATCTCAAAGATTTCCCGGCGCGATAGTTTAACGCGCTGCTCCACGGTGCCCTCGGCATCGGCAAGCTCTTTGTACAGAGCCTCCATTTCGATAATTTTTTCACGGGTCAACTTGCGGCGCACGGCAAAATAGCCTGTGACGTGTCCGTCTTCATCGCGCTGCGGCGTCATGGTCACATCCACCCAGTAGGTATCGCCATTTTTGCAGCGGTTCTTCACCTGCCCGCGCCATTCCAGGCCCGCCTTCAGGCGGTCCCAGCACCAGGCGAAAGCGATACAGGGCATATCCGGGTGGCGGATGATGTTGTGCGACTGACCTAGCAGCTCCTCCGCCGTATAGCCGGAAATGCGGATAAACACATCGTTGACATAGGTAATCACACCTTCGGTATCCGTCTTCGAACAAATCCATTCATCGTCTGTCATGCCATCGTTCTCATGGTTCGTGACTGGCAGCATGAGGCGCATAGTTGTTCTCCTTCCTCGAAATTCGTTACAAGCATAAAGCCCCGACCTCTGTGTGGCATACATGCACAGGCCAGCGCAACGACCACCGCAGTGGTCCATGAACAGCTCAGCAAGGCAGAGCCACCCTATCGACACAGTAGTGTATCGCGGAAAAGAGGGGAGAGTTTAGCCTGAACGCTTCATAAATCGTCGTGATGATTGCGCCGGGCCTTTGTTCGCAACGGATTCCAAGTTCAGGTTAGCATCTGCGGAACGAAACAAGCGAAGCCATCCTGTATTCAGGAGCTGTAACACGGGCCGTGGACGCCTGCTCTAACTTGATGCAGGCTGCCGGATTACGGAATCACTCACAAAAACTCGCGGGCGCTGATCATCTTCCCCATGCGGGATGTGGCAAGCGATCCCGCAGGAAACCCGTAGTTATATCCTAAGGAGAGGAGTCAATGAAAATTCTGGTAGTAGACGATAGCAAGGCGATGCGCATGATTGTCAAGCGCACCTTGCGGCAGGCTGGATTCGGAGATGCGGAAGTTGGAGAAGCGGAGAATGGCGCCAAGGGCCTGGCCGCCGTCAAGGCCACACCCCCCGATTTCGTACTGTGCGACTGGAACATGCCCGAAATGTCCGGCATCGAATTTTTGAAGGCTTTGCGGGCTGAAGGTATCGACGTAAAGTTTGGCTTTATCACCTCGGTGGCAACGCCCGAGATCACCCGGGAAGGTCTGGAAGCGGGAGCCTCCTTCGTGATTGGCAAGCCATTCTCGGCAGACAAGTTGAAAACTGCCATCGAAGGGGCGTAAATCATGGCTACCGGAGGGAGGACAGCACAGTACTGGATGGACCTGCTCATGCAGGCTACGGAGGATTTCTCGCGTGACATGCTGGGCCTGGACGAATGCCCAATTCAATCCAGCGGACCCGGCCCGGCCGAATCCGGACCAGGGGTCTATATCACACTAATGGGTGATTCCGGTTCGGTACAACTGGGGATGATTTCCTCGAAGATCGGGTGCAGGCAGCTGGCGGGCATGTTGCTGGGCATGGAAGCGGAAGAGTGCGATGAAATATCCGGCGCGGATATGGTAGACGCCTATGGTGAGATCATCAACATCATCGCCGGAGTCGTAAAACAGTTGGTCAATGAGGAGGATGCCAGTATTCATCTCGGTCTGCCAATCTTCATCAACGGCCAGGTGTGCGCCATGGAACACCAGGATAGCGTTGTCACGAAGGTATTGATGGGCGATGTGTCTGTGTATTTACTGGTGCTAACTCCGAATGTAGGGACGTGAGCGGCAGGGAAGCGTCTCCAGAAGAGAACGCACCTCGTCCGCAAACGTCGAGGGGTCAATCGGTTTCTCCATGTAGGCCCTGAATCCGTGCCGCAGCAGACGCTCCTGATCGCCCTTCATGGCTGATGCCGTGAGTACGACCACGGGAACATCGCGTGTTGCGACGTCTTCGTGGAGCGCGCGCATGGCCTCCAGCCCGCTCATGCCGGGCATGCGCAAATCCATCAGCACCAAATCCGGACGTGTTTCCCGTACCCTGGCTATGCCTTCCGCGCCGGATTCCGCCATGTCCACTTCGAACCCGCCCATTTCCAGCACGTCGCACGCCAGCTCCAGATTCAGCGCGTTATCGTCCACAACAAGAATACGAGCCACGCCTCAAGCCTCTCCAAGCACGCTTTGGTCTCCACCGCCGCTGGCAGCTTCATCAACCCTTTTCGCGAGAATGTTCAGCAGAGGACCGGCATTCTCCGCATCTTCACCAAAATGGACTGCACCGAACGATGCTGTGAAGCTTCCGAATTCGCCGTGAGGGAGAGGAAATCGCTGGTGACGAATACGAATGCGGAGCTTCTCGGCCACGCGCATGGCACCGGTAGACGTGATGCGCGGCAGAAACAGCACAAAACGCGCTTCGTCAACGCGAGCACAAATATCACCGCACCGGGTGGTGGATTTGACCGTTTCCAGCATTTCCTTCAATGCGGCGAGGCTCCAGCGCTCACCATGCTTTCCAATGTAGTCGTCGTAGCCATCGACCTGCCAGCCTATCAGGGAGAACTTCTGCCCGTGCCGTGTGGCACTTGATGTTTCCTGTTCAAGCCGACGCAGCAGGTAGCGATGGTTAAAGCAGTTCAGCGTGGCGTCCACAAGATGGGCCTGTACGGGATAGACGAGTTCCAGCTTGTGCAACTGGCGCAGAATTTCGATCCGGCCATCGGCACCCTTAAGCAGCACGCGTTCCGCCTCCCGGCCCAAATGCAGCGCCTCTTCGCGTGAGAGATCCTTGGCGGTGTAGATCACGATAGGAATATCCGCAGTCGCCGGATGCTTGCGCAAGCGGTTGACGACATCAAAACCCGTCACATCAGGCATCATCAGATCCAGAATAATGAGGTCCGGTTCGCGCTCAATGGCGATGCGGATGCCTTCCTCGCCGTTGACGGCGAGCAAGGCGCGGTACCCCTCGGTTACCAGCGTTTCTTTCAGAAACTCTCGCACCGAAGCATCGTCGTCCACAATCAATATCGTCGGAATCTCCGGCTGAAACGGCGCGTGCCGCCCGTGGCGGGCGATGACGTCCAGAATCTCCTGTTGACCCGCCCCCTTTTCCATGATGCCCACCGTACCCATGGAAAATTCAGGATCATCCGCTTTGCCGCCGATGAGAATGATCGGCAGATCGCGAGTGGGTGCATTGGTCTTCAATGTTTGCAGGTGTGCATAGGTCGTCCCGCTTTCCTTCGGAATACCCAGCATCATCAAAAACGGGCAGAAATGTGCAGCGACCTGCGCCGCCTGGGAGGCATCCGTAAGCATGGCCTCGTACCCCTCCTGTTCCATCATCCGCACCACGGATTCGCCTCGCTCCCTGTTCTCATCAGCAACCAGAACACGAGGTTGCGGCCCATGCTCGGGAATAGCCTCAACCACCTCGGTACGGGTCACAGTTTCGGACTCCGCGCTCATCCCTCGCCCTTTCCCTCCCTCGCCAGACGCGCGCCTGGCCGGGAGTCTGATCATGAAGCAGCTACCCGATCCGGGCTTACTTTCCAGCTTCAAATTACCACCCAGCAGGTTGACCTGTCTGCGCGTCAGTGCCAGTCCAAGCCCCGTACCACCATGTTTTCGGTCCAACCCACCCCTGGCCTGGACGAATGGCTCGAAGATACGCTCATGATCCTCTTCATCAATGCCGATACCTGTATCCTTCACTTCGATGAGGATACGGCAGTCTTCTCGCTCATCTGCCTCCACACGAACAGATACGACCACTTCACCATACTCTGGTGTAAATTTGATAGCGTTCCCAATGAGATTAATAAGCATCTGACGCAGTTTCCCGGCGTCAGTAACGATGTTGGCTTCTGCGCTGGCATCCTCCATTAATGTCAGATGGAGCTGCTTTTCCTCAGCCAAAGGCTTGAGCCCGCTCACCGTTTGCCGCGCGATTTCTGCCGGGATACACGGAGCTTCTTCGATACTCATCATCCCCGCCTCGATTTTGCTGATGTCGAGCAAATCGTTGATGATATGCAACAGCCGCTTGCCGCTGACATGAACGTGATCTACATACCGCTGCTGTTTCTCCGTCAACGGCCCGAGCCGAGGATTGCCGAGCAATTCTGAAAAACCGATAATCGCATTCAGCGGCGTGCGCAACTCATGGCTGGTATTGGCGAGAAACTGGTTCTTCGCCTCGTTGGCGCTGGCCAAATCTTCATTCATTAATTCCAGCTCTATCTCTCGGTTACGCAACCGCCGATTGATTGTCGCTAATTCGGATTCCATATTGTGGGCGTTGGAGAGCGCAACGGCACAGGCGGAGGCCAACACCTTCAGAGCTATTTCATCCTCTTCGCTGAAGGGTTGCCCGCCTTCATGATCGGTCAGATAGATAGCCCCCATCATCTGATCCCCAAAGACGACAGGCGTTCCCAGAAAGGTTGTCATCGGCGGGTGGCCGGAAGGGAAACCCACGCTTGCCGGATGCGCGGAAATATTGTCGATACGAACGGTCTTACGTCCTTTCCACAGGAGACCGAGCAAACCCTCGTTTTTCGGGAGGTGCATGATCTCTTTTTCCTCATCCGGGCTTAGCCCCAACGGGATGAAATGTACCTTCTTATGCCCGTCCTCGTACCCCAGCATGGCATAACGCGCATGGGTCATATCCATCGCCAGCTTACCAACATGGCGCAAAATATCCTCGCTGGCTGATTTTTCAGCCAGTTTAATCACAGCTTCAGTCAGGGCTTCCTGCCGTTGCCGCTGCCTGCGTTCCCCGGCGATCCGCTCCTCCAGATGGGAGACCAGCTTATCGAATGCCGCCGCCACGACGCCAAACTCATCTTTGCGATCAAGATTCAGGCGTTGCGACAAATCACCTCTCAGTATTTTATCGGCTGTTTCCGTTAGTTTCGACAGGGGCGAGATCATCTGCCGCCGCACGCTCACCCATGTTCCCAACATGAGCAGGCCCGCGATACCCGCGAACAGTATGACTGTCCGGTGGAGTTCAGTTCCCAAATGGTTCGCGGTAGCCGCTGTCGAGATACTGAGTACCAGCACGCCTCGCAGCGGATTGTGCGTATAGCCATGGCAGCGCAGACAGGCATGTTCGACCCTGATCGGATAGAGGAAGGTCAGATGGCCCTTGGCGCTGATGCTGGCCTGCCCGATTTTTCCCCGGGCAACCGCCCTGAACGGAGCCGCGATGCGCGGTGGCACATGCGTCGGCTTCCCTGCATCTGGTTTCCGCGAAAAATGGGCTTTGCGGTTCCACTTGTTAACTGCCCGGATTGTTTTCAGATCCATGAAGGCTTCCACGCCGTTCACCCGGTAAACATTGGCCGACTCAATATCCCGGAGGCGGGAAACACGCTGTAGCCAATCATGGGCAATATTGCCGCGCCCCGCCAGCATAATACTTTTCAGGCTTGCGGTGAGGGCTTTCGCCGTCAGTTGCGCACTGGCCGTTTCCTCCCGACCGATGAGTGCATCACTACGCATGCTCAACCATGCGTAGCCAATCGAAAGCAGCACGGCCAGTAGTAACCCCAGCGTCAGGGCCATACGGGTGCTGACACTTCGGCGCAACGGTGTCACGATGTTCCTTCCGGGGACGCCCTGCCCCACCTGCTCGCTACGATCCCCATTACATTAGCCCAGCAACGTCTTGATAGCTTGCTTCAGGTGAGCAATATCCACCGGCTTACCCAGGACGCGCACATTAAAACCACCCGGTTCGGAAACGGGATCACCGCTCAGAATCATGGTGTGGCGCAACATCCGGGGGTGGCGTGTTTCCATCCACGACAACAGATCAACACCGCTTGCACCACCAAGGTGGAGATCGCATGCCACGGCGTCTATCGGCTGGCCCTCAATCAAACGTTGTGCCGTAGCGATATCGCCCGCTGTCAGGACCTCATATTCGGGCGGCAGCGCTGCCTCATAAAACTCCAGAAGTATCTCTTCGTCATCCACCATCAGGATTTTTGGTATCGCAGTGTCAGGGCGAGGCACAGTCTGATCTTCCGGAAATCCGCCAGGCAAGGCTGTTCCATGGCTTCGCTTATCAGGCTGCATGCGTTGTTTTCCTCCGGTTTGCGCGTGTTTTTCCGCCGAGCAAGCGTTCGCTCATTTTTAGAAGTTCCTGAATATCTACGGGTTTGAACAGAATGGCATCCGGCCCTGCCTCCTCCAGCCTACGCACCACCAGTTTGCGATCCCGCGCGCCTGTAAGTGCCAAAATACACATACCCTCGCCCAGTTCGGGCTGCATTTTTAATCGCTGGATCATCTCCAGGCCGTTAATTTCCGGCATCATGACATCCAGAATGAGTAGCTGCGGCCGGATGAGCCCAATCTGTACCAGACCCGCATAACCATCATATGCCGATGATACCTCACAGGAAAAGGGTGCCAGATCCATCGCGCCACGAATAAGCTCATGGATCTGCGGGTCGTCGTCTACGATCAGAATGCGGGGCGTTTCTTTCTTCTCCTGAAACGTTATGGGCGCGGGAATGTTCCAGGCATGCAGGAAACGCGAAAATGCCTCCTTCGGGATACGCCAATGTCCACCTGGTGTCAGAACCGCCTCGATACTCCCCTTCTGAATCCAGTGCTTGATCGTATTGACCCGAACGTCGCATATACGGGCGGCTTCTCCTGTCGTCATGTAATCCATATGATACCATTCTCCACTGATGAATCCGTTGCGAACAAAGGCTCGGCGCAATGATCATAGCGATTCATGAATAGTTCAGGCTCCCGCTGCAACCTCTGCCGCATACCTTTCGCGGGCGCGCAAGCTAGGTGTCCGTTTCTGATAGATCAACCACTTTTGACGTTTTTGATATTTCCAGTCCTTAGCCCTGCCCTTTACCCACGAATCGTGCCACAACGAATCATCCGGTGGTCATATGTAAGGCGCGCTCCCCGCCGCAATGGTTGGTTCCATGGCAAGGGAACGCAACGCAGTAGATGGCCGCCGGATGGCTCGCCCGAAGGGAACCCTTGCACACGGGTCAGGCCAAGGCGCGGTGCGCGGATAATGGTTATTATTACCATTGGCAAGCGCTGCAACGCAGGTCTGACCCGTGTGCAAGGGTTCTGTGGCATGCTTTGTGGGTAAAGGGCAGCCTTAGTGGAAAGACTGGATCAGCGTTCCGGTAATCAGGTGCCATCCGTCCACCAGCACAAAGAGAATGATTTTCAGCGGTAGAGAAATCATCACCGGCGGCAGCATCATCATCCCCATGCTCATTAACACACTGGCAACGATCAAATCCAGTACGACAAATGGAATATAGATCAGAAAACCAATTTCAAAAGCGGTACGGAGTTCGCTAATGACGAAAGCAGGGATCAGTATTTGCATGGGTGTTTGTGCGGCTGTCGCCGGTTTTTTCTCGTGTGCTGCGTGTAGAAACAGCAGCAGATCGTCCTCACGCGTCTGTCTGAGCATAAAATCGCGCAATGGCGCTTCTGCCCGCTTGAAGGCTACGGGCTGCGAGATCTCCTTGTTCAGGTAGGGGGTAAGAGCAGTCGCATCAATTTTGTTCCATACGGGTGTCATGATAAAAACCGTCATGAACAGAGCCAGGCCGACCAGAATCTGGTTGGGTGGCGTTTGCTGGGTGCCGAGCGCCTGACGAAGGAAGGCAAAGACGACCAGAATACGGGTAAAGGCTGTCATCATCATCAGAATAGATGGTGCCAGGGCCAGCACGGTCAGCCCGGCGATAATTTTCAGGCCGGTGAACCAGTCCTGAGGATTCTCGGTGTTGCCGAGACTGATGGAAAGGGTCGGCAGGCCCGCCGCCTGCGTTGTGTTCGCCCCGGCGATGACGACCAGCAAAAGGCAGGGAAATAATATACTGAACTTCCGGGCCACTCTTGTTACCCCTGAACAACCGTTTCATTCTTTGCAGAATCTTGCTGCTCTGGATCAAGCCGATCAATTCGTGTAAGTCCAGCAGCGGAAAAGCCGATTAACCAGCGCTGGCTACCACACCGGATCACCGCAACGGCGTTTTTACCATCCAGACTGATACGCTGTTCCACCCGCAACATATGTTTGCCGGCAGTTCTCAGTCTGGGCTGGAACCGCCGTATCAGCCAGATGGCGAGCGCGAACAGGGCAAGAACACCGGCAAGAGCCGCCATGGATTTGAGCATCAGTATCCCGAGCCCGGGAACTTCGCTTCCTGTAGCTGCCACGGCCAAAGTTGGCCACATGACGGTAACAAGGCCGGAGGCCGTCTTCCAGAGTTCCGGTTTCATGCAAGGGCGATAGCGCGCTCGGAGGGAGACACCACCTCTGTCACGCGAACCCCGAGCTTACCATCAGCCTTGACTACCTCGCCCTGAGCAAAGACAGCGCCATTGGCAAGGATTTGCACCGTCGCGTTTGCTTCCTTATGCAGTTGCACAACGCTCCCGCGATCCAGACGCACCAGTTCGTGCAAAGGCATCCTGACGCGGCCCAGCTCGACACTGATCTCCAGAGGGATATGCATAATGGCTTCCAGATTGGGCTGAATATCCATATCTGTCATTTCCTCTCGTACCTCCGCCTGCGCGGCACCTTCCTCTTGTTCACTCATGTCGCGCCTCCTCTGGGCCAGTTTGTTACCGGATCAAGAATTTCTGCGGCCAGCATCCCTTTTTGTGCGCCTGGCCGGGCATAAAATGCGGGAATGCTCTCAATCCATACGGTTGCAGGTTCATCCTCGGGTACAGTCAGCGGCAACATATCGCCGGGCTTCATATACATAAAGTCTTTCACATACATATGGCAATGCCCCATTTCCAGCCTGATTTGAAGAGGGACCTGGTCGATGGCAAGCCGCAGCTCCCTCGTCCACTGTTGGTCAACCTTTCGCGGTTTAACTCTCTCCTGAGTGCGCATGGCTTCGAGCATGGGTTCGAGGAACGGGAGAGGATAATGCACCGACAATTCGCCCCGAACCTCCTCTCCCAACACAATCACATAGGATACCGAGAAGCAGTTGACATCCTCCGCAGTCAACGCCAGCGCCATAGGATCGGTGTCCATGCGTCCGAGGCTAAACTGGATGCGGCGTACCGGTTGCCACAGACGAGTCAGGATATGTCCGATTGATTCCGCAATACGTTCGGCCAGTCTGTGTTCGACCATGGTCAGCGATACGTCGTCTCTATCGGAAATATCGCCGTTACCACCGAGCATGGCGTCGATATAAGAAACGGCCAGTTGCGTATCAAGAACCGCCAGCATACTTCCGCTGCCAGATGCTTCCAGGGTAAAATAGATACGGGGAATATCGGCATCGAGAATATCCAGATAGGACTGTTCAAGCATTTCCTTAAAAAATACGGGTATTTCATGTCCGAAGGCACTTTGCCAGCGCTCAGTGATGAGTTCTGCGAGGGGCTGCTGGTGGAGATTGGAAAACATCGGGTAGTTTTCTGGACCGGCAATCTGGTTCCCACCGAATCCAAATGATTCCACCTGCCGTGGCTGAGACATGGGGGGTAGTGTCCGCAGCAGTGCATTCGCCCGCTCTTGCGGTGCAACCGTATGCAACAGGGCGCTGACTTCTTCCGGGTTCAGGATAGGCTCATTCATTGTATGACGAAGTCCGAGAAGTAGATTTTCTTCACGGCCGCATGACCGATCGCTTTATTGATACGATAAGCCAATTCCCCCTTCAGGGCGAACTTACCCTGCGCTGTGCGTATATCCTTGACCGTTTTACTGGAGAGCGTGGTAATCACCAGATCCATGATCTGGGCGGAGAAGGCCGCGATCGCCGCCTGGTCAGCTTTTCCCTCCACGGCCAGCTTTATTTTTACATGCAAATAACGACTTTCCCCCGCGCCTTCCAGATTAACGGTGATACTCTTCAATGGTACAATGATGGCCGGCAAATTCAGCTTCCTGACCTTGGCCTTGACCTTGGTCGATGATGACTTCTGCCCCGCGACCAGTGACACATGCCCGGCTTTGAGTTTCCATGCAATAAAGCCGCCAAGACCCAACACCGCGATCAGTAGCACGATAATAATAATTTGCAAAAAATTACCGGAAGAGGACGACTTGCTTTTCTCTCCTTCCTCCTGGTCGTCCTTCGGTTTCCTGTCCGCCATGTCTATGTTCTCCTTCGCTGTGGTATTATTGGGATCCTGAATGGAAAAGCACGATATCTACATGCGGTGGGGCTGCCCCGGAGGGTGAAAGAGCTGCCGCCTTTCGGTCCCTGAACCCTGGCCCATATCCCACCAGGGAAAGCCTCGTCGGATTTACACCCCCCGCTTCGAGCGCATGCAAAACAGATGCAGCCCTGGCCAGCGACAGACTCCAGGCATCGGGGAATGCTCCATACGACCCACGCCCTCGACCTTTTCGTCGCAGCATATCCGAACGCCCCGCATATCCTTCAACCCGTATCAGCCCCGGGGATACGGCCAGCATGCGCGCCAGTTGTTGCATGGCCCTGACCTGCCGGGGATCAAGAGCGGCGTGCCCTGGTGTAAAGAGGGTTGCATTGCCGATGCGCAGAATAAGCCGGTCTTTCAATACCAGTGTTTTAACCTTCTGCTTAAGCGTGCTGTGTTTGAAAACGGACATGGAACGCTGGCGCAGCGCCAGCAGCATCTCCTGCGGGCTGATCTTTGAAATCATACGCTGTTCGGCGTATGGCGTTTTCAATACATCCGTTCCCGATCCGGCGTTCAACAATAGCAACGCCTTGTTGAATTCGCTCGAAATATTTTTCAGCTTTGTCTGGTCCAGCGTGGACATGGATATCATCAGTACGAAGAAAGTTAGCATCAGGCTCATCAGATCCGAGAATGTGACCATCCAGCCATCGGTATCCTGAAGGACCTCGGGCTCCAGCTCGCGTTTGCGCGCCATCAGCGCCCTTCCGGTGGTACAACCGCATGGCGCGGTGCAGGGGCTGCGAAGCCGAGAGGCGTGCGATCCCGACTGCGGCCAGTAACTACCGGATGGAATTTGATGACGATTTCTACCCTGCGCGAAGCATTACGCCCTTTCTCATGCAATGGGTGGTTACTCCCCATGCCGGCGGCGCTCATACGCGACGCCGGAACGCCGTGTGCCAGAAGCGCCCGCAGAACGCTCATGGCACGAGCAGCGGAAAGTTCCCAATTCGAGGCATACAGGGAACCATGCGAAGGCGTTTCGTCGGTAAACCCTTCAATGCGGACTTTCATAATTTCGGGGCGTGAAAAGATTTTGGCCAGAGGCCCCATCAGCGCCTCTGCCCGGGGCGTCAGAACGATTGTTCCGGGGGCGAACAGGATACGTTCATCCATGCGCACGCGGACACCCCCATTGGCCAGGGGCAAAACGTGGATCGCACGGCCCAAACCAAGTTCTTTGGCGGTCTTCGTCAATTCCCTGGCGGTACGTACGGGTATCTTGTTACCCTGAAAAATAGCTCTGGCGGGCACGGACGGTCCATGACCGGGCGTTAGATTGGCACCACCGGACAGGATACCGAAGGTTCCGGCAATAGAACCCAGCGCCGCCATGCGCTTTTCTTTCGTAATGACGGCCATGGACGTGAGCAGAATGAAAAAAGCCAGCATTTGCATCATGAGCGACAGCATCAACACAACCGAAGCATCCTTTTCGGGAGGGACGGCATCCGGTCTTCTCTCGCGTTGGGCCATGATTTACTCAAGCGTTGGCTTGCGCCGGTTGGGCGGGAGAAAGGCCAGCAGCTTCGCTTCCAGACTGCGCGGGTTTTCTCCGCTAACCAGTGAACGAACGCCGGTTACGATGACTTCGTACAACAACTGCTCATCCTTGCTGCGTATCCTCAGTTTGGAGGCCATCGGTATGGCAAAGACGTTGGCGATAAGCGCACCGTAAAAGGTGGTAATCAGGGCCACGGCCATTGAGGGACCGATGGTGGACGGATCAGACATGTTTTGCAGCATCAGAACAAGCCCGATCAGCGTGCCGATCATGCCCATGGCCGGTGCCAGCGTACCAACCTGAGTCAGCAGTTCAGCACCCTTGGCGTGCCGGTCACGCAGCTTGTCCATTTCCATATAGAGGATATCCTCAATTTCGCCCGGCTCTCTGCCGTCGATAGCCATTTGTACACCTCTGGCCATAAAAGAGATGGAAATGCCATCGACCCTGCTTTCCAGCGTGAGGATTCCCTCCTTGCGCACA
Organism: uncultured Zetaproteobacteria bacterium; assembly: GCA_964624255.1. Taxonomy (GTDB): domain Bacteria; phylum Pseudomonadota; class Zetaproteobacteria; order Mariprofundales; family Mariprofundaceae; genus JAUZQZ01. Next base: position 46,320 of record CAZUWV010000003.1, read on the forward strand.
AGCTGGGAAAACTCAACCAGTTGACCGATGACCTCCTCGGCGGCAGGCATCTTGTGGATGAAGGTTTTGAGTGCCACCCCGAATATTTTCAATACGTCGCCCAGCGGATAGCTGACCAGCAAGGCTCCGATGGTTCCCCCGACCACAATCATGATGGACGGGACGTTGACAAAGCTTGCTATGCCGCCGCCAATACCAAAAGCGACCAAACCGAGTGCGACAAGAATCCCAATGGGTGTTGCGATATCCACGGACGGTTCCCTCCTTTTCTGAATTGCCAGCGGCCGGCCGGTGGACTCTATCCCGAAGGATGCCAACCTGCATTATCCATAAGTTCCGCTACGAACAAAGACCCAGCACATAAAAAGGCCAAAGGCCGTCTGGACGAACGTAAGATCGCCCAAAAGGTGGGGGCTGCAAGCCTGAGCCAAGCATACGACAATTCATGAACAATGCAGGTTTAGCAAGAATCATGCAAAAAATGGCATTTCCAGGCCCCGAATACCCAGAGAAAGAAAAAAGCGGGATCATTATCCCGCCCTCCCCGTCAAACGATTACCGCTTCAGCGTCATCAATGAAGCCAGCATCTGATCCGTCGTCAAAATAGTCTTGGAATTCGCCTCGTAAGCACGCTGAATGACGATCAACTTGACGAATTCATTGGCGAGATCCACATTGGATTTTTCCAGGGCGAAAGGCTGGATCGTACCCAGGCCACCATTGTTGGGTTTACCGATAACAGGCGTGCCCGAAGCAATGGTCTGGGCCAGCATGTTGTTGCCGAGTTTGTTCAGCACAGCTGTATTGGGAAACTTGGCCAGTGCTACCTGAAACAGGGGCCGCCGCTGGCCATTGGTGAACACACCGTTGATTTTACCTGAACTGTCCGTTTCCAGGTGATCCAGAAAACCGGAGGTAAAGCCATTCGCGTTCATGAAGCGGGTGGCCGATGCACCGGCCAGCTGTATGGTGCCATTGGTGCCCGTGCCGGTGATACCCTGGGCATCCGTGCCGGTAGCGGAGCCAAAGTTGAAGCTGATGGAGCCTGTTGCCGCATTAAGCCAGGGAAACTTGACCTTTGGCGCAATTTCCTTAACCAGGGCGCCGGTAGCCGGATTAAATGTGAGTGCCTGTGCACCAAGAACGGATACAGTAGTGCCGCTTGAAATCACGGAGGGTTTGGTGTTGATATTGCCAGCGGTAACGGTGGCGCCAGCGGGGGAAATAGTCTTACCTGCAAGTATATGGTAAGGCCCAACGGCACTCAGACCACCGCCTGGCGACGATGCCACGGAAGATAATGTTGCACCCGCAGTCCAAGAGATAGACGCCGTATTGGCAGTGCCGGACTGGTCTACCAGTGCGCCAATAGGAATCGTTATGGTTGCTGTGGTCTTTACACCAGGACTGAAAATAGTACTGGCGGCCAGCGAAGCAGGTAACGTCGCATGGGCCACATTGTAGACATTCGGGCCGATCTCTATCGGCTTGCCGGCCGTACCGCCGGTGACATCGCCACCGTTCACGGTGGCATGCCAGTCCCATACGGTGTTGCCAGCGGTATTCGATCCGATTTTGCGGAAATAGAGGCTCACATTATGGGTGGCGCCCAATGCATCGAACACATTGACATCACTCTTGAAACTGTAGGTGGCGGCATTGGTCGGATTAAAGAGCGTGGCAGTCGGATTAAGCGCCGAAGAAGTGGCATTCAAATTAATGCCGACATCCACGTTGCCCGTCGCCTGCGCCGTAGCAGCGATATTCGCTGCGCTAATACTGGTGACATTACCGACGGCATTACCGCTGGCATTCAGCTTAAAACCCTGCACCTGCAGACCCTGACCATTGATCAGATTGGACGCCTTGTCCAGGAAGAAGGCACCAGCGCGGGAATACTGCGTTCGACCGGAGCCAGGATCCTTGAGTACGAACAAGCCGTTACCGTTGATGGCCATATCCGTAGGGTTCGTCGTACCCTCGACCGCACCCTGCGACTGGTTGCGGGTGATAGCGCCGATGCGCACACCGTTACCCACCTGGTTGGCGATATTGGAACGGGTCACGTTCACAGTCTGGCCGAGAACATCGGCAAAGTTGATGGTCTGGGACTTGAACCCCAGCGTGTTGACATTGGCGATATTATCACCAATGACGCGCACCGCCTCTCCAAAGGCGGTGAGACCACTTGCGCCGGTATTGAGTGCACTAAAAACTCCCATGATATTTCTCCTTGTTATCTGTGTTGAAAAGGGCCATACCCTTTTTCGTTATGAACGAATCTCAGCGATTTTACTCATGGGAAGCGAAACACCGCCAACCACCAGTTGTACACCTGTCGCCGTAAGACGCACCGCCTGCACCTTGCCCGTCACCTGGGTGTTGATGGCAACGGCCGCTCCGTTCGCATCCGTCGCCACCGCTTCAATATGGTAGTTACCGACAGGTGCCGGACTACCGCTATTCCCGGTCCCGCCCCAGGTGAACCGGGTAGCGCCACTGCTTAAGGCGCCGGTGTATAAGGTCTTTACCGTTTGTCCGCTGGCGTTCAGAATCCGTATCGTCGCATTGGCTGCACCATGCGTGGCCTGCACCGCGATTTTCTCAGGCGTGGTGCCATTGTAATATAGCTGGTTGTCGTTCATGACGGCCTGATGGCCGAGATAGGCGGCAGCCCCGGACGCCTGTGTATTCGTACTGGCATTATCGGTGGCTATCTTGCCGAGTAGTTTGTTGGTCTTGAGCTGTTGCTCCACCATATTAAAACGGGACAACTGTGCTGTCATCTGGGTTGGGTCCTGGGGCTTGAGCGGATTCTGGTACTGCATCTGAGCCACCAAAAGCTTCAGGAACATATCCTTGCTGCCGATGCTGGCGCTACCTGATGTCGGCGTTGCCGGGGTCTGCCCCGCCAAACTGTTGACTGTACCCAAAATTGCATTCTGCATGTCTTCTCTCCCTACGATCTAGATTCTGATACTCAAATAACCTTCGCCATAAATGCGCGTTATCGGGCGACGATCCGCTATCGCGTCTGGACGGAATATCCGTCGCTCCGCGAGCGCATCGATCGATGGCTGCCGTCCCCAGCCGCCCTGCTCATGCTGCCCCTGGCCATGATGTTGCTGCGAATCCATGGAAAAATTTCCGGGGTTAAGCCCCTGTTGCGCCATCATCTGGCGCAGGACGGGGAGGTGTTGCTCAATCATCTGGTGGGAAGCACCCTGTTCGACCGCGATGTGGATGTGAATTTGCTGCCGGGCATTGCTATGCAGGACAACATGGATTTTGCCGAGGTGTGCGGGTTCAAGCTGGACATCAATGCGTGTTGCCCCCTCCCTCGCTGAGCGAACAATCGCTTCCAGAGCAGGCATCACCCTCACAGCATGGACGGGGTACGCACCCGCCAAGACCTGCGTCGCCGGTTGGGTACCGGACGTGACAGAGCCGGGTGTTACGCTGGCATAGTCCGCACCCGCTTTCTTTCCCTGCCGCTGGCGGATGGGCTGCATATCGCTCGAGCCAAGGCGAGTAGCGGATATGCTACCCGGTAATTTCTGTGGCGTATTACTCGATTTCGCTTTCTGCAAAAAAGGATTCGGCGCGGCACTTGCTGGCTGAGATGGCTGGACCATTGCCTGCACCTTATGGCCAGCATCAGAGCTCGCACCTGCAGGTGGACTAAACTGGAGGCTGGGGCTGCTGACCCCCGGATGTTTTGCCGTACCTCCGATGGGATTTGCCATGTGCATCCCGCTCGTTTGCTGCGATTCGCGGCTTTGCAATGGCCGGATATGCAAACGGGTATTCTGCCTTTTTGTTCCCTTCAGGAGGCCCGCCTCGTGCACAGAAACGGGAGCGAGACCCGATGTTCCCGAGGCAGCTATCGCCTGTTTCATCCCCTGATGTGCATGCGATTCTGCTCCCGTTTTTATCGCCGCCGAGCGCCGAGCACTGGTGGCCTTTGGCATTTTCACCGCTGAATGTTGTGCGTTAAAGATGGTGCCTTTCGGCACTGTTGCCGCTGCGTGCCGTGTGCTGAAGATGGTGCCCTTCGGCATTTTTACCACTGAATATTGCGTTTTGAAGGTAGCGACCTTCGGGGTTGTTACCGCTGAATGTTGCCCATTGAAGATGGCGGCCTTTGGCGTTGTTATCGCTGAATGTTGCGTGCCGGAGGCAACGATCTTCGAGGTGATTGCTGCGAAGGATGAAAGTTTTGACGCGGACGAAGCCCCAACCCGTTTAGCTACATCGTGTTTGGCCCCTGTTTGCGCCACGGGTGCCTGCGGTATAAATGGCATCATGGAGGCGGCGGTAAGCGCACCTTGCGCATGCTGGCCCTTGTCCTGACGTTTCTTTTTGGAAGCCGCTACCACACGTGTTCGTACGCGGCCCTGTGCAGACAAGCGATGCGACGGACTTTCCCTTTCCCCGGACCATCTTCCAAACAAGCTTTTCGCACCATCTTTCGGTTCAACACCCGCAAGCTTGTCGTGTTTATCCCCACGGATGGGGGTGGAGCCAGACCTTACATCATGCACTTTCGAGCTTAGCGCCGCGCGTTTCGTTCCCTGATCCGTGCGCGATGATCCCGCCTTCACATGCGTTCCACCCTGCTGGCCTCCGACCACCGCCATCAGGGCGGAGAAAGGGCCGGTTTTACTGGCATGTCCGCCTTTAAGCCCCGCGCTAACGTCGTGGACAAGCGGCTGGTTTTCAATTTTGCCAATCATGCGCTCAAGACCGCAAGCTTGTTGCCATACCCGGAGCCAGATGCTGATCGCCCTTGAGAAGATCCCTCTATTTCTGGACTATTTCCTTTATTTACAACATGTTAGAATGTATAAGCGGTATGAATCATCGCCTCTGAATCCTACTTGAAAAAACTGACACACACGCACAAAGGGGAAAAATTTTCCCACTGTCCGGAAAAAATAGCCAGGGAAGCTACGCGAAAATATTGAGGCTGCGGGGTGTGCCCGGTTTGTTCGCTGATTGCCCGGTCTGCGTGCCCGCTGGCTGAACATTGCCGTGATTCCGGGTCTGGTCGGCAGGGTTAATCGCAGTTGCGGGATTAAGGGCACCACTTTTCACCGTGTTATTAGGAACCTGTGATATCTGCCCGGCTCCATCTGACCGACCTGGAGGAGGGTTGTTCAGAAACTGTAGGGGAAAACTACCGTTGATCTGCATGATTAACTCCTCCTGTTACCGCCCGGGACGACCTCTGTAAACTTTTGGCCCCGCCCGCCAGTGCGCGGTACCGAACACAGTCCACACGGGGCAGCGCAACTTTATATCTTATATCGGCAAGTCGAACAGAAACTTTAGGGTTCATATCGGACACACGGGGGAAAGACTGCAACTTGACTGGAGCGATTGGCCCAACGTAGGTTTTACACTCGATTGAAAGCTTGCACATAAGGAGATGACCATGAACGCATTTCAAACACACGGCGCAATAAGTTGGCAGGAGTTGGCAACGACCAATCCTGAAGCTGCAGGATCGTTCTACTCAGGCGTTTTTGGCTGGCAAACCGAACAGGACGACATGGCCGGTATGAAATACACCGAAATCAAGGTCGGCGAATCACGGATCGGTGGTATCATGCCAGCGCGCGGAGGAGCCCCCAGCCGATGGCGCGCGTATGTAACGGTGGATGATATTGAGCAAGCGGTTTCCAAGGCAGAATCTCTGGGTGGCAAGGTGCTCGTCCAGCCTACCGAGATTCCCATTGGGCGTTTCGCCGTTCTTCAGGACCCGACGGGTGCAGAGATCGGGGCAATTCAATATTCCGACAAGCACTTATGCTGCAAGACAGCCGATACAGACGATACAGACGGCTAATGATGACTCCGGCTCTTGCCTGCGTACGCGCATTGCACGCGCAGGCAAGAGTATATCTACATACAGGATCGCAAATCGCGACCTGTTCAGCACTCCCCAAGAGCCTGTCTGACTTATGGAGATCGTAGCGAGCAGGTGGGAAGCGAGGCCAAAATAGCGTAATTTTGAGGCCCATAGTGGTAACTATGTAACAAGAAATCGGGATGTTTTGGACCACTTCCTTGCCGCGCAGTAAATTTTCCCATAGGTCCGACAGACTAGGGGGTGTTAACAATCAAAAGCACCGCCCGGCCCTTCGGGTTGTGCCTGAAAAAACACCATGCCGCGTTATTCGTCTTTCATTTGGAATAACCAAACCTCTAGCCTCTCGCCTCTCGCCT
>CAZUWV010000004.1:0-51775 GCA_964624255.1 uncultured Zetaproteobacteria bacterium
ACTCTTTTGGCGAAACCTAACACTGAACGTACGCGTTTGCCGGATGAACCTTTATAATGACAAAGATGGGCTGGGTCGTGTTCGAGCAAGCCGTCGCGAGCTTGCGCACCCCGCTCCTTACCCCATGTTGTCCAGGTCAACGCCGACGATGCGTGATACGCCAGGCTCAGGCATGGATACGCCAATAATACGGCTGGACATTTGCATACTCACCTTGTTGTGCGTGATATTCAGGAATTGTACGGCGCTGGAGAATTCCTGAACCATCTCGCAGAAGCGACCGACATTGGTGTCATCCAATGATGCGTCAACCTCATCCAGTATACAGAATGGTGCCGGTTTGATACGAAAGATGGAAAAAATAAGCGCTACGGCCGTCAGCGCTTTCTCGCCGCCCGATAGTAACCCAACATCCCGCATGCGTTTTCCGGGTGGCTGGACAACAACCTCGACACCCGCCTCAAGGATATTATCCGAATCAAGGCGCAACTCCGCTTTGCCGCCGCCAAATAGGCGGGGAAATGTCTGCTTGAAATAGGCGTTAGCCTCTTCGAATGTTTCCATGAATCGCTGGCGGGTCGTGCGGTCGATGCGATTTATCGTATCTGTCAGCGTAGCCAGACTTGCTTCCAGATCTCCAATCTGGGCGGAAAGGAATTTTTCTCGCCCCGATGCCTGATCGAATTCGTCGATCGCCAGCAAATTTACCGGACCGAAGCGATTCAGGCGCTCCTCCAGTTCGCCTGCCTTGCGCAGCATGGCGCCCTCATCCGGCCTATTTGCCATATGATCCAGCATCCGCACCAGCTCTTCTCCTGTTTGCTGACCGTGTTGACGGATTTCGTCTTCCATATCCTGCAAACGCGCAGTTTCAGCAGACAGCGTGATCTCGCATTGTTGGCGGTGTTCCGCGACTTGCCGCAGGCTCGCGCGTCGTTGGTGTTCATGTTCGTCCGCTTTGTGCGCCGCCTGTTGCAAGGTGTGGCCCTGTTGACGGATTCTGTTTAATTCCCGATGCATATGATCGACAGCTGCGGATGCTTCGCGCAGCAACTGATCCATTCCGGAGCGTTGCTGTGCTTGCTGGATATCCGGGGCCATCGCGGTAAGCGCTGCCTGATCCTGTTGTCGTCGCTTTTCCGCCTGCTCCCATTCGCCCTGTAAACGCCGATGTTCCCGAGCAAGGTTCTCGCGAGCCTGTCGATACAGGGCCAGGGCCTGCTCCGCTGCCGCACGGCTGTTTTTCATCCGGTCCAGACATTGCCGCGCTTCCACCTCCGACTCGCTCTGTCTGTCCAGCGATGTTTGCGCTGCCGCCAGCCGCTCATGATCCGGTATGGCTTCGGATTTCATTTGGGAGGACCAATGCTGTCGCTGCCGGGAAATTTCCTCAACCTCAATTTCCAATCGCTGTAGGCGAGCGATTAACGCGCTCGATTCCGCTTCCATCCTTTGGGCTTCAGCGCATTTCGCCTGTACCTTGCTCTGCGTTTCAGTGGCCGCGATATGAGCCTGTTGCCACGCATGCTGCTGTTCCGTAAGGGCTATTTCGGCTTCCCCGAAAGCTTGTTTGCATGTCGCCAGTCGGTATTCCGCCTGTTCAAGTTCTTTCTGACGCTCTTTAAGGTTACGTTGTGCCGACATACGGCGAACGCTGGCTTTGTGCGTGGGCGGAATCAGCCATCCGCCGGATTCCATACGCCAGCCATCCCGGCTCACCGCCGCACAGGCCGCAGGCTCTTCGGCCATGGCATCCGCGGCGCTCATCGCATCATCCACCAGTAGGACATGGGCGAATATGGGGTACAGCAGATGCCCCGGATCAAGTTGCATAGCCTGCGCCAGACTGCCGTTGATTTCCGTATTGGCCACCCCGGTATGAAAGGCTACGGGTAACTCCCGCATCTGCCGGATTATTGTTACCAGATTAGCTAATCCCGGATTGCCGGGCAATTGTGCATTCACCCCTTCCGCGCGCAGGGCAGCCGCGACCGCTAGTTCCAGCACCTCGGGTGCGTGCAGGACTTCGTCTACCCAGATGACACCCGCCTGGCGCAATTCGTCTCGCACGAGGTCTGGAACATCGCGGCTGAAAGCGCGCCCCTGTAGCTCCTGGATTTCGCCTTGCAAGCGGCGGACTTCGCCGGATTGACCGAAAAAGCGAACTTCGGTATGGGCATGCTGTTTACGTACAATATCCAGTTGCCGCTGCGTGATCCCTACTTCGGTATCGGTCAGCCTCCGGCCTTTTTCACATGCTTTCACTTCCTCTGTGGTCATTTCCCGTAAGACTTCGGCCTGCTTCAGTTGCGCCTCAATTTCCTGGCGTCGGCTGAGCAACAGACCTTCCCGTTCCTGTAAATACTCCAGCGCGGTTTCGGCCTCTTCGCGTCGGCGCCCGGCACCTTCATGGCGACTCCGGGTACGTTCAAATCTGGCCAGCATATTATCGCGCAAACTTCGCTGTTCTTCATGTCGAGCGAGGGCTTTTTCCTCTTCCGATTGCGCCTGCTCCAAGGATCGTTCCAGACTACCACCATCATGAGGGTTGACGCGATTCTCAATAGCCTCGATTTCCTGTCGTAGATACTCGCCGCACTCCGACCCATCGTTAAGCCTTGATTCCAGTGTCTGCTTTCGTTCCATCAGCAGCCGACGTTCTCCCGCCTGGCGCTCAGCCTGACGTTGTAACTCCGAACGTGTCTTCTCTGCCCCTCTGAGCTGACCCTGAACCCGTTGAGCCTGTTCTTCATGCTTGATTAACAGGTGCCGGGCATCGGCGAGCTTGTGTTCAGCGGTAGCATGTTCAGTGGCAGCCCGCGCTTCCCCGTTTCGCGCTGTTTCCAGTTGCTGTACGCCTTCCCGATATTGACCATAATGTTGGCGATAGCGAATACCCATGGATAAGGTACGTGTTTGCTGCCATTCATCCTGTAATTTTTTGAAACGTTCGGCGCGAGAGGCCTGCTGTTTCAGGCTACGGCAGTGACTGCGTATCTCTTCCAGAAGATCCATGATTCGATCAAGATTCTGCCGTGTATGATTCATTTTCAGTTCGGCTTCCCGCCTGCGAGCGCGGTATTTCATCACACCCGCCGCCTCCTCCAGCAAGGCGCGGCGCTCTTCCGGTCTGGCGGAAATCATGCGGGCAATCGATCCTTGCTCAATAATAGCATAGGCGCGGGTGGAAACACCCGTGTCCAGAAAGATATCCACCACATCCTTCAGGCGCGCCATCTTGCCGTTGATAAATGCATCCGAACCACCTTCGCGCATAAGGCGGCGGCGCACCCTAATTTCTTCCAGTTCATGATACGGGCTGGCCAGTTGACCGGGCTGAATGGCAAACGTTAGCTCGACATCGCATACGCCGACCGGTGGGCGCGTTTCCGAACCCTGAAAGATTAAATCGTCCATGACGCTACCACGCAAATGTCTGGCCGAATGTTCGCCCAGTACCCAACGAATCGCATCGACGATATTGGATTTTCCCGAACCGTTGGGGCCGACAATAGCGGTAATACCATCACTCATATCAAGCTTCACAGGGTCTACAAAGGATTTAAATCCGGCCAGTTCGATACGTTTTAAGCGCATTCTTTCGTCTTGCTGAAATGATTCATCATTAGAAAGCTAACCATACAAGCCGTAAAACTGGAAGCTACAATCATGTATAACACGACCAGTTGGGCGCTAGCCGCAGCGAGGGGTGGGCTACCGGCCAGCGTCATGCCGACAAAGATACCGGGCATATGTACGAGCCCCACCACGCGCAGGGTATCCAGGGTCGGAATCATGGCCGTCCGCAGACTGCCGCCCGCAATGCCGCCACCCGCCTGTCGCTCGAACATAATCGAAATGGCATTCATACCATTGGCCGCCACCATGCTGCCAAGTGGAATAAGGGTGCGGGTATCGGCGTGGATCGCACCGCTGACAGCCAACCACGGCAATGTGGCGAAACACGCGCAGGCCAGGCCGGTACTGGCGGCCAGCCAGGCATGTTGTGTATCGCTATGATGGCCTGCACTGGTACGCCCGGCCATGATACAAAAGCCAAGGATTAACAGCCCCTGTGCTATGCGCGACTGAATATCGAACACCCAGTGCAACACAAAGGCCAGCGCCAATAATTGCACCAGACCGCGCAACGATGCAACCAACATGCGCCTGGATAGGCCCAGTCCTTCGCGCCGTGCCCAGAGCGCCGCGCCAAGCAGCAGCAGCCATGCCGCCATCAGCTTGATCAGCGTGTCAGAAAGTTCTGTACTCAACAGCATTTATTGTCAGCCAAAGCCCTTCTTGTATAAGAGGCTTATATTTGATCCACGAAAGCTACGGCGCAAAGATCACGGTGATTCATGAATAATACAAGCTAGAGCCGCGATATATCCGCGAGTTTCAGAAAGAGGCCACGGAGGCGGGACAGTAGCGCCAAGCGGTTGGCGCGCACCGCGTCATCCTTCGCCATAACCATGACATCGTCGAAGAATGTGTCGATGAGCTCGCGCAGGGAAGCGAGTACCTTAAGTTGGTCCTCTGGACCCTCTGGGAAATCAGCTTCAGCCTGCTCAAGTGCCGAGAACAGCTTTTTTTCAGTGGGCTCGCTCATCAAGGCTGTATTGACGCTATCGGAAACATTGCTTGCCTTTTTCAGAATATTAGCAATACGCTTGTTCGCCGCAGCTACGGCCTGACCCGTCTCAGAATCAGCAAAGCCAGCCAGTAGTTCGGCAACCGCGATGATCTGATGTACTGGCCATTCAACGCTCGCATGCAGGCTTGCGTCCAGATGCCTTCGCTCATAGGTATGCGCGCTCATACCAAGCAAACGCTCATGGATAAAATCAAGAACGGCCAGCTTTGTTTCTCCGGTGATCGCGATGGTGACGCGCTGTTGATTCCACTGCTTGGCGGCTTCGTCAAGTATCTTCGTCAGGAGCATATCGATCGGTACTACGGTGTTTTCGAGCATCCGAATCAGGCCAATGGCGGCGCGACGCAGGCCGAATGGGTCAGCACTGGCGGTGGGAATACGTCCGAGGTGGAAATAGCCGAGCAGCTTGTCAGCGCGTTCGGCAATACCGATGGCACGCGCAATGGCACTATCCGGCAAATCATCATCCGCGCCTGTCGGAGCATAGTGTTCTGTGATTGCGCTGGTGACCACCTCGTTTTCGCCATCCATCTTCGCGTAAATCCCCCCCATATAACCCTGCAGTTCGGGAAATTCGCCGACCAGACCAGTGGTCAGGTCAGATTTACATAAATAGGCGGCACGCTGTGCATCGTTGGCATCGACCTCCAGTGCCGCCGCAGTATCCAGCACGAAACCGCGCAACCTGCGTACCTGATCACCAACCATGCCAAGTCCATCTTGAAAAACGACTTCGGAGAGTTTTTCGACGCGTGTTTCCAGCGACTCCCGCGGGTCACGCTCGAAATAGAACATCGCATCGGCCAAGCGCGCATTGACCACGCGCTCATTACCGTGCGCCACCGCCGCCGGATCTTTCGATTGAATGTTGGCGACAGCGAAAAAGATGTTTGCCGTCTTGCCGTCCAGTGTTTGCGATGCAAAACAGCGCTGATGGTGCTTCAGTTCAATGCGGCTAACTTCTTCGGGCAAGCGCAGGAACTCTTTATCGTAACGACCTGTTATAACCTGTGGCCATTCAGTTAGATCGGTTACTTCGTCAAGTAAGTCGATGTCCTGGAGCAACTCAACATCGGCAACATTCATTGCCTGTGCCAGTTGTGTTCCAATCATTCTTTTTCGCGTATCCCTATTGGCCTCAACACACTGTTTCTCCAGCCAGCCAAACGGATTGTTTACATCAATTTCGCCCGTGGAACCATGCACGCGATGGCCTCGCGATATTTTCCCCGCCTCCACACCCGCAAATGAGAATGGAATCACATCATTGCCAAGCCGCGCGACTATCCAGCGGATCGGGCGAATAAATGCATCATCGCGATTTTCTCCGTCATTCCATTTCATTTGTTTCGGGCTGGGAAGTTTGCGCAGAATACCGGGCATGGCGTTAGCGATGATGTCGATCACCTTGCACCCTTTCACCGTTTGCACGGCCTTCATATAGTTGCCTTTACCGTCACCTTTGTCGGCAAGTCCAAAGTCCGAAATATGCAGGCTATATTTTCTGGCGAAGCCTTCAGCAGCCCTGGTTGGAGATCCGCCTTTGAACGCTATTGCCTCCGGTGGTCCCCAGATGGTTTCCTCTCGGTCTTCCTGCATCACCGGGCACTCGGCGGTATGGACCAATAGCCTCCGGGGCGTGACGCCTGACCCGAACCCGGAAGCTTTCAGGTTGGCATCGGATAACAGTGCTTCAATCGCCAGTTTGAGTGCGTGGCTCATGCCAGGCGCAACGTCAGCCGGAAGTTCCTCAGTGCCGATTTCGATCAGCAGGGGTTGCATATCCTTTCGCCCGAGACTCATTCATCCACCCCCGCATAAGCGCGGGCAACCGTTTTGGCCAGGCCGCGCACGCGACCGATGAAACGCTGGCGTTCGGCTACCGAAATTGCACCTCTGGCATCCAGTAGGTTAAAGGCATGTGATGCCTTTATAACTTCCTCATAGGCTGGAAGCGTGAGGCCCTTTCCGTTCAGACGCTGGCACTCGACCTCTGCATGATCGAACTGGTCGTGCAGCCATTGTGGATCGGCCTGCTCAAAGTTATAGGTGGAGAACTCCACTTCATTGCGATGGAATACCTCACCGTAGCTGACCTTTTTCCCATCTGCTGTTTCCACCCAGACAAGATCGAAGACATTGTCCACGCCCTGTAAATACATGGCCAATCGTTCCAGTCCATAGGTGATTTCTCCGGGCGTTTTGCAGAGCTCAACACCGCCGACCTGCTGGAAATAGGTGAACTGGGTAATTTCCATGCCGTTGAGCCAAACTTCCCAACCCAACCCCCAGGCACCGAGTGTCGGAGATTCCCAGTCGTCCTCAACGAATCGAATATCATGGATTTCAGGGTCGATGCCTATCGTGCGTAGCGAATCGAGATATAGATCAAGGATGTTCTCCGGTGCCGGCTTCAGTGTAACCTGAAACTGATAATAATGCTGCAGGCGGTTGGGGTTCTTGCCGTAGCGCCCATCACCTGGCCGACGGCAAGGCTGTACATAGGCAGTGTTCCAGTCGTCGCCATCCAGTACGCGCAAGAATGTCGCCGGGTGGAATGTTCCTGCACCCATAGCCGAATCGTAGGGTTGCTGAAGCACGCACCCCCGCGCGGCCCAATATTGTTGTAATGTGAGGATCAAATTTTGAAAGGTCACAGATAGATCACTTGTCTCCCGTATGTGGGCAGTAAGCCTACCTTCGACTTTCCATAATTGCACTGTAGGAATTGGTGATCTGCTGCATCTGGTCCTCCGCAAATTTCATGAAGCCCTCGGGCAGCCCCTTCGAGGCAATCTTGTCAGGATGATATTCAAGACACTTCTTCCGGTAGGCCCGTTTAATCTCTTCGTCGTCACTGTCGGGCGTGCACCCCAGAATCTCATAACACCCGCTTATATCCGTCTTCTGCCCCTGGAATTCTTCCCGGAAACGGTTATAGATAGAACTATCCAACCCAAGGTGAGAAGGGATTTCCCTGAGAATCAGCTCCTCTTCGCGGTGGAGTTTCTGATCGGCGAAAGCAACGGCAAACAATAAGCGATAAACCATTTCCCGCATCTGCTGGTTCCGCATGACCTGCTTGAACTGTTTGGCATAATCATAAATAGAATGGCTATCATCAAGGGCATTATTAAAGATGTCCCGGGCAGCTTTTCTGTCTTCGGCATCCATATGCATTTGGGTTTTTGCGATGTGGTTGATTAGTTCGGCTTCTTCGGGACTAACCTTGCCATCTGCTTTCGCCATTTTTGCGAGCATGGAAAACAGTGATACGAAAAAGACGGTCTGTGCTTCCCTATGTCCCGTCATGACGGCTTTCGCATTGCCTACGGAATGACCAAGCCATGCGCCGATACCTGCCCCGATCGGACCACCTATCACCATACCGATCCCAGCACCAATTCCTGCTCCAAGCCATGACATATTGCCTCTCCTGATAAACCTGCATTATCGCGTAACATCTTTTCTGTTCGCAACAGGGCGAAGCTTCCATGATTTGATCAGGCTCGCAAGGAGCACACGGGAATATGTGCGAGCACTTGCGGGATTTAGATGATAGCTTCAAGCCCATGAGTAATCCTGAAAATGACAAAGTCATGGACAGCTTGAGGCTGAGCATTGATATCATCGACGACCAAATCGTTGATTTGATCCATCAACGGGCGGTACTGGCTGCGCGGATCGGCAGCCACAAACAAGCCGGAGGCAATGTCCCTTTTTATGTCCCCAGCCGTGAGGCAGAGATTATTCGCCGCCTGCTGGCGAAGAATCATGGCACAATTCCGGATACGGCCCTGCACGGTATTTTCCGTGAAATTATAGGGTCCTGCCTTAGCCTCGAACAACCCCTCGCCATTGCCTACCTGGGTCCGGAAAGCACCTTTACGCATGTCGCCGCGCTTAAACAGTTCAGTTCATCGGCAAACTATATTGCCTGCAAGAATTTCGATGAAATATTCGATGAAGTTGAATCGGGTCGCGTGGCTTACGGCGTGGTTCCTGTGGAGAATGCCTTCGAAGGAGCGATCACGTATACGCTGGATTTATTCGTTGGTCGTGATGTTTCGATCTGCGCCGAGGTACTGCTTGAAATCCATCATCATTTGCTGGCGAGCACAGCTGGTCTGGAAGATATTTCAGTCGTGTACACCAAAGCGGAGGTGCTGGGACAATGCAGGCAATGGCTACAATCCCACCTCCCGCATGCCCGCCTGGAAGAAAAAGACTCCACAGCCGCCGCTGCCGCATACGTGGTGCATCAGCAGCATGCGGCGGCGATTGCTTCGCTGGAGACTGCCGGACGCTTGGGTCTGAATGTGTTGAAGGAAAATATCGAGGATCACCACGACAACATCACCCGTTTCTTAGTAATTGGCCAGCATGATTCTCCGCCATCAGGTAAGGATAAAACGGCATTGCTTATGTCCGTACCGGATCGACCGGGCGCCCTGCATGATTTGCTCGAGCCCTTTCATCAACGCGACATCGGCCTGACACGCATCGAATCCCGCCCTTCAAAAAGGAAGATGTGGGAGTATGTCTTCTTCGCGGATTTACAGGGGCACCGGTGTGATAAAAAAATAGCGGCAGCACTGGATGATATTCGTGCCTTGCCGGACAGTTTTCTCAAGGTGTTGGGGTCCTATCCCGTGGCGGAGCGGTTATAATATGGCGGGATGCGTTAGCGCAGGCACAGATTTTCATGCGCCGGACGATACTTTTGGATACCCGTTGCAGATCATTTAACCAGAGCTAAAGCCGCGTGGTCATTCCCCTTTGGTCAGGGAAGTCACATGCTCCAGATGTGTGGCGAGCGTTGGGTTCGCGCCAGCCAGCGGCAAGCGAAAACGAAATAAGGTTCCCTCTCCCAGTGTACTTTCCACCTCGATACTTCCGCCATGTGCTTCCGCAATCCGTTTACTGATAGCCAATCCCAAACCCGCGCCACCCGTCCCCCTGTCCCTGGCCTCATCCGATCGATAGAAACGGTCGAATATATGACCGACATGTTCCTGCGCGATACCGGGGCCCTTATCGGCTACCGCGATCACGACCTCATCGCCCCGAGCTTCCGCCGTAAATTTTACACAGGTGCCCGACGGCGCATGTTTGTAGGCATTGTTCAGCAGGTTAAAAGCGACACGACTTAACAGGTCTTGATCGCCGATAACCAGTAAACCATCCACAATTTCTATGTCCAGCTGCACATTCTTGCCTGCGAACAGCGTAAGGTGTTGCTGCCCCACCTCCTGCAAGAGCAGACTTAAATCAATTTCATCCCATGCCAGCTCCAACAGGCCCGCATCGGCGCGCGCCAGCGTCAGTAGACCATCGACGATACGCTGCATACGGTCAATGACCTCTAATTGTTGCCCGAGCATTTCTTCATATTCCCTGGGCCGCCGCTTTCTGCGCAGCGCTACCTCAATCTCGCCCCGTAGAATGGTCAGGGGGATGCGCAATTCGTGCGAAGCGTCAGCGGTAAAGCGTTTCTGCGCCTGAATACTGGCTTCCAGATCGGCAAACATCTTGTTCAGGGTGCGCATTAAATAACGAATTTCCCGGTCGGGCGTGGAGAGTTTTAAGCGTTTGGACAGGTCACCCGCCGCAAAGCTCGTGGCCACGGCACCAATCTCATCCATGGGCTGGAGCGCACGTCTGGCCATCACATAACCGGCATAGGCACTGACCAGCATGGAAATGAGTCCCAGCAAACCGCCAATCAGATACATCAGCTCAAAGAAGGAATGGATTTCGCGGGTGCTACGTCCCAGCAATACGATCGCAACCACAAAATCCGCACGATGCACGGGCATGGCGACGACCCGAACATTGTCCTTGCGCAATAAAGAACGCGTGGATACAAAGGAGGTGTGCCCGGCTACGGCATTTTGAAGCGCTTCCGTGACCTCACTGCCGCCGCGTCCGATGAGTTCTCTATCCGAGGAAAACAGCAAAACACCGTTGGTACCCACCAATTGAACGGTACCCAGGAAATGTCGCGAGAATTTGGTCATTTCCTGATTCCAGAAATGAAATTTTGATGTTTCCAGTTCGTGTACGACAGTTGTCGCCTGCTGCTTTAACCGTTGGTCCACGGATGCCGATATTTGATGCGACAACACTGCGTAGAGTAATATTCCCGTAAATAGCAGCAGGGAGAACTCCACGGCCATGTAGAGCAGTGCCAGTCGGCCCCGGAAAGTGGAAATAAGATGGACGAAAGGACGGAGCAGGCGGTATACGGATCGTGGTATTGGCGAATTCGTGGTGCCCAGTTTCATGGAACCCCTATGACCAGCGAATTTCAGGGGCTGTAACGAAATAGCATACTCATTTTTCCATCCAGCCTACACACCATCTTGACGCGTTGCTCAATCACAAAACATTCGATGTAGCAAGGCTACACCTCATATTTTGTTCAACTGCATCACGACAATCTGGCACATATTCAGGCGTATAAATGACCATGTTATTTCGTTACAGACCCTTACGCGGGTGGTGCGTCGCTGGTCAGCATATAGCCCTGACCCCGCAGGGTATAAATTAGCGGCTGTTCAAACCCTTTATCCACTTTGTTGCGCAAATGACTTACATAAACGTCGATGACATTACTTTCCGGATCGAAGTTCATATCCCACACATGCTCACCGATACGGGTACGCGACAGTACCCGGCCGGGGTTGCGCATCATATACTCAAGCAGGGCGTATTCTTTGGTCGTCAGGCGGATAGCCCGGCCTGAACGAAGTACCCTGCGGCTCATCGGGTCCAGCTCCAGATCTGCAATCTTTAGAATCGGCGTTCTGGTTTCCGAGCTACGACGCAACAGAGCGCGCACGCGCGCCAGTAACTCTTCGAAGACAAAGGGCTTGGCCAGATAATCGTCAGCGCCCGCATCCAGGCCCCGCACCTTGTCTTCCACGGCATCGCGTGCTGTTAACATCAGGACAGGCGCGCTGATCCCCCGTTCCCGAATCTCCGAACACATGGCGATGCCGTTCTTTTTCGGCAACATCAAGTCCAGAATAATCAGGTCGTATTCATTAACTTCGGCCAGAAAGCCACCCTCTTCGCCATCATAGGCGCAATCCACGGCATGGCCTTCTTCTTTGAGACCTTTCTGGATAAACTGGGCAACGCGCCGCTCATCCTCCACCACCAGAATTTTCATGGGGCGAGTGTAGCAGCCTTGCGCGGGGGATGCTCTGAAAAAGTTCGCTGCAAAGGGCGCAAAAGAGAATCTCGCAGGGTATGCTTCGGCGAGCAGAAGGATAAGTCAGACCTTCATTGCGAAGGCTCCGAGGAGGAATTGTAATATGCGCCGCGATAGCATTGTTTTTGATATTGAAACTGTCCCGGATGCATCCGCTGCCCGCCGGCTTCTTGGGAAGCCTGCATTCACGGATGTTGAAGCGCGTGACGCCTTGCGCGATTATTTTCTGGAGAAAACCGATGGCAGGAACGATTTTCCCCGCCAACCATTTCACCAGGTTGTCGCTATCAGTTATGCGCATCTGATATGTGAGCCTGGCGAGGAAGGCAAAGAACTGGTGATGCGCCGCATAGCAAGTGGCGGAGAAGCAGGCAGCAGCGAGCGCGAACTACTGGAAGGCTTCCTCGGTCTTATTGAGAACCGTGCCCCCCGACTGGTCAGTTTTAACGGGCGAGGTTTCGATGTTCCCGTCATTAAATACCGCGCTATGAAACATGGGCTTGCCTGTCCCCGCTGGTTCTCTGAAGGGGACCGGTGGAACAGCTACGATGCGCGTTATTCACATGAATATCATCTTGATTTATTGGAGGTTTTTTCAAATTACGGCGCTTCGTCGCGCTGTTCCATGCATGAGGTAGCGAGCTGCTTCAACATTCCGGGCAAGTTGGACACGGCAGGCGATGATGTGCGTGGTTTGTTTGAAGCTGGCCATATCGCTGCCATTCGCAACTACTGCGAAACCGATGTTTGCACCACATTGTTATTGTTCCTGCGCTGGCAATTATTTAATGGTGGGCTTTCCGGTGGCGCATATGCTCGTACCATCCTCGGACTTTCCCACTATCTGGAGTATGAAGGAGAAACACGCCCTCACCTTACCGCGTTTCTGGATGTTTGGCGAAATGCGGAAGCGGACCCGGGGGACAAATGTTGAGCATTTGTAGCCAAGTGAATCTCATTGCGGCTCGCGCGTTTTTCAAAAAGCCTCTTTGCCCTTGGAGCCAAACATGGGCGCTGCCGTAAATGTGGTCATTGCTACCATCCCGGTGCAGACCGGGCAGGGTATCCGCTGGTGATGTTTCCAGAATAATTCGATAGGTTCGGGGCATGGTATCGAGTTCTTTCCAGGATGTATCGCCGGGCATGAAATGAATGCGCCAACCCATGAATACCAGGCTTATCCGCCAAACTTTATGGCGGATAAGCCAAGACAACGCAAAAAAACCATTTTCGAAGAAAAATCTGAACTCATAGCCAATATCCACCACCCCGGCGACCAGTTTATCTTGAGGCTCAAGGCACCGAAAATCGCCAGGTACGCCAGGCCGGGCCAGTTTGTTCATCTTCGTGTTTCGTCGGGGCGCCTGCTCAGGCGTCCCGTTTCCATCATGCTGACCCGTCCAGAGAAAGGAACGATTGATCTTCTGGCCAAGGTTGTCGGTGATGGCACGAGGGAGTTGTGCAGCCGGACGGCAGGCGAGATATTACCCATGCTCGGTCCCATCGGCCGCCCATTCGATGTAAGCGATACGACGAAACGCTATATTCTGATCGGCGGTGGCGTCGGTATTCCGCCGATAATTTTTGCTGCAAACGTATTAGACGGCCAGGCAGATATGGTGGTTTTTGCCGGATCGGAGGTTCTGTTTCCGTTCGCGCTGAAGCCTTCCCTGTTTTTGCTGCCCGGAATCGGCGGTAATACCATTTTGAGTATCACCTCACTGGAAGATCGCCGGATTCCGTCCCGCCTCGCATCCAGTGCCGGACTTTATGGTTGCTACGAAGGGCATGTTCCTGATCTTGCCAGGGATTATCTTATGGCGCTGGGTGAAGCGGAGCGGAACCGATGTATCCTTCTGGCCTGCGGGCCACATCCCATGTTGCATGCCGTTGCCAGACTGAGCCGGGAGCTCGGTTTGCCAGCGCAACTCTCGCTGGAGGAGTATATGGCTTGCGGCATTGGCGGTTGTGCTGGTTGCGTGGTTAAAACATTGGAGGACGACGGGGAACATTACCGGCGTGTTTGTGTGGATGGCCCTGTATTCCCTGCCAGCATTCTCCCGGAATTCGCCTGACCTTTTGTACGTAACGGTTCTCGGGGAAGGAGATTATAGCCATACACGGGTACGCGATCCAGGCCAACAGCTACCCGGAGATTCGCTGCCTGAAAGAGCCCCGATTCCGTTGCTCAAGCAGCCTCTTGCAAAACTCTGGGTGGATGCGCGTCAATCCCACGTTGAGTCCCTTTTCGGGAAGCAACCGGCGCTGTCCCGCCCTGCGGTAGGGCTGCATGTTTGGTGTTTGTTTGCATGGTGGTTCCATGGATCGAAATTCCAGCTCGGGCATAGGCCAACGTGGGGAAGCCGATCATCGCTCACGAGTTTTGCAGATTGGCTCTCGAACCAGGCATTCAGCCAAGGTCTCGAAAATCATCGTTGTTCGCGTATAGTTGCGCGACCGAGGAATAAATGACAGCAAATATGACATACAAAACAGATGACTTGCGTATTGTGGGTGTAGCCGAAGTCATTCCGCCTGAACAATTGCACAGGGAGCACCCGGTGACTGAACGGGCGGCAAAAACCACCTATGAAGCCAGGTATGCGATCCACGACATTTTAAGGGGTAAAGATGACCGCCTGCTGGTGGTGGCTGGACCATGTTCCATCCACCACCCCGATGCCGCACGCGAGTATGCCTTGGGGCTTGCGAAGGTGCGCGAGGAGCTGGCGGACGACCTGTTGATTGTGATGCGCTGTTATTTTGAAAAACCGCGCACAACGGTGGGTTGGAAGGGTTTAATTAATGACCCCGATCTTGATGACACGTTCCGGATCAACAAGGGTCTGCGTCTGGCTCGCCAACTGTTGCTGGATGTCAATGAGATGGGCGTACCGGCCGGAACGGAATTCCTGGACCTTATCAGTCCGCAGTATGTGGCGGATTTGGTGAGTTGGGGTGCAATTGGCGCGCGCACCACGGAATCCCAGTCGCACCGCGAGCTGTCCAGTGGTTTGTCCTGCCCTGTGGGCTTCAAGAATGCGACCGACGGGGGACTCAAAGTGGCCGTAGACGCCATCCGTTCGGCATCGCATCCGCATCATTTCATGTCATTGACCAAACAGGGACGTTCGGCCATTTTTTCCACTTCGGGGAATGAAGATTGCCATATCATTCTGCGTGGCGGACACCAACCCAACTATGATGCAGTTTGCGTGCGCCGGGCCTGTGAGGAACTGGATGCCGCAGGCCTTGCCACAAGACTGATGATTGATTTCTCCCACGCTAACAGTAGGAAAAAGTATGAGCGCCAAATATCTGTTTGCCACGATGTCGCAGGGCAGATTGCCGATAGCGGTGCATGCATTATGGGTGTGATGATTGAGAGTCACCTCGTCGCCGGGCGGCAAAATGTTATTGCCGGGCAAGATCTTGTCTTCGGCCAGAGTGTCACGGACGCTTGCATCGGATGGGGTGATACCAAAATAATGTTAAAAGAACTGGCCGGGGCGGTGCGCAAGCGGCGCGGCTGATGAGGAATAAACACCTGGATACGATCTTTATCAAAACGTATGGCTGCCAGATGAACGAGTACGATTCGTCGCGCATGGTTGATCTGATGCAGGAGGCGTACGGCTTGCGCCGGGTCGCGGATCCGGCGGATGCCGATGTGATCCTGATGAACACATGCTCCGTCCGCGAGAAAGCCGAAGAAAAAGTGTATTCCGAGTTGGGGCGCTACCGCCTGCTCAAGGAAGAGCATCCCGACCTGATTATCGGCGTGGGCGGCTGTGTGGCACAGCAGGAAGGCAGCCGCATTATGCAGCGCGCACCCTTCGTGGATATGGTCTTCGGACCGCAGAGCTATCATAAACTGCCTGACATGGTGAGGAAAATACGGCGCGAGCGCGTACAACTGGCCGAAACGGAAATGCCGGAAATCGAGAAATTCGATCATTTGCCCCGAGTTGGAAAAACAGGGCACTCCGCCTTCGTTACGATTATGGAAGGGTGTGATAAATTTTGTACCTTCTGCGTCGTTCCCTATACACGCGGTCCCGAGTTTTCCCGACCTGTCTCCGATGTGTTGGACGAATGCCGGGATTTGCTGGACCGGGGTGTCGTGGAGATCACCCTTCTGGGGCAAAATGTAAATGGTTATCTGGGTTCGGGTCCAAAGGGCGAGGAATGGGATTTCGCTATGCTGTTGCACGCGGTAGCGGCGCTGGATGGACTCCTCCGTTTGCGTTTTACCACCAGCCACCCGATGGAGGTGAGCGAGGGCTTGATTGACGCCTTTGCCGAGCTTCCATCCCTGATGCCCTATCTGCATTTGCCTGTGCAGAGCGGGTCCGACCGGGTTCTTAAAGCCATGCATCGTGGGCATACGCGAGAGCAGTATCTAGATATCATTCAGCGATTACGGGAAATATGCCCGGATATTGCCTTGTCTTCGGATTTCATTGTCGGTTTCCCCGGAGAAACCGATACTGATTTTGAGGATACGCTGTCGCTGGTGCGTCAGGTCGGGTTTGATTCTGCCTATTGTTTCAATTATTCGCCGCGTCCCGGCACGCCCGCTTCCAGGATTGAAGATGATATATCCGATATGATTAAAAGCGCAAGATTACAACAATTGCTGGCCCTGATGCGCGAAAGTAGCCATGCGCGGTATCGGCTTCAGGTGGGCAAAGTGGTGCCTGCGCTGGTAGAGAAGAAAAGTCGAACGTCGGGCGATATGCAGGGGCGGACGCCGGATTTCAAGATTGTTCATTTCGAGGGGCATACACAGCAGGAGGGGCAGATTCTGCCGGTCAAGATTACCCGTGCCTATGGTCAGTCGTTGCGCGGTGAGCAGGTCGAGAGTTGAAGCATGGCGGTAAACGCCCGGAAGCCTGCGTTCATCTCAATATCACAGATATCGAGCCGCAGACCCTGCGTAACCTCTGTGGTAGCGAAAACCGCGTTCTGCGCCGGATTGAAGCACAGTTCGGGGTTCATTTTCTCGGACGTCCCGGTGACTGGCAGCTTGAGGGGGACAAGGCGCATGCGGCGGCTGAAGTTATGCGTGCGTTATTACCATGGGCAGAAAAAGGGCCGGTCGAAGACGTGCAACTGGAAGGCACGTTGCGCACCAGGGGCGTGACGGAGGCAGGTGTGAACGCTCCGGAGGCGAATGTCGGCGCGGTCATTGCCGGACGGCGTCGCATTCAGGGCAAGACCCCCAATCAGCGGCGCTACATGGATGGTATCCGCCAGCATGTTTTAACGCTTGCGGTGGGTCCGGCGGGTACGGGAAAAACCTACCTGGCCGTAGCCATGGCCGTCGAAGCACTGTATTCGCATCAGGTAGAACGTCTGATTTTAACCCGTCCGGCCGTCGAAGCCGGGGAGCGACTGGGCTTTTTACCGGGTGATATGCAACAAAAGGTAGACCCGTACCTGCGGCCGTTATTTGACGCCCTCGCCGATATGGTCGGGCTGGAGAAAATGAATGGTCTCATGGAATCCGGACGTATCGAGGTCGCGCCACTGGCTTACATGCGCGGGCGCACCCTCAGTGATGCATTTATCATCCTGGACGAGGCGCAAAACACTACGCGCGAACAAATGAAAATGTTTCTGACGCGTCTCGGCTTTTTCTCAAAGATGGTCGTAACCGGAGATACGACGCAGGTGGATCTTCCCACCAAACATCATAGCGGTCTGTTGCATGCCCTACAGGTACTGGAAGGCCTGGATCATGTAGGCATCCATCATTTAAGTGGCCGGGATGTTGTGCGACATGCCCTGGTGGAACAAATTGTCGCAGCCTACGAACGTAGCGAGGCAGGTGAGCCATGATGGTTGATATTATCATTGATGGGGGCATGAGCTACGGAAGGTTGCCGGATGAATCACGCATGCGTCAGGCCGTGGCTGCCGCATGCGCCCAGGCGGGCGTAAGTCGCACCGTGACGCTGTGCCTGCGTCTGGCGGACAATGAGACCGTGCAAGACCTCAACCGGCAATGGCGGCATGAGAATACGATCACCGATGTGCTGTCATTTCCCATGCAGGATGGTCCCGACTTTCGCTTCGATGAACCACTGGGAGATATTATTCTGGCATGGCCTTTCGTGGAAAAAGAAGCCCTCAGGCTGGGTATCGACGCGCACGCGCATGTGTTGCACCTCATTGTTCATGGCACGTTACATCTGCTGGGCCGCGACCACGCGGACGAAGCGGAGGCAAAGTGTATGCAACGCATGGAGAGCTGCGCCATGGCGCAACTTGGCCTGCATGATCCATACGGAAAAGGGCTAAGCAATGTCTGATGACGTTGTCAGAACTTCGTCCATGGTCCCTTTACCTCACGGAAATCGAAAAGTGCGATCTTCACTTTTCTCGCGAAGTCATCATGTTTAACCACTGGCGGGAACGTTTGCGCACGCGATGGATCAGGCGCTTGCGGCCAGGGCGCGATGAGGATGAACTGCTGGCGCTGATTGGCAGGGCGGAGGCGGTACAGTCCGACGATCACCGCCGCATGCTCGAAAGTCTGGTGATGTTCCGTGATGTCCGGGTGCGGGAGCTGATGGTCCCGCGTTCAGAGATTATTGCCCTTGAGGCGAGCATGTCGCTTAAGGATGCGGCAAAAAAAATCGCCGATAACGGATACTCCCGATTGCCGGTTTATGTCGATCATCTGGATAATATTAAAGGCGTCATCCATGCATGGGATGTGTTCTCCGCTGAAATCGGGGATAAAAATGAACCACTTTCCAGTATGATCCGGCCCTGTCTGAAAGTACCTGAATCTCAACTGGCACTTGGGCTTCTGAATCGTATGAAAGAGAAAGGTGCCCACCTGGCCGTGGTGATGGACGAATACGGAGGTACGGGGGGGCTGGTTACGCTTTCCGATCTTCTGACCGAGATTATAGGTTCGATGAATGAGGCTGGCGGGGCGGGCGGTTCCGGTGAATGCGTACGGGATGAGGATGGTGGCTATGTTGTATCCGGCCGCTTGCATGTTGAGGATCTGGAAGAAGTGCTGGCGTGCCGGCTACCGAAAGGCGATTACGATACAGTCGGCGGTTTGGTGACCAGTTTGTGTGGCCGCATTCCGGCGAAAGGGGAGTGCATTGAGGTGGCTGGACTGGTGGTCCGCGTGCTGGCGGCGGAACCACGGCGCGTCCTCAAACTGCATGTCACGCCCATAGCCGATGTCTCTACTCGCTAAACGTCATCCCCAAATGCCGGGGCGGGCATGGGGTCGCTCGCAATGGGTCATGCTGGCGGCAGCATTTCTGCTCGGCAACCTCATGCCCTTCGCCTTTTCTCCCTACAATTATAAATGGCTGAGCGTATTGGCGCTTGCGGGCTGGATATTGGTGTTTATGCGCGGCAAGCCCTTCATGGCGGGCTGGGCTTTCGGCCTGGGCTGGTTCGGTGTTGGTGCATGGTGGCTGGCGCTTACATTTCACACCTTTGGACCGCTGGCATGGCCATGGGCCGTGCTGGCAACCGCGCTGGTTGGCTCCGTTCTGGGCCTGTTTCCGGCGCTGCTGGCCTGGGGTAGCTACAAGCTGGCGAGGTTTAGTCCTCGCATGTTGGTTGTATTTCCGATTCTAACGGTGGGAGAAGAATGGCTGCGCGGACACTTGTTTACGGGCTTGCCGTGGACCCCGCTCGGCAGTCTGTTGCTGGATACCCCCGCCATTGGCTGGGCCGCGATAGCGGGTGTGTACGGTGCGGCCCTTTTACCTGCTCTGCTGGCGGTGTCGCTGGTCTTCATGCTACAATTTAAATACTACCGCTGGGGCTTGGTGGGTGCTGTGGTCGCGGGTATATGCCTGTTTGTCGCGCCCGAACCTTATCGGGCCAACGGAGCCATCCATCGCGTGGCACTGATACAAGCCAACATCCCCCAGAAGCTGAAATGGAATGCTGATTTTCTCAACGAAACCATGCATCGTTATGTACGGCTGTCGGGGCAGGTCGCCAAACAGAGCGATTTGATTATATGGCCGGAAGCAGCCGTACCGCTATTCCTGGCGCGAGCACCGGAATGGAAATCGTGGCTACTACAGCGCATGCGAGCATGGAACACCCCGGTCTTGTTCGGCGGTCTTAAACTTGATGGCGGCGGACGCCTCGCGCAGCGTATTGCACACAACGGGCTTTACCTGTTTCAGCCCGGCGTAAAGACATTACAATTCGTGGGTAAACGGCATCTGGTGCCATTCGGCGAATATGTACCCTCATGGATCCCGTTCCTACATGCACTGGTACCCAATATTGCCAATTTCCGACCATCCCGGGATTCAGGCGTATTGCAGGGTGCCCATGAGCGTTATGGTTCGCTGGTGTGCTACGAAGCGATTTTTCCGCGTGAGGCAAGGCAGCGCGCGAATACAGCATCGGTACTGGTCAATGTGACCAACGATGCGTGGTACGGGCACACGCCGGCAACATGGCAGGATTTGCAGGCGGCGCGTATGCGTGCCGTAGAAACGGGGCGCTACCTGCTACGCGCCGCCAACACCGGCGTGTCGGCCATCGTGGCGCCGGATGGAAGTATCGAACAGACCATACCCTGGTTCACCCAAGGTTCCGTGCTGGGAAAATACCGCGATTCGGATGTCCAGACGCCTTATCAACGTTGGGGCGATCTACCGCTGTTGCTGCTGGCTGTTCCACTTCTGCTCACCGTGTGGGCGGGATGGCAGAGGAGATGAATACATCGGTTTGCGTGATAGGCGCGGGATCATGGGGTACGGCATTGGCTATGGTGCTGGCGCGTCAGGGGTGTTCTGTTCGCCTGCTGGCACGCGATCCGGCGAAAGCGGCACGGATGCAGAAGGCGCGCGCGAACGATGCTTACCTCCCCGGAATTTTATTCCCGGATAGCCTTGAAGTCACATCCGATCCGAATGCCGCACTTGACGATGCGCGGATCATCATCATCGCCACGCCCAGCTCGGCAGCCGGGTCTGTCCTGCCACAAGTGGCAAGTAGCTCCGATGCCCCCGTGATTGCCGCTTTTAAGGGTATCCACCCGTCCACACTTGAGCGTACCGATGAATTGCTCGTTCGGTATCTCGGGGTCGAAAGAAGCATTGTGCTTTCCGGCCCGTCTTTTGCTATGGAGGTTGCCAGGGGGTTGCCGACGGCCATGGCCATGGCCGCATCGAATATAAAACGGGCTGAAGCCACAGCACTGCTCTTCGCAGATACAAATTTTCGTATCTATGCCAGCGATGATCTTGCTGGCGTTTCATTGGGTGGAGCATTAAAAAATGTGGTCGCCATCGCTGCGGGTATGGCGAATGGTATGCAATTAGGGCATAACGCCGTTGCTGCTGTGATAACGCGGGGGCTGGCGGAAATGGCGCGTATCGCCTGTGCATGTGGCGGCCGCCAGGAAACGCTGATGGGTTTATCCGGGCTGGGCGACCTGGTTCTCACATGTACCGGTGAATTATCCCGAAACCGCCGTTTTGGTATAGCACTGGCTCAGGGTATGGATATTGCTGAGGCAAAAGCGTGCATCGGTCAGGTGGTGGAAGGTTTGGGTACGGCGCACGCTATCCATACGCTGGCGCTCAGACTTGGCGTGGAGGCGCCGTTAATGGAATCAGTATATCAGGTTTTATGCGGGAATCTTCGCCTAACGGATGCCGTACAAAAATTGATGGCGCGTCCCGGACGTAAAGAATTTTAACCCATGCCGGATGACGATGATCTGTTTGACCATGCCATGCGCGATGTGCGGAGACTGCAACGTAGATCTCGCAAGCAAGCGAGCAAACTGCGCCCTCTGATCCGGAGCGCAACGAAAGCAGAGCATCCTCCCCTTACGGGACTGAAGGGTTCCCGGCCGAAGAAGTCGGCGGAGCCGTGGATGCTGAAAGCTGATGGGGTTTCACAGGAACGCTTGCGTCAATTGGGAAATGGACGGCCACCGGTGGATATGGAAGTCGATTTACATGGACTGACGCGCGAAAAGGCATTCTCCCTGCTCGACCATTGCATGCAACAGGCCCTGACAAGGTATCATCGCGTTCTGTGCCTGGTGCATGGGCGAGGCCTCCATTCCCCGGATGGCCACCCGATATTAAAGGAGGCAGTTTATCTGTGGCTGGCGGAGGGCCCCTTTGCCGGGTATGTGCTGGCGGCAATCCCTAAACCCGAAACGCGTGGCGGTTCGTGTCTGGTGCTACTACGGAGAAAACGTTAACTTGTGGTAATCGTCCTGATATGTTTGCAAAATTGGTGCAATTAGCCTGGACTATTCATGAATCGCCGTGATGATTGCGCTGGACCTTTGTTCGCAACGGATTCCGAGGAGAGAGACCGTAGCCGTGCATACGGACGACCGACGAGGGATTCGGTGCGGACAAAGGAACAAGCAAGGGCATGGCAGTATTTGTGAATAGTCCAGGTTAGATATTTGAGCGGTTACAATTATTTCTTAACGGAGGGTCTAGTGGGATTGCTGGAAGGGAAAAAGGGGCTCGTCCTGGGCATTGCCAACGATAAATCAATCGCCTGGGGTGTGGCCCGGGCCTGTCGGCGCGAAGGCGCCGAACTGGGATTTAATTACCTGGGACATATGTTGGAAAAGCGTGTCCGGCCATTGGCCGAATCGGTGAATGCGACTTTGATTGAACCTCTGGATGTCGGCGATGATGCGCAACTGGATAATTTTTTCGCCAGGGTCGAAGCGACATGGGGTAAGCTGGATTTTCTGGTACATTCCATTGCCTTTGCTAACAAGGATACATTGCGTAGCCGTTTCTCCGTCACTTCGCGCGAGGATTTTCATCTGGCGCTGGATATCTCGGCTTATTCATTTGTTGCCTGTGCGCAGCGTGCGGCACCGTTGATGAAAGACGGAGGGAGCATGGTGACGATGACCTATCTGGGCGCGGTGCGCGCTGTTCCGGGTTACCATGTTATGGGCGTGGCCAAAGCGGCGTTGGAAGCTTCAACTCGTTACCTGGCGCAGGATCTGGGACCGGATGGTATCCGCGTGAATGCGGTTTCGGCGGGACCGATCCGTACACTGGCGGCCTCCGCAGTTGGAGATTTCAGAAAGCTGATGGAAAAAAGTGCTCGCGGTTCAATGTTGAAGCGCAATGTAAGTCAGGATGAAGTGGGAAATACGGCAATGTATCTATTGTCCGACCTTGCCTCTGGTGTGTCCGGCGAGGTGCATTATGTGGACGGTGGTTTTCATGTCGGGGCGGGCGACCCCGGTATCAAGTAATGGGTATACAGTAAATGTCCGGTTCATCTTTCGGCCAGATTTTTCGCGTTAGTACTGCGGGCGAGTCCCACGGCGCGGCCCTCCTCGCCGTTGTCGATGGTTGTCCTGCGGGCCTGGTACTCTCCGAAGCTGATATTCAGCCGGATCTGGACCGCCGCAAGCCGGGCCAGTCCAGATATACCACTCAGCGGCGCGAAGCCGATGCGGTAGAAATTCTTTCCGGCGTATTCGAAGGCAGGACCACAGGTTGCCCGATTGGGCTGTTGATTCGGAACACTGACCAGCGCAGCAAGGATTACAGCGAGATCAAAGACAAATTTCGTCCCGGGCATGCCGATATAACGTATTTCAGGAAATATGGTTTCCGCGATTACCGTGGTGGGGGGCGTTCCAGCGCGAGGGAAACGGCCATGCGGGTCGCGGCGGGTGCGATTGCGCGTAAACTCCTGGCCGAATCCGGTATTTCGATCCTCGGTTGGGTGGATCAGATTGGTCCGGTTCGGGCGGATCCCGCGCAGTTCAATGCACATGAAATTCCAGACAACCCTTTTTTCTGTCCGGATGCCGGTGCGGCAAAAAAAATGGCCGCTTATCTCGATGCCTTGCGCAAGGAAGGCGATTCGATCGGTGCGGGAGTGACCGTGGAGGCATATGGTATGGCTCCCGGACTTGGTGAGCCGGTGTTTGATAAACTGGATGCTGATATTGCCGGGGCGATGATGAGCATTCAGGCGGTTAAAGGCGTGGAGATCGGCGATGGTTTCGCCTGCATCGAAGCGCAGGGTTCAGGATTTGGCGATGCGATACGCAAGGAAGGTTTTATGACCAATCATGCGGGAGGTATTTTGGGTGGCATCTCCAACGGCGATACGATCCGCGTACGCCTGGCACTGAAGCCAACATCCTCCATTCTAAAACCGCGACCAACGATGGATGAATGCGGCAATGAAACGGACATCGTTACCAAAGGCCGCCATGATCCGTGCGTGGGTATCCGTGCTGTACCGATCGCCGAAGCAATGCTGGCACTGGTGCTGGCCGATCACTTGCTGCGGCAGCGTAGCAGCCGACTGTAGCCTGGACTATTCATGAATCGCCGTGATGATTGCGCAGGACCTTTGTTCGCAATGGATTACAGGGAAGGAGGCCGTAGCCATGCATAAGAACGACCGACGAAGGATTCGTTGCGGGTAAAGGAACAAGCAAGGGTACGGTAGGTAGCATTTATGCATAGAGTCCAGTTAGAAAGTATTGGCGATGGGCACTGGAGAATGAATCATGATACTGGTAGTTGGCGATATCATCGTAGATGAATTTGTCTGGGGCGATGTATCGCGCATTTCGCCTGAAGCACCGGTGCCGGTGGTGCATGTCGAGCGTATTGATCGTCGCCTGGGCGGTTCAGTCAATGTCGTGCGCAATTTGCATGCCATTGATACGTCTTCGGCCGTATTCGGGATGGTTGGAGATGATGAACCGGGGCGTTGGGTATTGCGGCGGCTAAAAGAACTGGATTCGGATGCGACGGGTGTACAAATCAAGAAGAACGCCCGGCCTACCGCTATCAAAACGCGCATCATCGCCCGTCACCAGCAGCTGGTGCGCTATGATCGCGAATGGACGCATGCCGTGTGCCCGGATACCCATGCCACAATTAAACAGACAATTCTTGATAAGGTGACCGAAGCGGATGCGGTTATTTTATCCGACTACGGTAAAGGTATACTCACGCCGGGATTCCTGGCCGACATGATGCCGTATTTATCTGGGAAGATTGTGGCGGTAGACCCCAAACCGGAGCATACGGAAGCTTATCATGGCGCTACGGTAATTACGCCCAACCTGGCTGAAGCCGCGACCATGGCCGGTATGGATCCGGTCAACAAAGACGCACATGTGGAGATGATTGCCCGCCAACTACGGGATCGCCTCAATCTGCGTTATGTGCTGCTTACACGCTCGGAAAAAGGCATGACCCTGTTTGATGGCGAGAGATGCCATCATATTCCCACGGCGGCCCGCGATGTGTTCGACGTCACGGGGGCCGGGGATACCGTCATTGCCGTATTTACAGCCTGCTTGGCACGCGGGGACGACCCCTTAGCCGCCGCGCAGTATGCGAACAATGCTGCCGGCGTGGTCGTTGGTAAGGTGGGCACGGCTACAGCAGGCTGGGCGGAAATCGAGGCCTGCCCGCACGTATGAAGGTTATTGTCGGGATACCTGCACGTTTTGCTTCCACTCGCTTTCCGGGCAAACCTTTGGCTCTTCTGGCCGGCAAACCGATGATCGCGCATGTTGTGAAGCAGGCATGGGCGGCGGGTGTGGGCGAGGTTCTGGTTGCTACCGATGATGTGCGTATCGCCGATGTGGCGCACGGTTGCGGCGCGCAGGTATGCATGACGCGCACCAGTCATGCCAGTGGCACGGATCGCCTGGCCGAGGCCGTAGCGGATATGGATTGCGATATTGTGGTCAATGTGCAAGGCGATGAGCCGATGGTTGATCCGGCAGCAATTCGTGCGGTGCTGGAGCCGTTCGCAGCAGAACCAGAACTACCGATGGCGACGCTGGCACACCCTATCCGCGATGCGTTTGATCTGAATGATGCCAACGTGGTAAAGGTGGTGTGCGACGCCCTCGGGCATGCCCTGTATTTCAGCCGTGCGCCGATTCCATTCCTGCGCAACGAAGCAGCGGCTGCACCCTTGCAGCACGTCGGCCTGTATGCCTACCGCAAGGAATTTCTATTGAAGTACGGACAACTCTCGCCTTCCCCGCTGGAGCAGGCCGAGCATCTGGAGCAATTACGCGTATTGCATCATGGCTATGCCATTGCCGTGTGCATGGGTGATTTTCATTGCGTCAGCATTGATACGCCAGAAGATTTGCAGCGGGCAGAGGCATTGATGAACATCTCATCGCTGTGACCGGAAGTGCCTGGTGATGATGTCGCGAAAAGGCTCCATAGTTTTTTCTCCCGATGACCTCGTTGGAAGCCATTAAGCATTGGTGGATTGAATGAGGATTCTGCATTTTATCACGCGTATGGACGGCGGTGGTTCGGCTATCAATACATTGGTGTGTGCGATACACCAGGTGCAGGAAGGCCATCGGGTGTGTCTGGCCTTTGGTCCGGGTAGAGAATCCCGGATGTCGAAAATCGAAGAAACCCGCACGCGGGGGGACCTGGATGCTTTCCGCCATGCCGGAGGTGAGGTATGCATCATTCCTTCCCTGATGCGGTCGCCGGGTTTGTCGGATATGGGGGCATTCTTTCAAATGAGACGGTTGGTAAGCCGGGGCTTCGATATCGTGCATACACACACCTCAAAGGCGGGCATACTGGGGCGACTCGCGGCATGGGGGCGTGCGGGCGCGGTCGTGCATACGCCGCACGGGCATATTTTTCATGGATATTTTGGTAAAATAAAGACGGCGATTTTCATATATATGGAGCGCCGGATGGCACATCGAACACATGCGCTGATAGCGCTGACGCGGGCGGAGCGGGATGACCATTTACGGCGGCGTATCGGGCGAGCCGGGCAGTGGCGCGTGATTCCCAGCGGCGTCGATGTGGCAGGTATCCAAAGCAGGATAGCAGCATGGCGAGCCGCACATGCCGATACATACCGGTGGGATGCGGTCAGTGTGGGTCGGCTGGTCCCGGTCAAGGGTATGGAGCGCCTCATCCGGGCGTGGGCATGTGTTTGTGAGCTAAAGCCTGAAGCACGGCTGGCCATTGTCGGCGATGGTGAAGAAAGAGATGAGCTGGAGAAGATGCGCGACATGCTGAATCTAAGGGATCATATTTACTTCGCGGGCTGGCGTGACCCTGTTCCGTTTCTTGCGGCAAGCCGCTGTTTTGCACTACTATCGCATAACGAAGGGATGGGGCGCGCCGTGGTCGAAGCGATGGCTTCGGGCCTTCCCTGCGTGGTATCCAATGTATGTGGTTTGAAAGAGCTGGTGATAAAGGCGTGTGGCGCGGTGCTGGATGCGGATGATGCTCATGCCGTAGCAAGTGCCTTGTTACGCAACTGGCCTGGTTCCGTAAGGATGGCGTGCAGGGAGCGCGCCAGGGCATATTCAACGGAGGTCATGGTGCAGGCGCTTCAGGAATTATACGATGGATTGCTGAATCATGCGTAGTTACGTGAGTAATCCGCGGGTTCTCATGAGGATTTCGGCATGACACTCATTACCATTCACCAGCCTAATTTTCTGCCGTGGCCGGGCTTCTTCCATAAGTGGATGCTGGCCGATGCCATGGTGTTGCTGGACACTGTCCAATACGAAAAGAATGACTGGCTGAACCGCAATCGTATTAAGACGGTGCAGGGTACGCAGTGGGTGACAGTACCTGTGGGTTACCGCTACCCGCAAAAAATCAATGGTGTGCCAATCGCCGGCCAACATTGGGCGCATAAAGCCTGCCGCAGTATTGAGCAGTCCTATGCAAAAGCGCCTTATCTTGCGACGTACTGGCCTCCGGTCCGGGAGGTATTGCAGCGCCCGTATGACATGCTGCGTGATTTGAATGTGGCACTGATCCGTGTGCTGGGTGATGCTCTGGGATGCGACGCGCCCCTCTACCTGGCATCCGCTCTCGGCGTGGAGAGTACAGACCCAACGGAGCGCCTGGTCGATTTGTGCCTGGCCCTGCGTGGTGATGCTTACCTGTCCGGTCGAGAGGGCAGGGTGTATTTACGGCAGGAAAGGTTTGGTCAGGCGGGCCTTGCTCTGGATTTCCAGCAGGTGGAGGCACCCGTCTACCCGCAACTCCATGGCGATTTTATATCATATTTATCCGTGCTGGATGTATTGTTCAATGCAGGAGCTGACGCTTCAGGGATTATTTGTGGAATGGGAGGGATAGTACAGTGAGTAGAATTCTGGCGTTGGCGCCGCACCCCGACGATATAGAAATAGGCTGTGGCGGAACATTGGCCATTTACGCGGGTCGGGGGGCCGAAATTCACTTGTTTGTGGCCTCGGATGGCGGTTACGGTGGCCATGGGCCTGCGCGCATGTCCGAACAGGAAGAAGCTGCGAAAATCCTTGGTCTCAAAGCGGTTCATTGGGGTGGCTTCGAGGATACAAAATTGCCGGAGGAACATGTGCTTATCCGCGCCATTGAGTGCGTGGTAAAAGAGGTCAGTCCATCGATTGTGCTGGTCAACCATCATGAAGATACACACCAGGACCACCGGGAGTTAGCACGGGCCGCGCACTCGGCGACCCGCGATGTTCCCAGTGTCCTGGCCTACGAAACCCCCTCGACCCGTGAATTTTTGCCCACGGTGTTTATGGACATACATGAGACCCTGTCTTCCAAAATAAAAGCCCTGGAGGCGCATGATTCGCAGATGGAACGAACCAATATCAAGGGATTGAATATTGTAGAAATAGCCTTGGCCACGGCGCATTTTCGGGGCGTGCAAGGTAAAATATCCTGTGCGGAGGCATTTATGCCCATTCGTGTCCGGCTCTAGCCTGTATTATTCATAAACTCTGCCGTGCCCCTGCTTGTTCCTTTATCCGCACCAAACGCCTCGTCGGTCGCCCGTATGCGCGCTCACGGTCTCTCTCCTCGGAATCCGCTGCAAACAAAGGCCCGGCGCAATCACCACGGCGATTCATGAATAATGCAGGCTAGTGATATGCTCTTCTGTGAGGCAGGACGCCAGTCATGATCCCTCATTCGAGGCCGGTTTTCGGGACCGCATTTGCTGACGTTGCTCGGCGCGTTGTGGACAGTGGCCAACTCACCAGTGGTCCAGAATGTTTGGCACTGGAAGCGGAAGCCACCAGACATGTCGGTATTAAATATGCGGTAGCAGTGGATTCGGGCAGTAGCGCTTTGCTACTGGCACTTTATGCGCTGAAAGTGGAACGGAATATCCGTCGCGTGGGGGTTCCCGCCTATACCTGCCGTGCCATCCTGTATGCGGTCCGGGGTACGGGAGCGGAACCGGTATGTATGGACTGCAACGATGATTTACGGCTGCATACGGCGTATGCGAAAGGAACTGCGGACAGGCTCGATGCGGTGATCCTCGTGCATCCGTTCGGCATGATCGAACCCATGGTGGAAGAGGCATGGCCCTGCCCGATCATCGAAGATATTGCTCAATCGGCAGGTGGCCGGATTGGCCACCGGAGCTTGGGAAGTTTTGGAGATATTTCCATCACATCCCTTTATGCAACCAAACCGTGGGGCGGCGCTTACGGTGGCGTGGTGTTGAGCCAGGAAGCTGTTATTTGCAAGCGAGTACGTCAGATGCGTTGTGCGGATACGGCGGATGTATCACTTCCTTATGCCGGTAATCACCAGCTTTCCGATATCCACGCCGCACTGGCCCGCGTTCGCATGTCGCAAACAAGTACAGAGCGCGATAAGCGGATACGTCTGGCAAACATTTATGATGCGTGGTTCCCTGGACGGAAGGCTGAACCCGTGGTGCGCGAAGATGCGTGTAATCATTACCGCTACATTGTGCGCGTGGATGATGCTTCTCGTACCATCGGGATGCTTCACTCCCGGGGCGTGGCTGCCGCAAGGCCTGTGGATACACCGATTTCCAGGCTTGTCGGGCAGCATTGTCCGGGCGCGGAGAAGGCCTGGAAGCAATGTGTTTCCCTGCCTTTACTCACCGATATGAGCGGCAATGAGCTGGACCGTATGGAACAGGCGGTTATTGCATGTATGTAATGCTTGATCACTGGAGTTCGCGCCTGGTCGGGTTTGTGGCAGGCATCCTTCTCGCGCTGCCTTGGCTGAATATGGGAGCTCTCGCACAAGGTGCCAAGCTTGGCCTTTCCTCTACGTTGCTGACATATGCCGTCATGCCGCTGGTCATTCGTTTGGCTATCCACATGGATGCCGTTGACAGGCCTGAAGCGCGGCGAGTCCACCAGTCGCCGACACCCAGAATCGGAGGCCTGGCCGTCATTTTTTCCGTGAATGTAACCTTGCTCCTGAATTTTAGTTATTCCGACGAGCTGAAAGCTGTGTGTGTATCCGCGCTGCTGGTGGCCCTGGTTTCAATGTGGGATGACGTACGCGGGTTGTCCGCATCCTTCAAGCTGTTGATGCAATTTTTTGCCGTACTTATCCTGATTCTCTCTGGCGTAAGCCCGGATTTTGGGAATTATAACTGGCTGATCGCCTATGTCGGTCCGCTATGGGCGCTCTTGCTGCACAATGGACTGGATATGGTGCTGACCGCCCTGTGGATCATTGGCATTACCAATGCCTTTAATTTTCTGGACGGCATCAACGGTCTGGCCGTGGCGCTGGCTGCAACGATCTGTCTGTTGATGGGGTTGCTGGCCGCAACTACCGCGCAGACGTATATGCTGCTGCTGTGTGTGACGGTGGCTGGCGCCAGCCTCGGTTTCTTGCCTGATAATGGCCGCTATAAACGCCCGGCGCGTATCTTCCTTGGCGATACGGGAAGCACTTATATCGGCTGGATGATGGCGAGTATTGCGTTAATGGGGAACTGGTCGAGCAAAGGGTTCGTACAAGCTTATGCCGCGCCGATACTCATCTTTTCAGTACCGATCTTCGACATGATTTACACGACGGTAGCGCGTATCGTCCGCGGTGAAGTGCATAATATGCGAGAGTGGATTGCCTATGTCGGGCGCGACCATCTGCACCATCGTTTGATGGCGCTTGATATATCCCAGGCGCATGCCGTGCTGGCTATTGTCGTTTTGTCGCTCATCAGCGGCCTGGCGGCGCTGGTTATCATCGATGTCGATTTGTTGCAGGCATGGGTTTTACTAACGCAGGCCATCGTGGTGTATGCGGTGTTCAGTTTCGTTATGCTTCGAGCTGCCCAAAAGCTGGAACGAGATGACTGAATTGTTGAATCGCTGGCGAATTTTGCGGCATGAACTGGATGCCCAGCATGTGAAACTGTTGGCTGTTTCAAAGTATGCGACACAAGCCGATGTGGCACTGTTGGCTGATGCCGGACAGCGTGACTTTGCCGAATCAAGGCCACAGCAGTTGCGTGACAGGGCGGAGCGCTTTCCGCATGTGAACTGGCACATGGTTGGCCCGCTACAGAGAAATAAAGCTAAATATGTCGGCAGACACGCGTTTATGTGGCACAGCGTGGAGGATGTTGAAACGGCGAAAAGTGTCGCGGCGCATGTGCATGGCAGAAGGCTTTCTGTCATGCTACAGGTTAATGTAGGCGGATCAGCTCGCCAACACGGCGTAACCATGGAGCAAGCTCCGGCTGTCTTTGAGCGTCTGATGAATATTCCCGCGCTCAGGGTGCGCGGCCTGATGTGTATGGCACCTGGAGGAAGCGATACGCGGGCTTGTTTCCGGGACTTGTGCCACTTGCGGGATCGCCTCACCGGTGAAAGCCTGCGCCCGCTTCCGGATACGTTCCCCCGCCATGCGGGGAAACTGGAATTGTGCATGGGTATGAGCGGCGATTATCGCATCGCCGTCGAGGAAGGTTCGAACATGGTGCGCCTGGGTACGATCCTGTTCGGATAGTATGTCTGGACGGTAGAGCAAAGGAAGGTGTGGATGAAAGATCTTAATATAAGTTTTATCGGTGGCGGCAATATGGCCGAAGCCTTGTTGTCCGGCCTTATCCGGTCCGGGCATACGCCAGAGAAGTTGACGGTTAACGATATTCAGACCAAACGCCTCGATGAGCTGAAACGGACGTACGGCGTGAATACAGTGCGGAATAATGCTGCGGCTCTTGCCGGAGCGGAAGTACTGGTTCTTGCGGTGAAACCACAGCAGATAGACGGGGTGCTGAAAAGCCTTGTTGGAAGGATAAGTGCGGGGGTGACGGTGATCAGTATCGCCGCCGGCACCAGTATCAGACATTTACGCGAAGGCCTGGGCGATGATGTTTGCCTGGTCCGCGCCATGCCCAACACACCCTGCCTGGTGGGCGCGGGGATGTCCGTTCTGTTCTGTGATGCGGGGAAAGATCATTGTGTCCGCGCCGAATATATTTTATCTCTGTCGGGGAAGACCGCATGGGTGGATGATGAAAATCTTCTGCACGCCGTTACGGCTATATCCGGCAGTGGACCGGCCTATTTCTTTCTACTGGCAGAATTAATGCAGGCCAGCGCCCATGCCCTGGGCTTGCCGGAGGCATTAAGTCGTATTCTGGTGACCCAGACATCCCTGGGGGCGAGCCGGATGCTGACGGAAAGCGGTAAATCGGCGGAAGAATTGCGGCAGCAAGTCACCAGCCCGGGGGGCACGACCGAAGCCGCCCTCGAAATTATGTTTGAGGCCGGTTTGCCGGAGGCGGTGCGCAAAGCCATTGCCGTCGCGGTCAAACGTTCGAAGGCACTCGCCTGATGTTTATGCTGGGTTATTTTCTACAGGCGCTGGCAGGTGTGGTACATGTGCTGTTCATGGCGATTATTTTTGTGGTTATCGCCCGCGCTATCCTGTCCTGGGTATCGCCCGATCCGTATAATCCTATTGTTCGCGTTATTATCCAGCTGTCCGAGCCGCTGCTGTATCCCCTTCGGAGGAGGATGCCTGCCTTTGGGGGTGTGGATTTTTCGCCGATGTTACTGATTTTAGCCGTCGCTTTCCTGGATAATTTCCTGGTCCCCAGCTTACAACGCATCGCGATGAACCTGCTTTCGTGAGTGGTGTCGAGAGGGCCATTACGCTTGGAAGGGGGGGAGTCTATATTGATGTACACGCTCAACCGGGTGCGCGTAAACCCAGGATGCACGGCATGCACGGCGATGCAATAAAAATCGCCGTGCGCGAAGTCGCTCAGGGTGGGAAGGCCAACGACGCGCTGGTGCATTTTGTAGCGGATATCCTGAATTGTTCTTGTCAACAAATCGAGGTGACATCCGGTCGTACATCACGCCGCAAACGCCTGTTCATTTCCGGAGACGTATATGAAATTACGGAACGTATCAGGAAAATGATCAATGAAGCTTGATCCGGTCGCTAAAGATCCATTGATTTATA
Organism: uncultured Zetaproteobacteria bacterium; assembly: GCA_964624255.1. Taxonomy (GTDB): domain Bacteria; phylum Pseudomonadota; class Zetaproteobacteria; order Mariprofundales; family Mariprofundaceae; genus JAUZQZ01. The sequence continues at coordinate 33,134 of CAZUWV010000004.1, forward strand.
CGCCCATTCATGGGCGTTCTGATTGCTTCGCAGGAAGTTATCATGCTTGAACGCATGGCGGCACGGCCCGTACCCTGGCTGTTGCTACTTTGCGCCGTGAATTTCATGTTCATGCTGGGCGGAAATACCCTGTGGGATGTGGATGAAGCGAATAACGCCGTGTGCGCGCATGAAATGCTCGCGGCGGGTAACTGGTGGGTGCCTGTATTCAATGGCGGTCTGCGGTTCGACAAGCCGATTCTCCTTTACTGGCTCATGATGCCGCTGTTTCATGTGTTCGGCGTACATGAGTGGACGGCACGCCTGCCATCGGCGGTAGCGATTACCGCGTTGGTGATGGTGGTCTTTTATTTTGGTAGACGCATGGCAGATGTGCGCACCGGTCTGATTGCCGCGCTGCTGCTCGTTAGTAGCCTCCATATGGTGGTCATTGCTCGTGCGGCGACACCTGATCCTCTACTTATCCTTTGCGTTGGCTTTGCATTGGTCGCTTTCCTCTGCTTTTATCTTGAGGGGCTGAATAATCGCCGCCTGTTAATGGCTGCTTATGCGGCGCTGGGTTTCGGTGTGCTGGCCAAGGGACCCGTGGCCATCCTGCTCCCGGCGTTGGTGATGTTGGTGTTCCTTCTGATGATGGGGCAACGAGAACATATCGGAAAATTTCGCCCTCTCACCGGTTTATGTGTCATTCTTCTTGTCGCCCTGCCCTGGTATATTACGGTAGGTGTGCTGACCGATGGTGTATGGCTAAAAGGGTTTTTGCTGCATCATAATATCGACCGTTTCATGGAGCCTCTACAGGGGCATCATGGTTTTCCGGGATTCTATATTCTGGCCTTCCTGATCGGCTGGTTTCCATGGAGCGGTCTCTTGACCGCGACAACCATCTTTGGTCCATGGCGCATGGCGGCATTAAGGAAGGATCCCACGCGGCTTTTCCTGTTGTGCTGGATCGGCGTGTTTCTGGTATTTTTTACGCTTGCCAGCACCCAGCTTCCGAACTATACCCTGCCAGCTTTTCCAGCTGCGGCATTGTTGATGGCGTTCTGGGCTGGTAAACACGAGGAAAAAGCCAACGCCTGGTTCACGTGGGGGGCATGGCTGTTATCCTTGATTGTGACGATTGCCGCAGGCGCCGCATTACAGAAACAATGGCCCGGCGGGTGGGTGTATGCGCTATTTCTTACGCCACTAATCATAGCTTCAGGCATGAGTTTACGCGTAAAATTTACGCATGCCCTGCCCTTGATTGTCGCGGGCATGACAGCCAGCGTCATTCTGCTCGCCGCATGGGTGCTTCCCGGATTTAACCATTATAAAGTTACGCCCGCTTTCGCCGCTGCCGCCGACAGAGCGGGCTTTAACGGGGAATCGCTTGCGACCTATCATTATTTTCAGCCATCCTTGCTCTATTACCATGGCGGGCGTTTGCCCATGCTGACCAATATGCGCGAGGTCGCGGCCTGGTTGATGCGAGGCAAGGCGCTGGTACTGCCGCAGAAGGCGCTACGCGATTTTCCTTCTGCCATCCTCCCTTATCTGATTATTCACAAGCGCGGCTTTGGCATGGTGGCCAGAGAGTGGCTGTTGCTGGTCAGTTTAAGGCCCATAAAGGGGTTAACATGGCCCAGGAATTGATTTCCATCGTCGTGCCACTATACCGCGAAGAAGAGAATATCTTCCCGCTGGTCGAGGAAATAGAGCAAGCTTTGTGCGATATTCCCTATGAACTTATTCTGGTCGATGACGGGTCCGATGATGGAACATTTGTCCACATCGAGAAAGTTTGCGCCAATCATCGCCACATTACGGGAATTCAACTCCGGCGAAATTTTGGTCAGACAGCGGCCATGAATGCCGGGTTTGAAGCCGCCCGTGGCGAATATGTTGTGTATATGGATGGTGATTTACAAACGGATCCCAAGGATATTCCGAGGCTGCTCGCACGTCTGAAAGAGGACGATCTTGATCTGGTGAACGGCTGGCGCAAAAACCGTAAGGATCCCGGCCTTACGCGCAACCTCCCATCCCGCATCGCCAACGCCCTGATCCGCCGATCAACTCGGGTTCGCATGCACGATTACGGCTGCCCGATGAAACTGATGCGGGTTGAGATTGCTCGTAACCTGCGTCTTTACGGGGAGCAACACCGTTTTCTTCCGGCCATGGCGGCGTTGTATGGCGCACGCATTGGTGAGGAAGAAGTCACGCACCGACCAAGACGTTTTGGTGAAAGCAAGTATGGCCTGGGGCGCACCGTTCGTGTGTTGGTGGATTTGTTGCTGGTATTGTTTTTTCTGCGTTTCACTGATCGGCCATTGCAATTTTTTGGTTCGACCGGTCTGTTGAGTTTCACTTCAGGGGTCGGCATTGATGTCTGGTTGAGCATGAGTAAGCTTCTTTTCGGCGAAGATCTCGCGGGCAGGCCCATGTTGCAGTTGGGATCGCTATTGATCGTCAGCGGCATGCTGTTGTTTGGTATCGGGCTGATTCTTGAAATGCAGGTGCGCACCTATTACGGATTTACCGGACGGCGCTACTATACTATTCGCAAGAAGGTTGGAGCGCAAAAGAGCGGCAGTATTTGTGAATAATGTAGGCTAGAGCACCGCTGAAACGCATGCTAAAACTCGCGATTAAACTGGGTGTCAGCTTACTGTTACTGGCGGTTGTAGCCCACTTTGTTGACCTCAGGGGTGCATGGGAGCGCCTGAAAAATGTCAATGTTATGTGGGTGGCTTTGGCCTGTCTCTGTTTGGTGAGCGGCCAGCTGCTGTCCGCCATGCGCTGGACATGGCTGGCGCGGGGTCTGGGCCTGACGGTGCGCGTTTCCCGCAAGATTCGGTTATATTTTCTGGGGATGTTTCTGAGCCTGTTTTTACCCTCCATCGTCGGTGGAGATGTGGCGCGTGGATATTTGCTGGCGCGTGGCAGGAAAAACGCAGGGTGGGCGGCTGCGGCCAGCGTTATTCTGGATCGCGTGAATGGTGTGGCCGGATTGACGATTATCGCCACCCTTTGCATGTTTGAGCTGGATCTACCACGGCGTTGGGTCATGGTGTGGCTGGGGGCGGTACTGGTTCTGTGGATCACCATGCTGACCTGTTCATTCTGGCATCGAAGATTGCCACGGTTGATGAAACGGTGGCAATCGTTGCCTATCGACCAGCCTTCTTTTCGCCGTGCCTGGTGGAAGAGTTTGCCTCTGTCTATTCTGTTTCAGGTTCTGGTAGTGGAAACGCATGTCATTCTCGGGCATGCCGCCGGTTTGCAAATGTCCTGGCCCGCCTATGGGGTTATGGTTTGCCTGGTTGCACTGGCGTCGGCCATTCCTGTCTCCTTTAACGGGTTTGGTATTCGGGAGGCCGGTTATGTCGGGTTTGCGACATATTTCGGCGGTGATGCGGAGGCGGCGGCGGTTATGGCCGCGTTATGGGTGATTGTGCTCGCGATTGCAGCCTTACCTGGAGCCTGGGTGTTATGGAGGATGGGAGGACGCTGTAATGTAAGGAAGTTGTGATGATAAAATCAGTTAAATCGGGACAGTAGAGCCTCAGTATATTCATTTATCATGTCTGTTTCATTGTGGAGCATGTCCCTTATGTAAATTCGACCCACACAGGTGCGTGGTCGCTGGGACGTTCAAAACCTCGCTCATTGGCATGGACCCCGGCGCGCACCGGTTTCATTGCCGCCGTCGCCAGCACATGATCAATGCGTAACCCCCAGCCCCGCTGGAATGCATTCAGGCGATAGTCCCACCATGAATACATGCCTTCTTCGGGGTGCAGGCTGCGTACTGTATCCGTCAGCCCCAGCTGCAAAAATGCATAAAACTGCTCCTGTTCAGTATCGGAGCACATGATTTTTCCTCGCCATCGCTTCGGGTTATAGACATCCACATCCGCTGGTACAATATTGAAGTCGCCCAGCACAATCAGTTTATCATGCGTTGCCAATTCCTGTTTCAGGAATACCTCGAAAGCCTCCAGCCAGCGGAGCTTATACCGGTATTTCTCCGAGTTCACTTCCTGCCCATTGGGAATATAGACGTCAATGATGCGCACGCCATCCATGGTGGCCGCCAGCAGCCTGCGCTGCGGGTCATCGAATCGTGGAATATCCGTGGCAATATCTTCCGGTATAGTGCGGCTCAGAATGGCAACGCCATTATAGGTCTTTTGGCCGGAAAAACAGACGTGATAGCCCGCTGCCTCAATATCACCCTGCGGAAACCGTTCATCCGGAAGCTTGGTTTCCTGCAAGGCCAGGATGTCCGGCGCGTGTTCGTCCAGATAGCGCAATACATGCGGCAGGCGCACATTCAGCGAGTTTACGTTCCACGTTACGATGTTCATTTTACCATGCTGACAATGGAGCGGGATGGTAGCAAGGGGCTATATGCCAACATGCTGATCATCGGTCGTGCAAGGGCGGCGGGATTTGATGTACATCTTCAGAGCGCTGGCATTGCTCAGGCCTTCTTCTCTGGCGGCGAACAGCAGTGTCACGCCACCCTCTTGTATATGGCGCATCAGTTGCCCGACCTCTTCCGGTTTACGGTCCAGCTCTTCGAAGTACCGCGTTCTGAATTCCTGCCATTTCCCGGCATCGTGCCCATACCAGCGACGAAGCTCCGTGGAGGGTGCGATCCCTTTCGCCCAGATGTCCATCTTTGCCTCGTCTTTTGTCAGCCCACGGGGCCATAAGCGATCCACGAATATGCGCAAACCATCATCTTCAGACGATTCTTCATAAATACGTTTGAGTTTTATGTCCATCGAGAAACACCTTCTACCAACATGCGGCGATACCCTATTCTCCACCTGCCCGCTTGCCAACGATACCCGTGGCTGCGACGCATGGGCCTGCAAAAGGCTCCTGGGGTTAGTAATGCGGAGGCGGGACTTCTTCTATCAATGGTTCGTCAACGTCTGCCAGTCCAGTTTTAAGCCGTTCGCATGTGGTGTTCACTGCGTGCCGTAAAATATCAAGTTGTCGCTGCTGATGGGTTAAGGCCTCGTTCAATTCCTGAATCAGACGTTCCTGAAACGACAGCTTGGTCTCCAGCTCTACGATACGTTGTTCGGTTGACGGCATTAATTGCGAAAATATGTCGGATCAATCTGATACTGACGCAGTAGTTTGCGTACCGTATTACGATTCAGGCCCAGCATCCGCGCCGCCTTGATTTGATTACCCTTGCAGCGTTCCATCACCAGCATAAGCAACGGAGGCTCCACTTCGCTCAGTAAATGCCTGTGCATGTCCACGGCTTCGGCATAGCCCAGTTTATCCATATAGCGGCGAAGGCAACGATTGACGGCTTCGGACAGGGTTTCTTCCTTCTGCGTATGGTTGTCCTGATTGCCCAGCGCCAGCGCAACATCCGACAACGTAATAGCGGCACCGGGCGTAAGTAGCGCCAACCTGCGCATAACATTCTTTAATTCGCGTACATTACCCGGCCAATCGTAGGTTTTGAGCAGGTTAATGGCTTCATCCAGAAGGATGGGCGGCTCCATTTCCAGTTCCTCGCCCGCAGCCGCCAGCATGGCTTCAGCCAGTTGATGGATATCATCCATACGCTCGCGCAAAGGCGGGATGTGTACCGGAATCACGTTCAAGCGATAATACAAATCCTCCCGGAATTTCCCCTGCTTAATTTTATATTGCAAATCCTGGTGCGTTGCCGCTAAAAGCCGGACATTCACAGGCCGGTTCTCATGGCTGCCAACACGCTGAACCACGCCTTCTTCCAGAACCCGCAGTAGTTTGACTTGCAGGCTAGCGGGCATATCGCCGATTTCATCCAGGAATAGTGTGCCGTGGTTTGCCTGTTCAAAACGTCCTGCATGGGCTCGGTCCGCACCGGTGAATGCACCCTTTTCATGCCCAAATAACTCTGATTCCAGTAATTCCGCAGGAATGGCAGCCGTATTGATCGGGACAAAATGTTTGCTGTTACGCTTGCTCTGCTGGTGTAACACCTGCGCCACCAATTCCTTACCGGTGCCTGATTCACCGGTAATCAGCACGGTCAAATCAGATGCGGCGACGCGACCCAATGTGCGGAACAATTGCTGCATGGACGCACTGCGGCCAATAATTGAATTGGTTTTATCCGTATTTTTTTTATGCTTCGTTTCTTCCGCCTGGGGCTTGACTCGGCGTGCCAGGGACCGCACCTCATCCAGATCGAAAGGTTTGGGTAAATATTCCATCGCACCTACACGGTATGCCTGGGCGGCGTTGCCAAATGTAGTTTCCGCTGTCAGCAAAACCACCGGCGCTGAAAACAGGCCTGCCTTCACAGCCTCCATACCATTGCCATCCGGCAGGTAAACATCGAGAAAGACCAGTGCAAAATCCTGCCCGGCCATGGCCCGCTCGGCCTCCTCTAGTGTTTCCGCCTGTACGACTTCCATACCTTCTTCGCTAAGTACACGCGCTAGTACCCAGCGAATGCCTTCGTCGTCATCTACAACCAGCACGCGCATCATCCGCTCTCTCCCAAGGGTAAATGCAGGATAAAGCTGGTGCGGCCCGTCTCTGCTTGCAATTTTACCTGACCATGATGTTCCTGTGCCACGCGCTGAATTAGCGCCAGCCCCAATCCGTTGCCGCGCGCCTTGGCGGTAACAAAAGGTTCAAACAGATGATCCTGAATACGTTGGGGGACGGGTTCGCCGTCGTTGGTGATGCGTACTTCCAGAACGGCCCCCTTGTGTGCAGGTAATTTGATGGTGGTGTTCACACGGGTTAGCCACTCGATATGTGTGGCCTTCGCCTCCAGGGCATTGGTCCACAGGTTTTCTATGGCCTGCCGCAGTCGGCCTGCATGGGCCTGGATCAGGGGCAGGCTGGGATCGAAAACACGGCGTACAGCAACGCCGTCTTGCGGGTGGCACACATCATCAATCAAGCTGTGAATATTGATGGCTTCCATACCAACGGGTGCGCGGGGGCCCAGTTGTAGAAAACTGTCAATACGTTCGCGAATGAGATCAACCTGGGTAAGCATCATCATGGCCGCTTCCCTTTGATCCCCTCGCAACAAGCGCTCGGACAGCCATTGCGCCGCACCGCGCAGGGCAGCCAGCGGATTTTTTACTTCATGCGCCATTTCCAGTGCGATTCTGGCGACAGCCTCGGCCATTTCCTGACGCTTTGCATGTTGCTCCAGCTCCTGGCGACCCGCCTCGGGGACCATGAGCAGAGCATAACCGTTGTCTACGGGACCAATATGCAATGAGCATGGCGCATTGCCGCTGCGTTCGCACAGGCCATGGCTGGACAGCGAACCATAATTTCCTTTCATGTGCGCGAGCATGACCCGAATTTCTGATTCCGGCGCGAAAAAATTGGAAACATGGCGTCCTGTCAGTGTTCGCTCGGAAATCCCCAGCGCTGATTGCGCTTCCATGTTGGCGCTCAGAACAAATCCTTCGTTGTCCAGCATCAGCATGGGCAGGGGAATGGAGGAAACCGCAATGGATTCAGGCGGCACGTAACCAGACCTGAGTGTTATGATCTTCGCAGAAGAAGGCTTTCGCGGCTTCAAGTTGCGCTTGCCATCTCGTCAGTGACTGAAAATAGCGACGGAATTCAGCCGATGTATCCATACCCTTACTATACCAAATCACATGTTTGCGTGCGAGCTTCGACGCTGTCTGTTCACCATGATGTTGCGCCAGCGCCTGCATATGCTCCCGGATCACAGGCCAGCGTGCGGCACCATCCGGTCTTGCGGGCGGCTGGTCGCCCAGCAGTGCGGCCTTCACCTCGGCCAGCACCCATGGGTTGCCCTGTACGGCACGGCCGATCATCACCCCATCGCATCCTGCGATACGCAACATTTCCATGGCCGAAGCCGCATCCACCACATCGCCATTACCCAGTACGGGAATAGAGACGGATTGTTTGGCCAACCCGATATCTTCCCAGTCTGCGCGGCCGCTGAACATCTGCGACCGTGTTCGCCCATGTACCGTCAGCATCTGAATACCTGACGCGTCGGCAATTTTCGCAATGCGCGCAACATTCTTCGAAGCCTGATCCCAGCCGGTACGGATTTTCAAAGTCACGGGCAGCGGTACAGCTTCGACCACAGCTTCCAGAATCCGTGCGACAGCAGTTTCATCCTTCAATAGCGCGGAACCAGCGACTTGCCTGCAAATTTTTTTAACCGGGCAACCCATGTTAATATCAATGAAATCAGCGCCCCTGGATACTGCCCAGCGCGCCGCCTCCTGCATATAATCAGGATCGGAACCGGCAATCTGAATACCGACAGGGTGTTCATCGCGGCCGATTTCAGCCATGAGATCGGTACGTTTTCTACCTTGGTCCACGGCGCGGGAGGCGACCATTTCCGTCACCAGTAATCCGGCGCCAAAACGTTTGCATATACGGCGAAAAGGCAAATCAGTAATCCCGGCCATAGGCGCCAGCGCCAGTGGTATGTCGATGCGCATGCGACCCAGCATAAAACCCGGTTTAACCTGCATGTTTACAAATTTCCACGATCTGCAAACAATGCAGGTTAAATAAGCCAATTGCAAAACTCTGGGTGGATGAGCGGCAATCCCACGTTGAGCCAATTTTCGGGATGGAATGAGGTGCATGGTGGTTCCATGAGCCGAAATTCCAGCGCGGAAATGGGCCAAAGTGGGGAAGCCGACCGCCGCTCGCGGGTTTTTCAAGAGGCTCAAGAAAGGCGGATAGATCGCACATGACCCAGACCACTATAGCGTCTGGTGTGCGGAAGTCATCAAAGCACCCATGGACGTACTCTTTACGGTGCCATCACCTCTGAGCCGCTGGAGGCATGCATGAAGAAATTTGGGTTATTGACCTGTGGCGTCGGCTTAACTGCCCTGGTCCTCATGTTACCCTGTAAACCGCCGCTTATGGCCGCGCCCTTGTCCATTGCAGATGCCGGATCCATTCGGACGGAACGTATCGCCCGGCTCATCTTTCGTAATGAATGCGCTGGCCGGGAATCCTGCCTCACTACATGGAATAAAGGCGAGGCATTCGCCTCTCTTGGTATGGGTCATTTCATCTGGTACCCGCAAGGCACGCCCAAAAGTGGTAAACATTTCAGCGAAAGCTTTCCCCGGCTGGTTGATTTTATGCGCCAACGGGGGGTTAAAATTCCTACATGGATTCAGGCCCATAAGGGTTGCCCATGGCCGGATCGAAAAGCATTTGATGATGCAAGGAAATCGCGAAAAATGGTAAATTTTCGCGATTTCCTTGTCAAAACAATGTCATATCAGGCTAATTTTATGCAAAACCGCCTGGAAAAGGCCCTGCCTTTAATGCTTGCCCGTGTACCGGGGGGTCAGCGTGAGCGTATTCGCCGGCAGTTTGAGCGAGTCAGGGCCGCACCAATGGGTATGTATGTATTGATGGATTATGTGAACTTCAAAGGTGAAGGGGTGGACCCGAAGGAACGCTATCATAGCCAGGGCTGGGGCCTGTTGCAGGTGCTGAAATGTATGGATGGAAGCGAGGTTGGCATTGCGGCCATTGCCGAGTTTATGCATTCCGCAGATACGCTGCTGACCCGGCGCGTGGCTCTGTCTCCTCCCGAACGCCATGAATCCCGCTGGCTTGCCGGGTGGAAGAAGCGTCTCTCCTCCTATATGACCGAGGCGATGGAAAATCCCGTCAGGGCGGGGGGTGACAACATAGCCCGATGAGCACAGATGAAGGGTAGCATTTACTCCTTGAAGTCTACACACCTTTACGTACATTCCGTCCATGCGCCCACTACTCATTCTCTTACTTTTCATCCCGTTTGCTACACAGGCCTATTCTGCGGAACCAGCACCGGTAACGGGTAGGCTGCAGCAGGCTGTCTTCAGGAACGGCATCAAACTCATCGTTGAAGAAGATCATTCGGCTCCGGTGGCTATCGTGCAGGTTTGGCACAAGGTGGGTAGCCGCGATGAAATACATGGCAAGACGGGACTGGCGCATGTGCTGGAACATATGTCATTCAAGGGGACGAAAAAGCTCGCGGCTGGCGAATTCTCCCATCGAATCGCGGCGATGGGTGGTAGCGATAATGCTTTTACCGCTACGGATTACACGGCTTATTTTGAAATAATTCCGGCGGAACATGTGGATAAAGTGTTGGCCATGGAGGCTGACCGTTTTACTCACCTAAAGCTGGCAGAAGTAGATTACGCCAAGGAAATCAAGGTCATCATGGAGGAGCGGCGCATGCGTACGGATGATGATCCGGACAGCCGCATGTTTGAGGCACTGTCCGCCGTGGCCTTACGGCTGTCGCCCTATCGAAATCCCGTGATCGGATGGATGCAGGATCTGAAACGGCTAAACATCGGCGATGTCCGTAAATTTTATCATCGATACTATGTTCCGGGCAGCGCGACGGTCGTCATTGTTGGTGATGTAAATTTTACCCATATCAAACAGGTGGTTGCGCGCACCTTTGGGCGCCTGAGAAAGCGACCCGTACCACCGCGCTTTAACCCGATTGAACCGGAACCCCTGGGATCCAAGCGTATGATTGCTCGCCTTTCCGCCCAACTTCCCATGGAGGTGATTGCCATGCCGGTGCCGGTATGGCATCCCGGCAAGAACGACACGCAGGCCGCAGCACTGGCGGTGACGACCGAGATTCTGGCAGGTGGTCGTTCGGCAATATTGACCCGCCAGTTGGTGGATCAACAGCGTAAGGCCTTCTCGGTAAACGCAGATTATGATCCATTCTCCATGGGCATTGATCTATGGGACGTTTACGGCATGCTGGGTTCAAAGCAAACGCCTGCGGCTTTTGAAAAAGCCTTCTGGGTTGCAGTTTCTGGATTGCGCGATAAAGGGCCTTCAAAAGCTCAATTGGCTGCGGCCAAACGCGGTATGATCGCGGATGAGATTTATGCCCAGGATTCACTGTACCTGCGTGCGAAGGAAATCGGTGAACTCGAGAGTGCGGGTATTGGTGCCGACAAACGCGGCGCATGGCTGGATGCCATCAGGAAAGTGACTGCGACGGACGTTAAAAAAGTGCTGAAACACTGGATCAGACGGGAGCGTGCCACGACGGGCCTGCTGCAACCGGAGGCGCGCTCATGAAATACTTGTCCGGGTGTATGCTGGCCTTTTTACTTTCTTTCGCCGTAATTCCTGTGGCGCGGGCGATCCCACCCATCCAGCAGAAACAGCTACATAACGGTCTGCGGGTTTTGTTAATGGAGGCGGATAACGTACCCATGGTCGTGATGCGTTTGACCGTACCAGTCGGCAGCAGGCTTGACCCGAAAGGAAAAGGCGGCGCGGCTTCGATGCTCGCCGAGATGCTTGAGGATCACACGAGGCAGCATGATTTCGTGGCATGGGCCAATTTACTTGATGCTCAGGCTATCCGGCTTGGAGCGAGCGCGGGCCGGGATAGCCTTTCCATTTCCATGACTGCGTTGAAAGAGGCGCTGCCGGAAGGTGTTCATGCCCTGGCCGAATCTGCGTTGATGCCAGGCTGGAGCAAAAAACGATTCCTGCTCCTCAAAGCAGATGATATTTCCTCAGCCAGAAAATCATTGGAGAATCCTGGTGTGCGCGCCGCGCAGACGACAATCCGCATGCTGTATCCGAACCATGGATACGGCCATCGCCCGGGAGGTACCGTAGACAGCCTCGATCGCCTAAAACTGGCTGACCTGCGGTCCCTGTACCACCGCCAGTTTAAGCCGCAGGGTGCCGTACTGGCTATCAGCGGCGATATAACGATGAAGGAAGCACTGCGACAAATTCGGCCACTGTTCTCCAGATGGAAAGGAACTCCTGAGGAATCACTGAAGGATGTTCCCAGTCCGAAGTCCGCGCGCGGTCAGAAACGCCATGTTACGATGTCCACGCGGCAGATGACGGTGCAACTTTCCCGTTTGGGACCGTCCCGTTATGCACCGCACTTTTTTGCCGATATGCTACTTAACTATACCCTGGGCGGTGGTGGTTTTTCATCGCAGTTGATGAAGGAGGTGCGTGAGAAGCGCGGGCTGGTTTACGGCGTTTATTCATATTTTATGCCATTGGCGACTTCGGGTCCCTTTGTGATTACCCTGCAAACACGCGCTGATCAGGCCGGGAGAGCGCTTAAGGTGGTACGGGATGTCATGAGACGAATGTATCATGGGCACATTAGCCAACGAGAGTTGGCCGCGGCCAAAGAAAATCTGATCGGCGGCTTTGCCCACCGTGTGGATGAGAACAGGAAGCGCGTGAAGCTAATGTCCATGATTGGGTTTTACGGTTTACCGCTGGGCTATCTGCAAAACTGGGCACGGCATATCAAGGCTGTGACGCTGGCCGAAGTCAAGGCTGCTGCCGTCCGTTTTCTTGCGCCAGCTGACTGGAATACAGTTGAGATCGGGCCGGAAAGTTGACGAGATTTTTCGCTGCTCAGTCCGCCCTTGGTCTGCCCGACAGTGGACTCAAAGCGGGATTCGTCGGTCTCCCCTAGGCTTCGCAAGAGGCCCCCCCTGTCCTCGAACACGTCAGCGACTTGCCTGAATTGTGGTAGCTTCTCTGCTGAGCAGTTACTGATTTTTTTTCGGGTTCGTCCATCCAGGGGAATCCTAGGGGGTGTTAACAATCAAAAGCACCACCCTATTGCGCCTGAAAAAGCGCCAGGCAAGGCGAGAGGATAGAGGTTTGGTTATTCCAAATGAAAGACGAATAACGCGGCATGGCGTTTTTTCGGGCACAACCCGAAGGGCCGGTTCTCTGTTTCCGTCCAGCGGCGTTATCGCTCGCTTATGTAGAACAACTACACAACGTTTTCTCTGCATTGCTGGACAAAAACAGAGAACCGGCAGGGCGGTGTTTTTGATTGTTAACACCCCCTAGCGTGAGTGCCATGGGTGTGCGTATTACTGCAGGCTCTTTTCGTGGTCGCCGCCTCCTGATCCCCGAGGTCATCGACGTTCGGCCCACACCATCGAAGGTGAGACAAGCCCTGTTTAATATTTTAGGAAGTGTCGAAGATGCGGCTGTACTGGATTTGTTTTCTGGTTCTGGCCTGATCGCTCTGGAAGCCATCTCAAGGGGCGCGTCCGCTGCGATTTCCATTGAGTCTAATCGGCGTGTCGTCCGCCATTTGCAGGGTGTACGGGAACAATGGAAGGTCGAGGGTCGTTGGCGCTTATTGCATGGCGATGTACACATCATGCTGGCAAGGCTGGCCAACCGGCATTTTAATCTTGTCTTTGCCGACCCTCCCTATGCCCAGGGTATCGGCGCATGTCTTCCCCGCTGGCTGGATGAAGCGCGCGTTTCATGTTCTGAACTGGTAATTGAGGACTCGGCGCGTATCGTCCCCGTTTGGCCGCAAGGCTGGACGCAGCGGCAGTCACGACGCTATGGTGACACCTGTCTGTATTTTCTGACCCGAACCGGCACAGTTTGACCATGGAGGTAATGTGAAACGAACGGCGATTTACCCTGGAACCTTCGATCCCATTACGCTGGGGCATGTGGATGTGGCTAATCGTGGATTGAAATTATTTGATCGCGTGGTCGTAGGTGTGGCCGCCAATCCGAATAAACAGCCAATGTTTGATCTGGACACCCGACTGATTATGGTACGCGAAACATTTGCTGAAAGGAGCAATGTGGAAGTCACGGCTTTTTCCGGTCTGTTGGTGGGGCTGGCGCGCGATCAACATGCCAATGCTATTCTACGCGGCTTGCGCGCCGCCTCGGATTTCGAATATGAATTTCAAATGGCGACGATGAACCGCAGGCTGGATGAACATATTGAAACGGTATTTGTCATGGCACGTGAGGACTATACCTTTGTTTCCTCGCGCTTTATCCGGGAAATATCGGGCATGGGCGGAGATGTTTCAAAGCTAGTTCCACCTGCCGTATCGCCGTATTTGATGGTGAACTAATTTGCAGCATTCTTCCCCCTATACGATGCGCGTCAAAGATTCGATTCGTCTAAGTAGCCCCGAATGCGATGATGTTGTGATCAAGCTCGATCTTGAACCATGGCAAGGAAAGGCTCTCGCGCCTTTCGTGGCGGGCCAGGTGGTGCGCCTTGGGCTCCCCAAACTGAAGGAGCCCGCACCGGGCTATTTTGCTATTGCCTCGGAGTCGGACTGTGAGGATTACTACGAATTTGTCATTAAACGACGGCCCGGCATTGCAACGCTGCTGGCCGGACTGACACCCGGTTCTTTGGTTGAGGTAGAAGGCCCCATGGGTAAGGGTTTTGAGCTATCACCTTTTCATGGGTATGACATCTATCTCGTTGGTGTGGGTACGGGCATAGCGCCACTGCGTAGCGTCTGGCGGAATATCATTACCCACCGGGATGATTATGGAAGTGTCGCTATTTATGCGGGGTTTCTTACACCCTGCCACCGTTTGCTGACGGATGAGCTGGAGTCTCTAGCCGAGCACAATATTCAGGTCAGTGTATCCGTGAAAATGGGCCATGAAGCATGGGAAGGCCCCATCGGCTATGTGCAGGATGCCCTGTGTACCGATGCGCCACGGGGCGACAGCGCGGTTGCCTGCCTGGCTGGCATGAACGCGATGGTGGACGCTTGCCGCGAGACGTTGCACAATCTTGGTTTCGATGATAGTCGAATCTTGCTCAATCACTGATTTACCTACGCAGACTTCTCCTCTGGCACTCCCGTTGTTGGCTCTGGATATTGGCGGCAAACGCATCGGTGTCGCCGTGTCTGACAGTCTGGGAATTTCAACCCGTGGTATTGTATGCCTGTGTCGTAAAGACACAGGGTGGCCGGGGCAGGTATTGAAGCTGGTTCGAGAATATGGCTGTAGGGGGATTATCGCAGGCCTGCCTAAAAATATGGATGGGACGGAAGGTAGGCAGGCAGCTGATTGTCGCGCCGCCGCCAATGAGCTGGCGATGCGGACGAACCTGCCTATTGCGTTTCAGGATGAACGCTTATCCTCATGGACAGCCAGAGAGCGTCTGTTCGCCCGGGGGTTCAGCGAGAAGAAGGTCCGCGCAAAGATCGACCAGACAGCAGCAGCCGTGATCCTTGAGGATTTTGTGGCCGCGCATCCGGGGATGAAAGTGAAAGAATGAATAATACCATTTTTGACAGTGAGACTGTCGATCTGGCACTAAAGGGGATGACTGATCTGCTCCTGCAGACCAATGAAGAAGTGTATATGATTGGTATACAGCAGGGCGGAGCGCGGGTTGCCGACGCCTTGCAGCAGCGCCTCGAATCCAGAGGTTGCCATGTTGAGCGCGGCAATCTGGATATCAGTTTTTACCGGGATGATCTGGACGCCATCGGCCCGAATCCAGAAGTACGACCCAGCCATTTGCCGTTCAATGTCTCGGGCAAGGGTATCTGGCTGGTGGACGATGTACTCTACACGGGGCGTACCATCCGCGCGGCGCTCGGTGAAATTTTTGACTACGGGCGGCCCGCCCGTATTCGTCTAGCCGTGTTGGTTGACCGTGCCGGACGTGAATTACCTATTGCCGCTGACTGTGCCGGTTTATTCTGCGAGGCGAGTGTTAATGGTTCGGTAAAGCTGGTGACAGATGGAGACTGGCGCATCGAACAGCGCGAAGCAGCGATATGAAGCACTTGCTGGGTATCGCAGAACTGTCGCGCGAGCAGATTGAATACCTGGTGAACCTTGGCGCATCTTTTGTAGAGCTGTCTCGCCGTCCTGTCAAAAAGGCACCGACACTGCGCGGCAAAACCGTGATTAACCTCTTCTTTGAAAATTCGACGCGGACCCGTACCAGCTTCGAATTGGCCGGAAAACGTTTGTCCGCCGACGTGATTAACATTTCCGCCTCCACATCGGCGGTGAAAAAAGGTGAATCATTGCTGGATACGGGGGAAACACTGGCGGCCATGCAACCGCATGTCCTGGTTGTCCGCCATGCGGTAGCCGGAGCCTGTGATTTTCTGGCAGATTATCTACCTGATACGTCCATTGTGAATGCTGGTGACGGAGCACATGAGCACCCGACCCAGATCCTGAGTGATTTATTGACATTGAAGCGGGTGTGGGGTTCACCGCAAGGCAAAGTGATGACCATCGTGGGTGATATTGCGCATTCCCGCGTGGCGCACTCGCACCTGCTCGCGGCACAAAAGATGGGGTATTCCATACGTGTCGTCGCACCGAAAACATTGCTGCCTCTGGCTATCGAACGCTTTGGCTGCAAGGTTTTTTACGATTTTGATACCGCAATCCCCGGTTCCGATGTTCTCTATATGTTGCGGGTACAAACCGAGCGATTGACATCAAGCTGCTGTTTCCCGTCCCCCCGTGAGTATCATGAGGCCTACGGGCTCAACCGCTACCGCCTGGATATGGCGGGTAAGGATTGCCTGGTGATGCATCCTGGACCGATGAACCGGGGCGTGGAAATCGCGTCCGATGTCGCGGATTCGGCCAGAAGCCATATCCTGGAGCAGGTGGAGTGCGGGGTTGCCGTGCGCATGGCCGTACTGACGGCATTATGTGGTGGCCAAACGGAAACCGGACGCGGCAGGAAACGGGGGCAGGCCAAGGCCGCCATGCAGGCGCAGGGGACGTTATTATGAATATTGCCCGATGTGGAGCTTGCATCCGAAACTTCTTCGCGCCCACCATGAAGAGCACGGAGCTTGAGTTTGATGTATTACCGAACCGCTGCCGTGGGAATCTGCGCGCCCTTTGTGATAAAAAATGACTGATTTACTGCTTAAAGGCGGGCGTGTCGTTGATCCGGCCAACGGGCTGGATGGTATCGTCAACCTCCTGATCAGGGACGGGCATATTGCTGCTATCGGTGAAGAGAAAGGCGATGCGCTCACAGAGATCGATGCCAGCGGGCTTATTGTTTGTCCCGGCCTGATTGATATGCATGTGCATTTGCGCGAGCCGGGACAGGAATGGAAAGAGGATATCGAGTCCGGCTCAAAGGCGGCGGTTGCGGGTGGCATTACCAGCATGTGCTGTATGCCGAACACCATGCCACGACTGGATCATGCCGGTGTGATCCGTCAGGTCATTGAACGGGCAAACGAAGTTGGACTTTGTAATGTACATCCTGTCGCTGCGGTGACAAAGCATCTTGAGGGTAAGGAACTGACCGAAATGCGCGAACTGGCGCGCGCCGGAGCCATTGCCTTTTCCGATGATGGCATGCCGGTCTGGCATGGTGGCATCATGCGCAAGGCGCTCGAATATGCATCCAGCTTCGGGTTCCTCGTTATTCAGCATGCAGAGGACTTACAGCTGACGGCGGGCGGGTGCATCAATGAGGGCTGGGTTTCCACACAACTGGGCGTAGAGGGTATGCCTGTCGAGGGCGAGGACGATATGGTGGCGCGCGATATTATGCTGGCACGGCTGGTTGATGCGCGTTATCACGTTGCGCACATTTCATCAAAGGGCGCGGTGCAACTGGTGCGTCGGGCGAGAGGCGAGAGCCTGAAGGTATCGGCCGAGGCTGCACCTCATCATTTTTCGCTGACTGAGGAGGAGGTGCTTGGTTTTAATGCCGATGCCAAGATGAATCCACCCTTACGCACCGAGGAGGACAGACAGGCTGTTCTCGAAGGTTTACGCGATGGTACGATTGAGGTCATCGCCACCGACCACGCGCCGCATCACGAGGATGATAAGCGTTGCGGCTTATCCTGCGCGGCCTTCGGTATCGTCGGCCTGGAGACGATGTTGCCGGTATCACTGGGTCTGGTACGCGATGGTGTGTTGGCATTGCCGGACCTTATCGCTAAGATGACATGTAATCCGGCAACATTGCTGAATCTGGATGCCGGAACATTATCCAAAGGCGCAAGTGCCGATGTTTGTATCTTTAATCCGGAAGCTACCTGGCGACTTGATCGCTCCAGGCTGTTCTCCAAATCGAAGAATACGCCGTGGCATGGCAGGGAAATGACGGGAAAGGTCATGTATACCATCAAAGGTGGACGGATCGTGTTCACGCATGGCGCAGGTCAGGAGCCTGTCGCGCAGTAGCTTTTCCATAAGTCTATAGTGTAATACCGCTACCTGACGTTATAAGTTAAACGATATTGGTTAGTTAGCATATTCTT
Organism: uncultured Zetaproteobacteria bacterium; assembly: GCA_964624255.1. Lineage (GTDB taxonomy): Bacteria > Pseudomonadota > Zetaproteobacteria > Mariprofundales > Mariprofundaceae > JAUZQZ01. Next base: position 51,229 of record CAZUWV010000004.1, read on the forward strand.
CCCGAGGCTTATTCATCAAAGGATAGGCTTTGGGTCTTCGTTTAATGACCCGGGGCTGAGATTTTCTTTTTCTCCGCCCTATTTTTGTATAGGCAATCGCTTTGAGGAGTGGATCAACCCATTTCATCAAAGCCTTTGGAGTCAAAGGAGCTGTTAACCCTACGATACTTCTCATGAGTTCTACAGCTGCCATAAAGCTGATTTGACGCGGTTTAACACCATTCATACTGGCTGCATTGGCAATATTTGAACGAATGAGATTGTAAGCCAAAAGGTGTACAGCAACCTCTTTGTCTACCATATCTGCACTTTGGCAGCGAAGCATTTCCATGCCCATCTGAGTTTTAATGCTTCGAAAATCAAGTTCAATCTTCCAGCGCTTTTGGTACAACTTAGCAAGCTCATTTTTGTGGTATGTTTTCGCATTTAAAAGTGTCGTGATGTATACGGTGCCATTGACTGAAAATTCACGAATCTCAATCTGATTTCTGGAGGTAGTGCAGCATTCGTTCTGTAATTTGATTAATGGTCTGTTGGGTGACGGCAG
>CAZUWV010000005.1:0-51556 GCA_964624255.1 uncultured Zetaproteobacteria bacterium
ATTCGACGTAGAAAGGCTACATCTCATGTTTTGTTCAATCGCACCACGACAATCTGGCACATATTCAGGCGTATAAATGACCATGTTATTTCGTTACAGACACTTAATGTTAAAACAAGTTATGCTTACTTCAGACCTTTCAGAAAAGCGATAATTTCGTCCGCCTGTTTACCCTTCACACGCTGGGCAGGCATTTTAGTCTTCGCCTTAGGGTTTCCGGTAAACACCTTGATGGCCTTTTTGCTATTTAGCAACCATGCCTTCAGGTGCGCCTCGTCCCACACCCAGGGGGTGCCTTTGATGTATTTGGTGAATTTATATCTATAGCCAGGGTGCGTTCCGGCCTTGCTTCCGTACACACCCTTCAATCCCGGCCCGAAACGGTTGCTGTCGGAAAAAGAGTGGCAGACCTTACATCTAGCCTGCGCTCCGGCCGCCTGCGCCACCGCAGGCAGGAATGCAAACATCACGGCGACCGTAGCCGCAACCATTACAGCTTTTCTCATGCCTGATCTCTTCATATCAATCCCCCTTATCCTGCTCAATCGTGAACGAAAACCGCCAAGCATTTATAACAAACGGCGCGCCTCCGGTCAATGCTCTACATCCCGCCACACCTCGCGCTTAAGCAGCCACAATACAAACGTCATCACCACCAGAAAGATCATAACCCATTTCCCGATCGCCAGGCGTTGTAGTTGATGCGGCTCTCCCGCGAAGGTCAGGAATGAAGCCACCGTACGCGCCTGTTCCCGCAACGATGCCGTATCTTCCGGATCATGGTCCAGCCACCCCAGAGGGTCGGGCATGGCAATGCGGTGCCCGGGGAAATAAAGGTTATAATTCCCATCGGGGATACGCCCCGTCGGGTCGTGCGCAAACCCCGTAAGAACAGAATAAATATAAGCGCCTTTCCCGTCGCGCGCTCTCGCCATTAGCGATAAATCGGGAGGCACAACGCCAAAACTGCCTTTGGCATCCTTGGCTGAAAGCTGTGTGAGCAAATGAGCGGTCAGAGGCGCACCGCCACTTAGTTCTTTCACTTCTTTGCGGGAAAGAGCGATTTCCGGATATTTCGTGAGATCGTACCAGGTCATATAACGCATGGAATGACAGTTCATGCACACGCTCACGAACACATGCAGCCCCTTGCGCAGGGTGGGCTTATCCAGAGTGATATTCACTTTTTCGAGCGGTGCCGGCGCCTCCGCGCGAACAACTCCGGGAGCAAACGTCATGACGACCAGCCATGTGAAGAGAAACCATGCACCTCTCATATCAGACATCCTCCGGCAATGGTTTCGTTCTCTCGAATTTATGGATAAAGGGGAGCATCAGGAAGAAAGAAAAATAGATAGCCGCTGACACGCGCCCGATATTGAGCATCGCTGACGTCGCCTCCGCATGACCACAATAACCCAACACCAGAATATTGATAAAGAATACCAACAATAGCGTGCGGTAAAGCGGCCGGTACCGTGCTGAACGCACCGCTGAACGATCCAGCCAGGGCATGGCAAACAGACAAACGTAGGCCAGGCCCATACCTGTGATTCCCAAACCCTTCTCCGGCACGGCGCGCAGGATTTCATACCACGGCGTGAGATACCATACAGGCGAAATATCCGGCGGCGTGCGCATGGGGTTGGCCGGATTAAAATTATTCGTCTCTATAATGAACCCGAACCCTGTCGGATGATAAAACACAAACCAACAATAGATAATCAGGAAAAGGCCAATACCAAAAAGGTCCTTCACGGTGTAATACGGATGGAAGGGAATGGTATTTTTTTTGCTCGCTTCCACCCCTGTGGGATTGTTGGAATGCACCACATGCAGAGACATCACATGCCAGAGCACGACCACCCCCAGCAGTATGGGGGAGAGAAAGTGGAGCGCGTAAAAGCGGTTCAGCGTGGGATCACCCACCGAAAAACCACCGCGCACCAAATGCAGCATCCAGTTACCGATAACGGGTATCGCACCTAGAATATTGGTAATCACCGTAGCGCCCCAAAACGATGTTTGCCCCCATGGCAGCAGATAGCCGAAGAACACGATAGCCTGCATAAACAGCAGAATAGCCACACCCATAATCCACAGAAACTCACGCGGTTTCTTGTAGGAACCGTAATACATGCTCCGCGCCATGTGTAGATAAATAACGAAGAAGAAAAAGGATGCGCCAACGGCGTGCATATAGCGGATAAGCCATCCGTAATCGACGTCGCGCATGATACGCGCCACGGAATCGAAGGCCACGGAAAACCCGTCCCCACTGGAAATGGCGGAAGGTTTGTAGTCCATAGCCAGGAATACGCCAGTTATAATCTGGATAATGAGGATTATCAGGGCGATGGAACCGAAGGCATACATATAATTCAAATTTTTCGGTGTGGGATAATCAATGAGGTGAAAACGAATGTAACGCACCAGATGCGTACGATCATCCACCCATCCCGCGACACGCGAATCCAACAGTTTTTCAATCATGTCCAGCTCCCTTAACCGATCAGAACGGTCGTCTCGTTGATATATTTATAAGGCAATGCGTGCAGGTTGTAGGGAGCCGGGACATCTTTGAACACACGACCTGAAAGATCGTAGTTGGAACCATGGCAAGGGCAATGAAAGCCTCCAGGCCAATCCGGGGGTACGATATCGCCCCACGCCTTCTGGCCGGGAGTTGGCTCGAACCCCGGCACACACCCCAAATGGGTACATACGGCACTGATAACCAGATATTTAGGCTTAATAGCGCGGGCAATGCGCTGTCTCTTTGTTTTCATCCATGGCTGTTGTACCTCTGGAATCGCGTGCGACATCGGGTCGGCGAGCAGCTCATTGTGTCCATAAATATCCTTCAGCATCGCTGGCGTCCGATACAACACGAAAACGGGCTGGCCGCGCCATGGAATGACCTTTATTTCACCGGGCCTGAGGATAGAAAAATCGAATGTCGTGGTTGAAGCTGCCAGTGTATCCGCTGCCGGTTGCAGCGCGCGGACAAACGGGACGACGGTCACCGCGGCACCCGCGACACCCATACCGCCAGCTATCGTATAAAGGAAGTCTCTCCGCTTCTTGTCTTCCAATGGGAAGCCTCCTGCAAAATTATTGTTTAATGAAGCCATGAAAAGTCTATCCACAGTGCGGCGACGACTCCTTACAAAGTCATCGTTGTTTCATCCGTTGTCATTTCCAGGTGCCACATGGCATGCTTCTCCGCATGACCATGCCGCCACCGCAGTTTAGCAAAAAAGAATGTCTTAACAACCCCGGAGGTGCGGGGGTATGCACCCGTTGTCAGCATATCTGCCCGGCGGGTGCCATAAGTCTGGAAACGAGAAAGATGCCGGAACTGGACGCATCGGCCTGCACCCGTTGCATGGCCTGCGTCCGCGCCTGTCCAACGGACGCGATCGGGCACCAAACAATGCAACCCGCCGAATTACTACGGGAGGCACACGACCTGGTCATGCAGGGACAAACCGGGATCAACGTCTCATGTGATGCCGTTGCCGATACGCATTCCGGCCTGAATATACCCTGCCACGCCGCGTGGGACCCCATGTTGCTGGCTTGCATGGCGGCCGAGGGTGTGCGTACCTTACATTTGGGGGGCATCCAACAATGTGATTCATGCCCCGTCCGCCACGGCGAAAAAATAATGCGGCAGACTGAAAAAGATTATGCTACGCTAAATAACGCGCTGGGCATTCGCTTGACCATATCCTGGCAGGAAAAAGTATGTGCGGCCGAAAAACGATCCTCCGTAGCGGAGCCGGAGCGCCGTGCCTTCTTCCGTAAGCTCATCCCCTCCATCACACAAAGCGCAGCTGTTGCTGCGGCACATATCGGGCAAGCCACCCAGGCTGCCCGGGAGGAAACACACCAGGGAAGTATTTCATCCTCTGAATTACCCATCCGCCTGCGGCTCTTTCTGCGCGCCCTGCCTCGTCTACAGGTTAATTTCACCCCCATTCCACACATGTCAACATTACCCCTGGGCGCGATTCATGCCGATGCCAGTTGTACTGCCTGCAACCGGTGCGTCGAGCGATGCCCCACAAAGGCGCTTGATATCAGGGAGTTTGGAGATAACAAGATACTTGAATTTCGCCCCGATGCCTGCATAGGATGTCAGCATTGCATCGATGTATGCCCTGAGCATGCGCTTGGATCTTTGCCTGGTATATCGTTGCACGCTGTATCGGCCCGGCATACAAGGCCGCTGGTCATGGTATCGAGTAACGAGGTAAAGGACTGCTCATAAAAACCAGATACGCATGGAAGGATTGAACATGTCGGAAAAGATTACGCACAAAATCAAGTTCAAGAGCCAGAAAAACGGTAAAACGATGTCCGCTGAAATGCGGGTGACGGCATTTTCCATACAGGAACGGAAAATGCGTGCGTTAAAAACATTACTTGGATTCTGGTTGATCGCGACGGTCTGTATACTCATCCCTATTGCGCATCTCATATTGGTCCCCGGCTTCCTGATAGGAGGTTACATTGCAGCAAAAAGACGCTGGCACACAGCCGAGGAAGGTATTGATGCTAGCGGACCATGTCCCGCCTGCGAGAATGATATTTGTATCAAACTGGAAAAAGATGCCGATTTACCCCAGTGGCATGATTGTCCCGAATGCAGCGGCCCTCTTGAACTCCAGGCCACCACAGACCATGATGCATGACAGAGTGCAAATACTTGACTGGTAGCTATTTCTGTTGTCTTGCGCCAGACTTCATATGCAGGTGATGACTTCTTGCGAAGCCATCAGAGCGTCCATAAATGGACGTGTAGGCCCGTATCTTGCATCGTACCTTGCGGATTTATAAGGAAAGATACCGTGGACTTTCTACTGATCGTGTTATTATAAAACCAGGAGGCCATTATGTTCGGCATGGGAATTTGGGAATTAATCGTTATCTTATTGATTGTACTGGTATTATTTGGAGCCAAACGCTTGCCGGAACTGGGCGAAGGCCTCGGACGCTTCGTAAAGGGGCTCCGCTCAGGCCTGCAAAACGAAGATTCGGCAAAAGAGAACCACGAAGAAAAATCCTGAACGGCTTACCAAACTGGATAATCTTATATGGAACTCTTTGGCATTGGCTGGATGGAAATGATCGTCATTGGTCTTGTAGCGCTCATTGTTGTTGGCCCTAAACGCCTCCCCCAGGCGGCCCAAACCATCGGCAAGCTGATTGGTTACGCGTCCCAACAGTGGCGCAACATCCAGGAACAAATACGCCAACCCATGGAAAATGAAATTATTGATTTGAAAGGGAAATTCGAGGATACCATCCACGAGATCACGGATATTGAACCACTGGCTGGCAAAACAGACAAAAAGACGCCGAAAACGCATTGATTTCCCATCTCGTCGAACTGCGCAATCGCCTGCTGCGCTACATGCTCATACTGATACTCGCTTTCCTTCTCTGCTTCTGGCAAGCCGGGAACCTGTTCTCATGGCTATCCGAACCCTTGCGTGCAGCTCTGGGGGGGCACGCAACCATGGTCTTTATCGCGCCACAGGAAGCATTTTTTACCTACTTGCGCGTGTCCATGTTCTTCGGCTTTTTCCTGACATTCCCATGGCTTCTCGCGGAGCTATGGGCGTTCATTGTACCCGGCCTGTATGAGCAGGAGCGGCGTATCTTTACACCGTTGCTGATTGCAGGCGGTATTTTATTTTATGGTGGCGGTGCGTTCGCCTACTTCGGCGTGTTCCCTTTCGCTTTTAAGTTTTTCTTCAAATTTGCATCGGATCAAATTACCGCTATGCCATCGCTCAAGGAGTCTATGTCCCTGTTCATGCGCATGTTATTCGCATTCGGGCTGGCATTTGAATTACCCATGGCCCTGTTGCTACTCATGCATTTCGGTATCGTTACAGCCAGACAATTGAAGGCGAACCGCGGGTATGTCATCCTTATCGTCTTTATCGCTGCCGCAATTCTAACACCGCCGGATGTCGTGACACAGGTCATGCTGGCGCTTCCAATGCTGGTTTTATTCGAACTGACTCTTATCAGCGAACATTATCTATTCCGCAAAAAGAGCGAGCCGAAATAGGATCTAGGACACGAACGGTTCGCAGAAACGAGAAGGGCGACCCCGGCCTACATTTTTATTTACCCAACACCAAGAGCCTGCCGCGCAGTAGATTTTCCGCACGCCCGACAGACCCTCTCTCCCGCGCAATGTATGCCGCGCATGAACATTTTTTAACGCCGGTATCGGGAAAATTAGGGGTGAGCGAATGGCTACACCACAAACCGACGGCCTGCAGCGGCGCAAGAGACAGGTTTCACCACTACCCACACCATCAGCATACAGCATACGTTTTATTCATGACTAACAAGTCGAAGCAACGATAAAACTCGCGAGTAATAACTGGCTGCTCTATTTCAGGGTCATGGCCTCTGATCTCCCTACCCACAGCGTCGACCTGAAAAACTTCATCCAAGCGACCTACCTACCTGTCACCCCAAAGATCCAGCGAGCCAGCTCTTGGATAACAAAACCGTAAGTGCCCGATTTTATTATCCTCAGATCGGGGGGACGCAAAACAGCGTGGAGCGCTCTTCAACAAACAATCAAGCAGCAGCGCCTTCCTTGCTGTCTTCTTCACCCTCTCCCTGCCAATACAGGCCATCCTTCTTCATCCGGCGGTTCCACAACAAGCAAGCTGTAACAAAAATTGTCAGGCTGATAACCACATCTACCCAGGAAGACAGGAGCGGGACATGGTAGAGAAAATCCGCGCGTGGACTGATAATCCACATATAGTGTTCCAGGAACGTACCCATCAGTATGCTGACGGACGGGACTAACATCAGTGCCGGCGAATGGCGCATAGCTGAAAAAATCAACATCAAAAATGGAACAAAGGAATTCAAAAAGAAAAATAACCAGAACATGAACCAGTCCGGGCCATGCATCATATTATTAAAACGTACCATCTCATCAGGGAGGTCGCCATACCACATCACCAGATACTGTATGAAAAACTCGTATGTCCAGATAATGGTAAAAGCCAACATAATCTGTGCCAGGTAATTAAACACATAATCATTGATACGCCGCTTCAGGACATCTCGTTGGCGTAGCACAAACAGCGCGACAATAAAGAAAGCCAGGAACATCCTCATCATACTCACGAAATGGTAAGGGCCATAAATAGGACTCCACCAGCGCGGTAACTGAGTCATTTCAAAATCCCATGCTACAACGGTTGCATAGATGCAATACACGAATGGCACCAGCAGGGCAACATTCCGAAAACGGCGGCGGTCTGCGGGATCCGCATTCGGAAAATCCTTTCGTTGTAGTTTTATGAAATAGCAGCAAAAGGCCCAAACAGCCAAGTACAGAACAATTTCCCGTGTATTGAAAAATATATGATTATGCCACCCGTTCAAAGGTTCGCCAAAGGTTTCCCCACCCATCCAAGGAAATGAATGTGCACCGCTTGCCAGGATGATCAGCAACAAGATAAACCCCAGAGGGAACAAGGCCCTTGACGAAGCCATCAGAAAACGTACTTCATAGCGCCATTTTCCATTCACGAGGTGCAACACGGCCGACCAGAAAACAGCCGTCAGCGGTATATACAGTGCAAATAAAAAATTATCTATTAATACCGCCCAATTTGCAGATGACATAGTCTACTTCCCTCCCTTCGTCTTCTCGGACTCCGACAGCACCTGGGCCGCGCGTTCTTTCTTGCTTGTCGCCGTCATTCGCTTTTCCAGAACCTTACGCACAAAATTCACAACATCCCAGCGTTCGGTGGGATTCATATCGTAGCTATAATGCGGCATGATATAGCTGCCAAAAGTAATGGTACCCCAAATCCAGCCATCACTGAGGTCATTCTTGACATAATCCGAGGTCAAATCAGCCGGTTGCGTATCGAACACCTTGCTGACGGGACCATTCCCTTTCCCCGTTTCTCCATGGCAGGGAAAGCAGTAAGTCATGAACATCGCATGACCCATGGCGATGGACTGTTTGGTTGCAGGAACCGGATTCTTCATATTATCGGCCGCATCACGATCCTTCACCTTGGTCCACAGCCCACCCACGGGTACCGAATCCTTGGGGTAGGTATTGATAGGCGGCTCTTGCGGCTTGATGGAGGGCTGATTCATTAAATCACGGGACCATGGCCATGCCATGGCCGCAGTTGGTAATGCCAGCATGCAAATCGTCAGCAGAATTTTTTTCATTGTGTCACTTCCCTGATTTCCAGCGCACCGCACTTATCAAGCACAACGCGCACTTTTTCCCTGTTTTCCGGGAGCATCTGGACCTCGATACCAATCTGATCCTCACTCACCTTCTGGTTATAATATTTATGCAAGCGCCGCGGCAGACCAGAATAAATAAAGAATGCGATCAGGGTGCTTAACACACCAAACAGAATGGTCCCTTCATAGGTAATCACAATATCCGGCGGCAGCGGAATCACCGCTTTACCGCCCTGGGGCTGCACCGTAAACATGGACTGCGCCGCTGCCGCCACCAGCAGGAAGGAACAAATCGCCCCTGTTATTGCGCCAAAAAATGTAAATCGCTGGATAGGTTGATGAAACTCACCCAAAATCTCCTCCACCTCAGGATGTTCGATAGGTGAATACAACTCAATATTCTCCACGATCATTTCCTTCAGATCGAGAACCTTCAATTCCGAAACAACATCACGGGCTTTGTCGAAATCCCCAAAGGTCGCAAAGAGCAAATGCTTCTTTCTCCTCATGCCAGACCCTCCTCGGCCTTAATCATTTTATCCTTGACTTCGCTCAGGTCCTCCAATTCGGTACGCGAACTGGCCTTGCGGCGATGGAACACCATCTCCTTCACCTCATACATAGACACGCTCGGAAAAACCTTGCAGAAAATAAGGAACAACATGGTGAACCATCCAAAACTGGCCGCTGTCATGGTCAACTGCACCGTACCTGGCCAGACAACACTCCATGTCCACGGCTCATGATTACTGGCCAGGGATGGACTGACAATCTGGAACCGTTCAAGCCACATGCCCAGTTGAATGACCAGCGACAGACCAAACATAGCCCACATGTTGTGCCGAAACTTTTCAAAGGCCAAGGCAAACGGCGCGACCGTGGCGCATAACAACATACCCCAGACCACCGGCCAGTACGGGCCGATAAACTTCTGAATCAGCACCTCATGCTCAAACATATCGTTAGAGTACCAGATGGATGCGTATTCTCCGAGATTCAGATAATTCCATGCCATGGCAATGGCAAAAGTCAGCTTGGCCAGCTTGTCCATGATTTCAGTGGTCATGTATGCCTCAAACTTAAACATGTAGCGCAACATAACAAACAGCGTAATGATAGCGGCGCAACCGGAATACAAAGCACCGGCCACGAAATACGGCGGGAAGGACGTGATGTGCCAGTCGGGCACGATGGACATGGCAAAATCCGAGGCCACGATGGAATGTACGGAAACAGCCAGCGGCACCAGAAAGCAGGCCAGCAGTACATAAGTCTTACGGAAGGCCATCCATTCCCGCGCACGGCCCATCCACCCCAGCGACAAGGTGGTATAAAGCCGCTTGCGCCAGCCTTTTGCATTATCCCGACAAATGGCCAGATCGGGGATCATGCCGACGTAAAGGAACAATGCCGAGCTGGTGGCGTAAGTGGTAATAGCGGCAGCATCCCACAACAACGGCGAACGGAAATTAGGCCAGATCGTGCGCTCATTCGGATAGGGAAGTACCCAGTACATATCCCACACGCGACCCAAATGAATGACCGGGAAAATAGCTGCGGTAAGAATAGAGAACAGGGTCATGGCCTCAGCAAACCTGTAGATCGGCTTGCGCCAGTCAGCCTTGGTCAGCAAAAGAATGGCGGAAAGCAAGGTTCCGGAGTGGCTCATGCCAATCCAAAAAATAAAGTCGGAAATATACAGCTGCCAAAAATGCGGTCGGTTCATCAGGGCGACGCCCAACCCCTCCCGATACTGGTAAGCCTCGGCGACGGCGCCGCATAACACCAGAATAGCGCATATGACAAGGACCACCCAAAATAGCGGACGGGGACTCTCAAGGCTCCTCAATACATCCTTGTTTATTTTTGCCCATTCAATGTCTTTCATGGTGTAATCAGCCATCTGGCGTATCCCCTCTTTAACCCTTTATTGCAAGCCCATGCACGCGCAACCCCGCACGGTCAGTCCCTAAAAAAATTAGACTTCAGTGTTCCGAACACGATCCAGATACATGATGCACGGCTCCACATTGAGTTGTTCAAATATGCGGTAACCACGAATATCCTCAGACTTATCCTGCTCATGGCGATTCAGTTTGACCTCATGATCTACCCAAAGCATCTTCACCTTGCTATCCTTATCCTTGAGATTACCGAAGACGATCGCCTCGGTCGGACAACTCTGCTGGCAGGAAGTCTGGAATGAACCGTCCTTGACATAATTCGGATGCCCCTCATTTTCGGCAGCATTCTTGGCCGCACGCTGGCGCTGCACGCAGAAGGTACACTTCTCCATGATACCCTTGTCGCGCACAGTAAGATCTGGATTCAACTGCATCTCCAGCGGATGCGGTAAATCCTTCCAGAAGTTGAAGAAGTTGAAATACCTGACCTTGTACGGACAGTTATTACCGCAATAACGCGAACCCACGCAGCGGTTATATACCTGTGCATTCAATCCGTCCGGTGTATGGTATGTGGCAGCGACGGGGCAGACCGGCTCGCACGGCGCATGGTTGCACTGCTGGCACAGCATGGGAAGGTAATGCGCGCCACGTTCGGGATACTCACTCTTCTTGATGTCGATGTCAGCATCGCCATCCGTCTCTCCCCAATAACGTTCAATGCGCATCCAGTGCATGGCATGCCCACGTCCGTAGTGGTACTCGCCTACCACGGGAAGGTTATTCTCCGCGTAGCATGCCGTAACGCAGGCACCGCAACCAATACATTTATTGAGATCAATAGACATTCCCCACATGTAGGGAGCATTTTTGTAATAGTCCCGCTCGCGAAAACGAGTCCAGTTGTCAAGCATGCGTTTCAGGCCCATCGCTTATGCCTCCTCTTCCGTGCGGTTAAATTGCTTGGCTGTCACAGTTTCGACCAATATGCGTCCGGCCTGGATGCTTGTGTTACTCTCCAACACCAGCTTTCCATGCGCCAACGTGACGAGCGCCCCTCTATCCGCGACCTTGGTCACCTGTACATCGGTAGCATAGGTGGCCAGCTCGCCTGTTTTATCGTCGAACTTCGGTGTCAATATCTTGTACGGATTAACACCCCGCCCCTTGGCATAACGACCATATTCTGTATGACCCTGCCCCAAGGGGATAGCAACGGCATCCCGATGAATGCCCGGAAATACCACGACCTCGGCTCGTAATGACCCTGCCGACGATTTTACGCTGACCACATCACCTGTAATCACGCCAAGTTTCTTGGCCGTCTCGGGGTGAATCTCAATCCATGAATTCCATACCACTTCGGCCAATTGATCCGGCAACTCCTGCAGCCAGGGAAGGTTCGCATGCCGACCATCCCACAAGCCAAGCCGCGGAGAAGGAATAAGGCGAAATGGATATTGGCTATTCTTCACGGGCACATCCGGCAAATGGACGGGTTCCACCTTGGCCACAATAGCCACGGGCTTATCCACCTTCATATGTACAAAGCCAGTCGCAAGAACCCCTTGCTTGAAACCTTCCTCGGGCGTTTGCCCGCCGACGGTCGCTTTGGGAGGGTTGACCAGCGCCGGACGCATGGCCAGCAGGGCACCCATCACATAGGATTCATAATTTGGCCAATGCTTGAATTTGGCATCCACATTTCCAAGCTCGCCAAGCAACATATCACCGAAACTTCGCGTGCTACTGCTGCCAAAAACCCGGTTCATGACTGGCTGCTGCAAACCCAGGTAACCATCCTCCGGCGCATAGGCCGGCATGGCCGTATTCCATTCCTCCAGATAGGAATCAATCGGCAGCACCAGATCGCAGGCCATCGTTGTTTCATCTGGAAACATGGAGAACGAGATACGATTTTTCGCTCTGGCAAATGCCTTGTCCGCCTTCATGAAGTCAGGCGCCTGGTACAGAGGATTACTACCAGCCACAACGACCGTATCGAAACGGTCATTATTCAACCCATCCAAAAATGCCCTGAGCTGTGCCCATCCACCCATACGCGGCATTAGGTCCGGGAACGGGGGTTTAGATCGAGGCAATATGGTCTTTCCCACATTGCCAAGCATCACGTTGAGCAGCAAAATAGCATTGGCGGTTTCCGACCCGTAAGTCACACCTTCCGCACTGGACCCGGAAAGAACCAGGCTCGGCGAATAACTTTCCAGCAAATGGTGCAGATGGTGAATACGATCCACGGCAACACCCGTTAACGCGGAGACGGAATCGACATCAACATCCTTGAGTGATGCAATCACCTCCGGCGAAACCCGTCCGGCATATTCTGAATCCAGAGCCAGCAAGGAAGCAAGGGCCATAGCCAGATGACCTTCCGTTCCCGGACGAATCCCGACCCAGCGATCTGCATTGGCGCCTGTCAGCGTCATTTTGGATTCGACCTGAACCAGTGTTCCGCGCGGGGCATTGCGGAAACTTGCATAGCGGGTGGTAAACGGTACGGGGGACATCCATGTTCCAAGGAAGTCGGCGCCAAAGGAGAAAATAAGCTTCGCTTTATCGAAATCCAGCTTTGGCATCGCCGCGCCGAACATAGCTTCATTGGCTGCATGCCCCACGGATGGTGGTAACGTATCGAAAATGAAATGATTTTTGGAGCCAATAGCCTCAAGATAAGCCTTAATCAGTGCCGCATGGTGACCACTGATCGCACCGCTCAACCATGCCAAATTGGCGTTGCGCCGCCCCAAGGATTTTCTAAGGGCATTGTCCGCCTCATCCCATGATACTTCAATGAGTTTTCCGCCCCTGCGAACCATGGGTTTGGTGAGGCGATCAGGATTATAATGTCCCTGAAGCCCGGCTTGGCCCATAGGGCAAAGGCGCCCGTGATTCAACTCCGATGCAGGATTTCCCTCCAACTTCAGCACGCGTCCTTCACGAACACGGGCGTGAATACCACAACCCGCCGGACACTGACGGCAGGTGGACGCATAATATATCTCAATGCCGGGGCGAACAAAATCCTGAGGGTCAACATTCGGCTCTACCTTCTCCTTGCGAACCTGGAGATCCACCTCATTAATAATATCCGTATTGCCGCAACCACTGAGGACAAGCGCTCCCCCTGCACCGCCAAGCCCCATAGCTTTGAGGAATGTACGCCGACTCCAGCCACTATCCTGTTTACCGCTCGCTTTATCTTGGCTCATCATCAAATCTCCTTGGTACCGACGACTAAACGTGGCATTTCCAGCAGTCATGCGGGGCATGCACCAAATGGTCACGTACTTTTTGCGGCAATCGTGCCGAGAGCTTGTCAATTTGGGATAGCGTCATGGTTACGGGATGCTCAGGATCCAGTACGGCTGGCTGCGGGTATGCCACCTGCATAATTGGCTTGTCCGTCGCCGCGACCGGAATCATCCAGTCCTGGGCTGGCGAAGGCTTGCCAATATCCGAATTCCCCTGGAACTGCTTGTGGCAGCTCAGGCACCAACCCATGGTCAAAGGCCGGATCTTGCGGCCAACCGTAAATGTTTTGACGTCGCCATGGCACATACCGCACACCTGTTGCGTGGGACGGCCATCCTTGAAAATGAAACGCTGGATATGACGCTCATGTGTGAAATGTACAAAATCCGGGAGATCGTGAACCTTGAGCCACGGGATAGGCTTCTTCTGATTCCAGTATGAAAATAACTTCTTGATACGGGCTGACTTGCGTACTGCGGGAATATGCATATGACAACCGATACATTTCGCTACAGGGGGAATGCCGGCAACCTCACTACGGCGTGCATAAGTGTGGCAATACATACAGTTAATTTTGAACTTGCCAGCATGTATGAAATGCGGGAACAATATAGGCTGCGGCGCATTACTGACATCATCCGCCCAAGCACCGGCGGGAAGCAACATACCCATGGCGACCAACAACAGCATATGCCCAAACTTCAATGACCAAGGCGCTTTCACTCTTTGCCACATATTGGAACCCTCCTCTCCTTCTATGCATAAAACACCAAACATCGCACGGTAGCCGACTTGGTCAAAACTGGATGCCTGCCCCGTAAAAAACCATCCATAACCGGAACCGCGCGCAGCGGGCAAGCATATCCCTTCCACAGAGGGCATTACACCCCTAAAAAACTGCGGGAATTTCTCCCGCGTACCCCGCGCTTGCCCTAACAGCCTTCATATTTATGGGTGTACAGGTCAGCCTCTTCCAGCCAAGGCGCGCAAACCGCCTATCGCAGTGGCATAATCCGACTCACCATACACCGCAGAACCCGCAACGAAGGTATCAGCGCCTGCAGCGGCCACCTCCGCGATGGTCTTCGCGTTAACACCACCATCCACCTCCAGACGTGCATCGCACCCCGCATCATCCAGTAGTTTGCGCGCCTGGCGGATTTTATCGGTCACCGCATGGATATATTTTTGCCCGCCATAACCGGGATTGACGCTCATTAGCAGCACCAGGTCCACGCAATGCAGCACATGCTGGATTGTAGATACCGGTGTAGCCGGATTCAGACTCACACCTGCTTTTTTGCCGAAGGAACGAATAAACTGGAGGCTGCGCTCAAGATGGGGACTAACTTCCTGGTGTACGGTGATGTAGTCCGCACCCGCCCTGACGAACGCCTCGACCTGAGTGTCCGGGTGGTTCACCATCAGATGAACATCAATCGGTTTTTCCGTATGTGGACGGATCGCTTTACAGACATTGTCGCCAATCGTAATCGGAGGCACAAAGGAGCCATCCATCACATCAAAGTGGATCCAGTCGCACCCTCCCCGATCAATGGCGCGTATTTCGGCACCTAAATCGGAAAAATCGGCGGATAATATGGAAGGGGCGATTACGGTACTTTTTCTCATGGGGCGTATTTATACATAAGTCATACTTAGCCGTCCAGTTCCGACAACCACTTCGCTACGCCCGCAAGCTGGGATCGACCGAGCGGTCCTTTCCGTTTTCTCGAAAATGCGGGCATTTGTCGCCCCAATCCATTTTCCAGTACAGAGGATATAAATGTCGCATTCCGCCCTCGCAGGGAAGGCGCATAAGCCCCTTTACCTGCCTCACCGTGGCACATGGCGCATACCGCCCTATAGATAGCTACCCCCGCCAACTTCCCTTCAGCGGGCTCAAAATGACAGGATGCACACTTACCGGAAAAAATACCCTTACCTCGTATCGTACCCATGTGAGGATTGGGTTTTACATCCAATGTCAGCCAGGCCCGCGTTTCCCGTCCCTGACTATCAACCACGGTAATCCTTTTCCTGACCCGTCCGCGTTTGGCCGTGGTATCCACCCGGACGTGGAGTGGCGTAAACGCACCGGGTGGCAGTTCTCTGGTTTCCGGACTGGCCGTCGTGCAGCCGCAAGAGGCCCTCACAGTCTCCACATGCACAGGGAACATTCCCGTATTCCGCAAAATAAGCGTGGCTCTGGCATCCTTACCCTCCATCACGGAGCCCATATCCATATTAACAGGCTGAATCACCAGTGGTGCATCACCGACATGGGCAACCACCTTTGGCGTATCGGATGGAGGAATACAAGCCGAAAGCCCAACCATGGATATCAGGGAAAGAAAAAGTGCGGTTCTCCTCATCACTTCCTCACAAGCCAGGGGCGCAGCGCTTCAGGCACGGAACACCGGCCCTGCATCATCGCCAACAGCTCGTCCGGTTCGCAATTCAGTAACTGCTCCAGCGCATTGCCGAGCGCTTCATCAGGATTCTCCAGTGCAGGCTCCAGACGCGACAGCCATGTATCCAGTTCCAGCATACCCTGCCGCTTGAGCCGATAGCGCAATTTACGGGTATTCATCTCAAAGTCCCCACGACCAGCCGCTGTTCTCCAGACCCCAAACTATTCCCCCCGCGCGATTCGGCAACCACTGCAATACTCGAAAATTCAGGATTTTCGAGCCAGCAGCGTTCTTTTAATATGATCGATAGCCCTGGTCGGATTCAGACCCTTGGGACAGGCTTCCATGCAGTTCATAATTTGGTGGCAGCGATACAGTTTAAATGCATCTTCCAGTTGATCCAGACGCTCGCCCGTCGCTTCATCACGCGAATCCTTGATCCAGCGGTCCGCCTGCAACAAAGTGGCCGGACCCAGAAACCGGTCTCCGTTCCACCACCATGACGGGCACGATGTGGTACAACAGGCGCACAGAATACACTCATACATACCATCCAGCTCGGCGCGCTCATCTGGTGTCTGTAAACGTTCATGCTCCGGTACGGGCGTTTCGGCCCGCAGCCACGGCTTGATGGATCGGTACTGGTTGAAGAAATGCGCGGTATCTACCACCAGATCACGGATGACATCCATACCCGGCAAGGGGTAAATCTTAATCGGCTGCTTCAGACCCGCAACCGGTGTAATGCATGCCAACCCGTTCACCCCATTGATATTCATCCCGTCCGACCCGCATACCCCTTCGCCACAGGATCGGCGATACGTCAGGGTTCCATCCACATGCCATTTGATGTGGTTCAGCACATCCAGCAACTTCATGCCCGGTTTGTTGGCCGGCACTTCGTACGCCTGAATGCCGGGTGCCTGGTCTTTCTCAGGGTTGAAACGGTAAATTTCCAGTTGAATCGCCGCGCTCATCAATACACCCGTTTCTTCGGTGGAAACGATTTCACCGTCATCGGCCGCATACGCACCGGCTTATAATCCAGCCCAATCTCGCTATCCCTGATACTCGCCAGCGTATGCTTCAACCAACTTTTATCATCGCGTTCGGGGTAATCCTCATGCGCATGCGCGCCCCGCGACTCCTTGCGTGCCAAAGCACTCGCCGCGCTCACCCGCGCCAGTGCCATCAGATTTTCCGCTTCCATCGCCTCAATCAATTCGGTATTGAAGATGGCGCTGGTATCACTGATGGAAGCTTCGGCAATCTCTTTGACGAGAGCGTCCAGCTTTTCCATACCTTCGCCCATAACCTCTCCGGTACGGTAGACGCCGAAGTGCTCCTGCATCACCGTTTGCATATCCAGACGAATCTCACTGACACGCCGCGCCCCCTCCGATGACGGTGGACCCCCGCCACCTATCCAGCGGCGCACACGGCCCACGCCATCCTTCCAGCAATCCGGGTCAAGGGTGGGATGATAACGGTGTTGACGTAAACGTTTCATCACCCTGTTGCCGCAGGCACGCCCAAACACGATAATTTCAAGCAGCGAATTACATCCCAGACGATTGGCCCCGTGCACAGATACGCAAGCGGCCTCACCAATGGCAAACAGGCCGGGAACAGCGGCATCCTCGCCGCCGCTATCCGGCGTCACCACCTCGCCAAAGCGGTTCGCCGGTATGCCGCCCATGGTGTAATGCACCGTCGGCTGTACTGGAATCGATTCCCTGATGCAGTCCACATCGGCGAAGCGGAGGGCCAGTTCGTGAATGTTTGGTAAGTGAGACAGAATCAGTTCCTCGCCCAGATGATCCAGTTTGAGAAGAACGTAATCCTTGTTTGGGCCGCAGCCGCGGCCTTCCCTGATTTCCAGGACAATCGCACGCGAGACCACATCACGGCTGGCCAAATCCTTGGCCGTGGGGGCGTAGCGTTCCATAAAGCGTTCACCCTCGGAATTCAGCAAATAACCGCCTTCACCACGCACCCCTTCGGTAATCAGCGGGCCGACATCCGCAATACCCGTAGGGTGAAACTGGAAGAATTCCATGTCCTCCATCGGCAAACCGGCATCCAGCACCAGCGCGCCGCCATCGCCGGTATTGATATGAGCATTGGTCGTCACCCTGAAAATCCGCCCCGCGCCACCTGTCGCCAGTACCACGGCCTTGGCCTGAAACAGGTGATATTTACCGTTGGCAATATCCCAGGCCATGACGCCATGGCAACCTTCCTCATCACGAATCAAATCAAGAGCGAAAAACTCCTCATAGAAATGCGTCCCGGCGCGCATATTCTGCTGATACAGAGTATGCAAAATGGCATGACCAGTGCGATCGGCGGCAGCGCAGGAACGTTTGGCCAGCCCTCCTTCGCCGAACTCGCGCATCTGACCGCCAAAAGCCCGCTGAAAGATCCGGCCATCATCCAGGCGCGTAAACGGCACACCGAAATGCTCCAGCTCGCGCACCACCAGAGGTGCTGCCCGGCACATGTATTCAATCGCATCCTGATCGCCGAGATAATCCGACCCCTTGACCGTATCATACATATGCCACAACCAGTGATCGGACACCACATTGCCCAACGATGCATTGATGCCACCTTGCGCCGCTCCTGTGTGCGAGCGCGTCGGCAATACCTTGGTTACCACGGCCACCCGATGTCCGGCATTGGCCAGTTGCAAGGCGCAGCGAAGCCCCGCCCCGCCCGCACCGATAATCACGACATCGTGAAAATGGTGCTCAACCTTATCCGTAGACAGATAGGACATGTCTTAGTTTTCCACCCTCAACAAACCTAACCCGCCCATGCCCAAATCATGGATGACCACCAGATACCAAAACTGATACCCGCCACCAGCAGCAGCGCCATCAGCGGTATCCGTACCCCGATCCTGTGCACATAATCCTCAACAATGGTTCTGATCCCCAGATAGGCATGCGTCAGCAATGCAAGCATCAACAGGGTACGTAGCAGGCGCGTGACGGGATAATCGAGAACATTGAGTAGCTCCATTTGTGTGAGCGCGCCGGAGTACACAACCATCACCAGAACGAAGGACAAGGGCAACAGCACAGCCAGTACCGCTGCGCTGACGCGTTGCAAATACCACTCACTTAAACCATTATGTGCGGTCCCGAAACGCGCGCCGGTTACCATAAGACGACTCCCAGCGCGGCCATGGAGACCAACCCGGCACTCACAACCATGCGGGCGGCAAGACGCATCATCTTCCGGTTTTCTCCCCAGGATGCGTCCAGATATAAAAAGCGGATTCCATTCATAAAGTGATAGATCATGGAAGTGCCCGCCATCCACAACACTACTTTCCCGAAGGGCGTATGCAGCCATATCTGTACAGCGATAAAATCCTCCGGCCTTCCCTCCACCCCTTGCAATAAATACAGGTAGACTGGCACAAACAGCACCACGACAACGCCGCTTACGCGGTGCGCAATACTGGCCAGCATGCCTGGGTGCCAGCGGTAAATGGACAGCCGGGGAGAAAGGGGCCGTTTCATCGTCGGTATTCTGTTCTCTGCCACAGACCTAGGTATAAGTCATACACGACGACATGGCAAGGTTAGAATGTATCGCGGATCGCGGCCATCCGATCCGGCAACTCTCCGGCACGATACCAACCGGATCGCTCACCGGCCATGGCGTGCAGGCCGACAGCGGCAGGAATGGCAACCGATGCCTTGATCCTCTGCCCCAGAAAACCGGCGATCGCACCGGTCAGTACGTCCCCACTCCCCGCCGTTGCCAAACGATTGGAGCCGAAAGGACAAACCCAGACAGCGAATTCCGGCGATACCACAAGACTTTCAGCGCCTTTCAGGACAACCCAGCCACGCAGCGCTTCGGCCAGCTTCAGGGCCGATCCCAGCCGGTCCCGTCGCACCTCTGCCGCAGAGCATCCAAGCAGGCGGGCCGCTTCGCCCGCATGAGGGGTAAACACCGTAAGCGCGCTACGCGCCCTGGCATGCGTCTTGAGTGCTTCGTCGGACGCCAGCATATTCAGCGCATCCGCATCCAGCACCAGTGGGGTACCCGTCGCCAGAATATCTTGCAACAAAGACTGTTGATGTGTTCCCCAACCGGGTCCGGCAATGAGCGCATGGGCGGATTGCCATGGCGCAGCATCCTGTGGATGTACCATTACCTCCAGGCAAGATGCCGCGATCACGGGGTAAACAGACGCATCGCAGGCAATACTGGCCAATCCCGCATGTACGCTCATCGCCCCCATGGCCGCCAGCCTGGGCGCACCGGTATATCCCCGGCTTCCACCAAATACCCATACATGCCCAAAGTTGGCTTTGTGCGCATCCCGCGGATGTCCCGAGAAGGCTGACCTGATGGCCGATTCATCGAGCACCACGGCTCCAGCGACACCGTTCGGAACTGCTGCATATGCACCATGGATGGAGGACCCGGAGATCCCGATGTCCGCAGGCGATAAAATTTTACCCGAAAAATCGCGCCCCTCATCCAGCCAATGTCCCCACTTTGTCGTGGCTACCGGTAGCGTCCAGTCCGCATCTACCGCCACGCCCATCACTTTACCCGTATCGCCATGAATACCGCTGGGGATATCCACGGACAGGACAGGCCTGTCCGATGCGTTAATATCATCCACAACCCTTCGCATCTGACCTCGCAGTGGCCTTGAAAGCCCTGTTCCGAACAGAGCATCCACGACAATAACAGATCGGGAGAGCCAGCGCCCCAGCATGCCGCCGTTATTTCCGCAAAAACGAACCTTGGCTCCGGCCTGTTGCGCCAGTCGGGCATACTCGGCCACATCCCCCCGCAATTCATCGGGATCAGAAACGGCGACAACCGTAACCTGCATATTCCGTCCGGCCAATACGCATGCCGCCGCATAGCCGTCACCACCGTTATTGCCGGAACCTGCCACGATGACGATGCGGCCACTATCCGGCCTGCATTGCAGCACGGCATTGGCCACTGCCCGCCCGGCTCGCCCCATCAGCGTGCCTGCCGCTACGCCTTGCGCGACTGTTCTCTGGTCCGCCCAACGCATTTGTCCTACTGTCAAAACACCCTTCATTCTACCCTCCCTCAGCCACGGCAAAAGCCATCGCTACCCCGTCATCATCGGTGAGTGACACGTGCACGATCGAAATATTCAGTCTCGACGCAGCCTCTTCCGCACCGCCATAGAGATTGATTTCCGGCTTTCCCGATACATGATGGACCGTTTCGATATAGATCGGAGCCACGCCCTGGCGAAACCCGGTCGCCAACGCCTTGGCCACCGCCTCTTTGGCCGCGAACAGCATGGCCAGCCTGCGCGCAAAATCACCTTTCGACCGTGCCTGGCGGATTTCATCGGACGTATAGACCCTGTGTATGAAACGGTCCCCAAAACGCTCCAGACTGAACTCAATGCGTGCGATTTCGATCCGGTCCACACCGATGCCGACAATACTCATCCGTCTTGCGTTGATGCGCGTCGCATCAACGCCTTGAAGTCAGCCACAGCCTGTTTTAGCCCCTTGAATACCGCGTCCGCAACAATGGCATGACCAATATTCAGTCCCTCAATTTCAGGAATAGAGACCATGGCGAGCGTATTGTCCAGTGTTAAACCATGCCCGGCATGCACGCTCATCCCCAAATCTGCGGCGCGCTTTGCGGCCAGCACAATACGAGCCAACTCATGACCGCGCGTTTTCCCTTCCCTATTCGCATAATGCCCGGTATGCAATTCCACGACCGGCGCACCCATGGCATACGCAGCGTCAACCTGGTCCGGGTGTGGGTCAATGAACATGGAAACACGCACCCCGACATCGGTCAGACGCTCCACCACGCTTTGCAGGCGAACGCGGTGCGTGACCACATCCAGCCCACCTTCCGTTGTTAATTCTTCGCGATTCTCCGGCACTAGACAGCAGGCCGCCGGACTTAATTGACAGCAAATGGATACCATTTCATTGGTCGCCGCCATTTCCATATTCAGGTGCAGATCCGGTATGCTGGACAGACGTTGCATATCGGCATCCTGGATATGCCTGCGATCCTCGCGCAGATGAGCAGTAATGCCATCGGCGCCGCCTGCCATACACTCTCCCGCCGCCCGCATCGGGTCGGGATAGGCTGTCTTCCGCGCCTGGCGCAATGTGCCGATATGGTCAATGTTGACGCCCAAATGCATAGTGTCACTCCTTCCTTTTTAATAACACAGCCCCACGGACCATGCCATTAAAAAGATGGCTTCAAGCCGTGATGACGTAATATATCCTGAATCATCCGTCGCCACATCTTCTGGTCGTGTGGCGGTAAATATACATTGGGATGGTGCATGTAGCCAAGAATACCCTTACGCAGTCCGAAACTTACCCCTGCTCCGCTCCCGCATGTCGGGCAGCAAAGTTCCGCGCCGGTCCATTGAAAAGCATCTCCAGCCTCGGCGCAGCGCCAGCAATGATCCAGCGAGCCAACCCACCCCTCTTTTCGCAATAGATCCCATGCACCAGCCAGTATGCCGACATCCTGTTTTCGCTCATCCAGAACACCCATAGCATGCATCAATTCGGCGTAACCATGCATCCCTCCTTCACGAAACAACCCAGCGGCCAGCGCATTCAATTGCAAACCTTCAAGGCTTCTTTGCTCATCCAGCAAAGTGGGACCGCGTTCAATGTCTACCAGCGTCCCCATGCCGGTGCGCCCGGGGCGCCATGCAATCGTCAACTTACAAAGCGGTGCCAAAGCGGCCCGAAAAGGGCTTTTAGCGCGCCGCACACCCCGCGCCATCAGTGAAACACGCCCATGTTCGCGGCTCAGAATATGGATAATAAATGAGGTTTCGCCGTAAGGGATACGGCGCAACAGCAGTGCATCATCACGAACTTCCGCCATCAGAGTATCACCCGTTCAGCCTGCGTTCAAACGCTTGATTCGCATGCGCTTTACAGCAGTTGTTCAAAAGTTCTTTCATATGAGTCCCTTTCATCGGCATAAAGAGTCATATGGTTACACCATCAACATGCTCGCGCAATAAACATAACATCCTCATTCTACAATTCGGGAGCCGGCATTGAATATGGATGCAGCGTGTAGCCGATGCCTGTCCGCCTACCGTCAGATAGCATAACATGCGGCAATGCCTTTTGATCTGGCGGTTATCGACCTGGACAACACACTGTATGCAGCGGATTCCAACGTATTCGCACGCATGGACGAGCGCATGACCGCATTTGTCGCCCGCGAGCTGAACATCGCCTCCACCGAAGCCAATGCTTTGCGCATCAATTACTGGAAAGAATATGGTACGACGTTGCGTGGTCTTATGCTACATCACGGTATGGAGCCGGAGGCATTCCTGCATGAAGTACACGACATCAGCGTACACGAAATACTGGTGCCGGATATTGAGCTGGATCAGGCGCTGGCTCACCTCCCCTGCCGCAAGGTTATTCACACCAATGGCATCCGTGAACATGCGATTCGCGTGCTGGAAGCACTGGACGTAGCACACCACTTCGCCGCCATTTACGATATTCGCTTCAATCACTACCAACCCAAACCATCCTCCGCCACCCTGTCTGCACTGGTTAAATTGGAAGGTGCGGTGCCGCACCGAACCGTGGTTATCGACGACATGGAAGATAACCTCGCGGCGGCCCGCGCCATTGGCGCGCAAACGGCACTGATTTCGACCCGAACACCCGTTAGACAATGGGATTTCCATGCCACATCCCTACCCCTCCTGATCCACCTTGGGGGTATCGTGAATCATTCAGGCTGTATTGGTGCCGCTGAATCAGGTATCATGCGGTAGCGGAGTGGCCCGGATGGTCGCGGCAGGTATTTTCGGTCTTTTGAGAAAGCTGTCGAGGAAAGTCCGGGCTGCACTGGGTAAGGATGCCGGATAATGTCCGGCGGGGGCAACTCCGGGAAAGTGCCACAGAGAGCAGACCGCCGGGTTTAACCCGGTAAGGGTGAAAGGGTGCGGTAAGAGCGCACCGCCCTGCGCGGCAACGGGCGGGGGCATGGTAAACCCCATCCGCAGCAAGGCCAAATAGGGAAGCATCCGGCGTGACCCGCGCCGCTTCCGGGTAGGCTGCTAGAATGTGTCAGCAATGGCACATCCAGATGAATGACCATCATCCGTCACTTACAGGCGGATACAGAACCCGGCTTACAGGGCCGCTCCGCTACGCTTTTCTTCCCGCTTCATATGCGGGCCTGGCGCTCATTCGATTTCAGCCCGGGCTGTTTGTGGGCGGGTTCAGGCTGGAATGAATGAGCCAGAACTTTCCGACGGAGGTAGTCGTGACCATCGAATTTGCAGGCGTGGCGAAAGCCAGAAAATTGAGGGAATACTTTGCTCGCCACGGCCGAATCTACATTGTGGTTAATGCCACGGGTGATGACGTGATTGTGCCGGGGCATCTGCATGGTGATCCCGCGTTGCGCCTAGTCCTGAACGCGCGCATGCCGCAGGCTATTATCATCAGGAACGATACACTGGAATCCAAATTCTCTTTTTCCGGCAGTTTGTTTCACTGCTGCATCCCCATGCATGCGATCTGGGCAGCCTATGTGCCGGAACAAAGAATAGAGAACGGCATCCTGTGGGATGACGATGTACCAGAAACGATTCGTGCTGTCGCCAAAGCCGTGCGCGACACACACGAAGAGGATGATCGGCATGAGGCGCAACATTCGGAAGCAAGCCCCCTGGTATCGGAGAATAAAGAGGGCAGGCGTGGCCGACAAGTGGGGCATTTGCGGGTGATTAAATAATCTTGCGCCCGGTGGTACACCGTTTCGGTATCCTGGCCTTGCTGGGTTTGTGCTTACTGACCGCGCCATCACGGCTTCTGGCACAACCGAATGATGCGCGCCTGCGCATTGCTATCACCGCAGAAAATATGCAAAACGCCCGCGCGGATACCCGCCAGGCTGGCACCCGATCTACCGGTATCCGGTTATCGAATACAAAACTGGCCCTGCGTCTTGCCTTGCCGCGCTTGTGGGACCGCATCATACCCGAGGACATGCGCTCGCAAGCCGACGCCATCGCGCCAAGCTATGGCCTGGTCGCACGCATCATTCCCGGTGAGAAACAGACCACCGTCGAATTTGATGGCAAACGCGTCTTCCGTACACTTGAGAAGGATCACATCCCCGCCATAGTCACGGAACCGCACTTTCATCTCGTCCTCCATGTACGAAACAGTGCCGGGCTCGAAATGGACCAGACCGATACCCTGCTCATGGGCGTAGCAGAAGACTTCTCTCCAAGATGGGGCATTGCACTGGCCGATAATACCCCGGGGATCATAGCCACCTGGCAGTGGCTAGATAATGAACAGGTCATGCTTAGCCTGCGCGGAAATTCGCGCTTGCAAGAGTTCTCAGAAACGCGTGTCATAACGGACGCTGACCCGTTACCACAGCTTTCAGCCTGGCTCAGGGAAGTCCTGCTCAAGGCGCGTGATGCCTATGCTTCTGATGTAAAAAACGTGGAAAGTTCCCATCATGCGAGTCCCGAAGTCGAGCAACAATTCATCCTGACCATCGACCGGAAAACACCGTTGATAGCACAAGTGGCATTGGAAGACGCTCTTGGCGACGATTCGCGTGTCCACCGAATGCTGCCTCTCAGTTTGAGTAGTACGCGTCAGCGTTATCTGCTGGTACTGAAGGGAATCGACAATAGTTGGTTAACGGAATGGTTCAAGCGTCGAGGCTATCTGCTGACGGCATTACCTGAAGGGGGATGGATAGCCCAATGATACGCGAGGTTATCAACCTTCCGAATCTGTTAACACTGGGTCGCATCCTTATCACACCATTTATCGTTTATTCGATCCTGAATGGTTTTGCCATACAGGCGCTGGTTCTGATGGTCACCGCAGGCCTGACGGACATGCTGGATGGCGCTATCGCCAAACGCTTCCATATGCAGACGGTGGTTGGTGCCTATATGGATCCGATTGCGGACAAACTGATGCTGGTCGGTTCTATTATCAGTTTGTTTATTATCGGGCAGGTTCCGATGTTTCTGTTTCTGGCGGTGCTATTTCGCGACGTCATTATTGTCGTCGGCGCTATGGCATATGAACTGGTCACCCACCGGCTGGAAATGCAACCCACCTACCTTTCCAAGGTAACGACTGTCGTGCAGATTATCTATGTATCCATGGCCTTGCTGCATATCTCATGGCCACTTTCCACCATGCTGACGCCCGCCATGCTGATGGATATTGCCGCATGGATTACATTCGTCATCACATTCATGTCTGGCGTCCAGTACATGATTCTGTGGACCAGCAAGGCTACGCGCGAGGAAGACGCCTCATAATGCAAACCCGTCCCGTACAATGGTGGGTCAACGTGGGACTGTTCGCGGCCATGTCGGGCCTGTTGCTGTGGCTACTGGCGGGCGTGGCCGGGCCACTGCTTGTCGCCTGGCTGCTGGCATACCTGCTCGTCCCGTTAGTCACCTGGCTGAACAGGCACGGTATCAAGCGGGATCGGGCTACGCTGGCGGTATTTTTATTCGGCCTCACCGGGCTGATACTATCAGTCATTCTGCTTGCCCCTCCACTACTTGCTCAGGTGGTCCATTTCATCCATGTCTTGCCGGATGCCATCCTCCACTTTCAGGAACAGTGGACACCGTGGATTCAGGCGCATCTGGGACTGAATGTAACGGATGCAACCCATCGCTGGATTCTGTGGCTAAGGACGCAGGCCAAGGTGCTGAATGTGGCATCCATTTCTCCGTGGGCATATTGGGGCTTATCAGCCGTATCCAATGTTTTCGGTGCGATACTAAGTCTGCTCAAGCTTATTCTCATTCCACTGTTTGCCTATTACCTGCTGCATGACTGGGATACAATCAGCCGTATGCTGCATGATCGGTTGCCGTATCAGAGTCGCGAGACGACATTGCGTCTAGCCAGCGAAATGGACGCGATGATCAGCGCCTTCCTCCGCGGACAGTTCACGGTGTGTCTTATTCTGGCCATCTTCTACAGCATAGGCTTGTTCATCGTGGGCATCCCGTTTGCGCTGGCCATTGGCCTGGTGTCCGGGCTGCTCGCATTTATCCCCTACGTCGGACTTATTACCGGTTTTTGTGCGGCAGCCCTGATGTCACTATGGACTTTTGGCATGGATCAACATCTGTTAGGCGTATTGATCGTATTTGGCATAGCGCACCTGACGGAAGCCTTTTATCTGGGTCCGAAAGTCATGGGGGACAAGCTGGGACTGCATCCGCTGGTTATTCTGCTTGCCCTGACCATTGCCGCAGACCGCTTCGGCTTTGCCGGAGTACTGCTAGCCATCCCGGTGACGGCTGCAGGGACGGTGTTGGTTCGGGAGGTGGACCGCCGTTACCGCAAGGGTCAAAAGCCCGCTTCCGATTGATGCGCCAGCAAATACTTGATCTCCATATTCCACCCAGCTACGAATACGGCAACTGGGTGCGCCATGCAGGGGTTGAAACCGCGCACAACCGCCTGGCCCTGTGGCTAGTGCATGGCGGGTGCCTGTGGCTGACATCGGATATCCCCGCCGGCAAAACCCATCTCTTGCATGCGCTGGCGAAGGAGCACGCCCAAATAAGCCTGCTCACACCTGACCCGGAAACCGTGCATGCCCTGCCGCAGGTGCGAGCATGGCTCAAAGAATTATCGGGCTCTACTTGTTGGGTTATTGATGTTGCAGCAGGTTCGATGCCGCGAACCACCGCTATTGCTCTGTTTCACCTCCTGGAAAGAGCGCGCGAAATGAACCGGCATATGGTCATCGCGTGGCGCAATAAAAACCTCACTGGTCTACCACCGGAACTCGCCAGCCGCCTGACAGCCATGGAACGCATCGACATGTATCCGCCGGAAAATGACCATGACCTCACCGCCGTACTGAAGAGCGTAGCCAATGCTCGTCAATGGACGGTGGATGATGCCATTCCACGACTCATACTGACGCATCTCCCGCGCAACCTGCCTGACATCATTGATGCACTGGCATACCTCGAAAACAGTGCCTTAGCGGAACGAAAGCGTTTGACACGGGCGTGGGCCGGCAAACAGATCAAAAAAATGCGGTAGCTACCGGGCCAAGTGCAAGAGGCTCCGAAGACAGGTATATGCTAGAAATGGGCTACGATCACGGAGGTTCTTGTTGGCACGACTATGGATGTGGTGATCGATTCGCGAAACGGTAATATGCTGATTCTCGGTTGTGGCTATGTTGGAAAGCGTCTGGGTGAAGCATGTGTGCATGCCGGTATGCAGGTGTTTGGCACCACGCGTAGCAGGCAGGGGGCCGGGGCGCTAAGACAGGCAGGTATCGAACCCGTAGTGACGAGTTTTCCTGCCGATATTCCCAAAGACATCCTGCAAGGATGCGACACCGTGCTGGATTCGATCCCCCTGGAGCGTTCGGAAGGTAGTATATGTGCGGGCCAGCCGGGCTGGTTGCCAGCGTTGGTACGCTGCATGCCCCATATTCGCTGGGCCGGTTATCTGTCCGCGACCAGCGTGTACGGTGATGCGAATGGCGCGTGGGTAGATGAAGCATGGCCATGTAAACCTACGAGCAAGCGCGGTATTGAGCGGCTAAAGGCTGAAAACGCATGGTTGCAATCGGGTGCTCCCGTTGAAATTTTTCGCCTGGCGGGTATCTACGGGCCGGAGCGCAATATCATTGCACGGCTAAAGGCAGGAGAATATAGGGCAGTGCAATGGAATCCTCCCCACTATTCCAGCCGCATCCATGTGGATGATATCGTGGCTGCCATCATGGCCGCGATACATACTCCGAAGCCGGGACGCGTGGTCAACCTGGCTGACGATGAACCTTTGGCGCATGCCCATTATGTGGCGGAACTGGCGCGCGCGATTGGCGCACCAGCACCTGTGATACTGACGCCGGAAGAAGGAAAACGGCAATTATCTCCGTCAATGATCGACTTCTTCCGGGATAACAAACGGGTGAGCAACAGCTTACTTCATCTGGAACTGTTACCCGAATTACAATATCCAAATTTCAGAGTGGGACTCGCTATTGTAGCACCACGCGCCGCGTCCAGCACTTACTTTTGATGGCTTCCAGACAGACGTTTTCACTGACAAAATATTCAATCGACAGGCGAAGAGCGCGACCCATGACCCATCGGCCAACGAAATATCCATGTATATTATGAAGGCACATGTCTTTCCGATCCATTTTTTTACCTCCTTACGGCGTCAATCTTACCCATGAGCCAATTGCAAAACTCGTGAGCGGCGATCAGCAACCCAGAGTTTTTCGACTGGCTCCCATGACTACGCATATTCCGTGCCGGAATCGAACCACGCCCCCGGCTATCAGAGCGACCATCAGGGCCAGTAATCCGAAACTATCCATGAGTCATGGCGCCCGTCCACGCTTATATTTATCGGCATGCCATGCCATCACTTGAGATGCGAGCCGCTCGACTTTCAAGCGTAATCTTCGTACCCTGCAGCTTCAATGGGTGACACAGGCATGGCGAATCATGAAGCAATATTGGCTTTGGCGGATGGTCGAATTTTCCGGGGTCAGGCATTTGGCGGGATTGGGCACTGCGTCGGCGAAATCTGTTTCAACACTTCAATGACCGGCTACCAGGAAATTCTTACTGATCCTTCCTATACGGATCAGATTATCACCTTCACCTATCCACATATCGGTAATGTCGGCACCAACAATGCAGATATGGAGTCCAATTCTGTTTCAGTACGGGGCTGTATTGTGCGTGCGCCCACCCGTACCACTTCCAACTACCGGGCCGAGGGCGACCTCGGCACCTGGTTGGCTGGCCATGGCGTCGTTGGTATCGCCGGTATTGATACCAGAGCACTGGTTCGTCATTTGCGTGACGGAGGGACACAGAGCGGCGTGGTCGCATCCGATGGTATGGAGGAGGCTCAGGCGCTGGCCATGGCCCGCAACTGGATCGGCTTGGAAAACCGGGACCTGGTTCATCAGATCAGCCGCACGCATATCGAGCATTGGAATACCGGCAGCTACAACCTCGATACTGCGACCTTCGCAACGCCGGACATGTACGGCCATGTGGTCGCATTCGACTTCGGCTGCAAGCGTAATATCTTCCGAAAACTGGTGGATCGTGGCCTACGCGTTAGCATTGTTCCCGCCGCCATTTCCGCCGCCGATGTTCTGGCGATGAATCCCGACGGATTTTTTCTCTCCAACGGGCCGGGTGATCCGGCGGCGATCGGCTATGCCGTGGAGACGATCCGCGCATTACTCGAAACGGATATACCTATCTTCGGTATCTGTATGGGGCATCAACTGTTGAGCCGGGCACTGGGCTTATCCACATTCAAGCTCAAGTTTGGTCACCGTGGCAGCAATCATCCGGTACGTGACGAAACCACCGGGAAGATTGAAATCACCAGTCAAAACCACGGGTTCGCCGTGCGCGACGACCAGGTCCCCGAGCATGTGGAGATTACCCACCGTTCGTTGTTCGATGGCACGGTTGAGGGCCTGCGAGTCAGGGGTAAGCCGGTGTTTTCCGTCCAGTACCATCCTGAAGCTGGCCCCGGTCCACATGATGCAGATTATTTATTTGATCGTTTTGCGGAGATGATAAAGTAGAGCCGCTCACGAGTTTTGCAAGAAGCTCTAGTTACAGGGAAAAATGCCGTCTAGCCAGTAGCAACAAACCTTCGAGGGTGAGGCGTGGGCGGTATTCGGCGATTCCGGAAAGATCTTCAAGCATCGGCTCTACCTGACCACCTGTCGCGATAACCGGTGCCTCCTTATAGTCAGCGAGTGCATGTATCCTATGGATGATACCATTCAGTGACTCTATGGCCCCCCAATAACTCCCTGCCCGTATGCTGCTCACCGTATCGCGGCCAATGAGCGTTTCCATCCGGCCAAAGGAAACTTCCGGCAATCTGGCGGCGCGGCGGCAAAGTGCGGCCAGTGCCAGCTCCACCCCCGGGAGAATAAGGCCGCCAACATACTGCCCCTGTAGAGAAACAATATCAAACGTGGTAGCTGTGCCACAGTCCATCACGATAACCGGGCCACCAAACTTCTTGCGAGCGGCGATGGCATTGGCAATACGGTCCGCACCGACCTCATGCGGGCTTTTGCAGCCTACGGCCATGCCTGTTTTGACATCACCGGAGCCGACAAATGCGGGGGTCATATCGAACACCTTGCGGCAAGCATCCGCCAATATGCCATCCAGGTGCGGCACCACGCTGGCGGCGAGAATACCCCGGAGCAGAGGCGGGACCGAACCTTGCATGGCGCGTGGATCGGAAGATGATTCGCATGGCGCACTGTTTAGGGGAAAACGCCATTGCTTCCATGCAGTCAAGCCGTGCAGCTTTAGAGCCAGCTCATCGCTGGTCATATCGCCTTCGCTGGATAACTGCCAGTGGCCGGCTAGCATATCACCGCAATATAAACCGAAAACCATGCATGTATTGCCAATATCCACAACCAAAACCTGTTCCTGGCTCATGAATAGCATCCTCCTCGTAAACGGCTACTTCCGGTATTGTTGTCGGGCGAAAAAATCAGGGACGAGGCGAGCAGTTATCCTCCATCAGCTCAAGGTCTCCGGCTACAATCCTTTGCAGACCCGCATGCGTGCGTAACAACAGAGCGCCATCCTCATCCATATCCTCGGCGATCCCCTCGATATAGTGCAAACCATCATAGACACGCACCTGTTTTCCGCAGGCGGCATGCGCCTGCCACCATTGCTTCCGTACGGGATCGAATCCATGATTCAAATAATTCAGATAATATTGCTCCACGGATTCGAGGATACATACGGCAACTTCCATGCGCGAAACGATACGTCCGGAAGCCGTATCCAGATCGGTGGCCGTTGCCGCAATCTCCTGCGGCCAGCCTCTCTCAGGGGCATGAACATTGATACCCATGCCCACCACGACGGCTTGTACGCACGCCTGTCCGGCACGCATCTCGGTAAGGATACCAACCATTTTTCTACCCCGGTGGAGAATATCGTTCGGCCACTTGATGTTGATATCCGATGCAAATGATGAAAGTGCATCATGTAGCGCTACGGCGATGAGCAGGGAAATTTGTGGGATCTTTTCCGGAGAAAGGGGCGGTTTAAGCAATACGGACATGGTCAGCGTATGTCCCGCAATGCTATGCCAACGACGGCGCAAACGCCCGCGGCCCGCTGTTTGTCTGTTGGCGAGCACAATCAAGCCTTCCTCCGCACCTTCACTGGCACGACGCATGGCTTCGGAATTGGTTGAATCTACCTCATCCAGAATGATGCACGGACGCCCCAGCAAGCGTGTATGAAGCCGTTGTTTCATTGAATATTCATTTAGCACATCGTTCATATGACGCGCATGGAAATATCCAGAGCCGGGGCGGAGTGCGTGATCGCGCCGATGGCCAGCCTGTCTACACCGGTTTCGGCGTAGTCGCGGGCATTCGCCAGTGAGATGTTACCACTGGCCTCGAGGAGAATGGACCCGGGTACAATGGTGCGAGCTGCGCGCACGAGCTCCGGCACCATATTGTCCAGCAGAATAATGTCCGGTTCGGTGCGGATGGCTTCGCGCACTTCATCCATAGTCTCACATTCCACCTCTACCCATACATCGCCTGCGGCCACCGAACACAAATGGACGGCGTGGGCGATGGAGCCAGCCGCAGCAATGTGGTTTTCCTTGATGAGCAGGCCGCTGCACAGGTCCATACGGTGGTTGATGCCACCGCCGTGAAGAACCGCCTGTTTTTCCAGATACCTGAGTC
Organism: uncultured Zetaproteobacteria bacterium; assembly: GCA_964624255.1. Taxonomy (GTDB): domain Bacteria; phylum Pseudomonadota; class Zetaproteobacteria; order Mariprofundales; family Mariprofundaceae; genus JAUZQZ01. Next base: position 32,684 of record CAZUWV010000005.1, read on the forward strand.
CCGGCGTAGTTTTCCGGGTATCCGCGATAACGCAATCAGTACCCGCTATGGCATGCACGAAAGTACGAGTGGCAGTGGCGACACCAGAGAGATGCTGCAGGAAATTCAGTGCAGTTCGTTCGGCAGCCAGTAGCGAACGCAATTCCCCCGAAACCCGGCAAATCACGCTTCCGTATCTTACGCTATCACCATCTCGTTTCGCCCATTCCTGAATGGTGTTCGCATCTATAGATTCAAACACATGGCGGGCGACATGAGTGCCGGAAAGGCAACCTTCCGCCTTGGCTGTGATGGTAGCTATCCCCGAGTGCCCGGACATGATGGTTGCCTGCGATGTCAGGTCCATATCTGCGGCATCCTCAAGCAATGCCTGTTTGACCAGTATATCCATGTTCGCATCTATCCTCATAGAACCCACAAGATACCCCCGACCACAGCAGTCATGGCGGGAAGGTTAAACGGATGCGGAATCAGCGCACGCGCCATGGATGCGACGATGCCAGCCAGTGCAGTTGCCGTCAGCGATTCAAACCAACCAATCTGGTGAAACACATGCAGGCTCCATCCGCATGTAATCATAACCGTAACGATCAGCCCCAGATGGCCCGGCAGGGTTTGCGCAGGATTGGCGGGAAATTTCAGCTTGAGCTTACCCAGGCTATCCAGCCAGTGAGCCAGCGGCAAGCCGAGGCAAACACTTAAGGCAGCACCAAAGCCGAATTCCGGGAATTGTATTGAATAAGCGCCCGCTATTCCCAGCGCCACAACGAACATAAGCATGGGCCACGGCCACGACATGTCATCGGACCATGCCTGCTTGATCTGCTCGAAGGAAGGTCTCCTGATCACGGAAATCAACAAAACGACAGCGATGAACAGGCCGATGGCGGCAAAGACAGAGATGGTTTGCCTGTACACTGGCCAGAAAAGAACCCATATCCCGGTAAACGACCATAGCATCCGCAGTATCAGGGAGGATGGAACACCGCGGCGAATGGTGACAAGCGACAGCCAGCAGCCCTGAAACAGCCCAATTGCAAACAGCACGGTGATGATGATGTCCAGTCGGGGCATAGCGGCAGCTTAACTTGAATGTTGTATCAGGTTCAACATACCGTGTAGTTTGCTTGAAAGTGGATTGGAAGCAAGTGTGCGGCAACATCTGTGAACCATACAGGTTCAAACTAGACAAAAGAGTAAATCGCCGGCTCGGTCTCCTGGGATTGAGCCCATAGCAGGCAAAGGGGAGGGATACGAGTATTCGCGAGGAAGTGAATATAAAACCGTATGTGACTTTATTCATGGATACATTAGCATGGCAGGCATGAGAGTGGTGTTGGCAGAACCCAGGGGCTTTTGCGCAGGTGTGGATCGCGCTATTGCCGTGGTCGAGCAAGCGATTGAAATGTTTGGCGCGCCTGTCTATGTACGCCATGAGATTGTACACAATAAATTCGTTGTCGAGGGGCTGAAAAAGAAGGGCGCTGTATTCATCGAGTCGGTTAGTGATGCACCCGATGACGCGCTACTGATTTTTTCGGCGCATGGTGTCAGCCGGGCCGTTGTTCGCGCTGCTCGCAAGCGAGGATTGAAGGTGATTGATGCGACCTGCCCACTGGTAACCAAAGTTCACATGGAATTGCTTCGCCATGAGCGTAACGGAGACCAGGTCATCCTGATCGGGCATGCCGGACATCCCGAAGTGGAGGGTACGATGGGACAGGCATCCGTGGGTTCGGTCTTGCTCGTTTCAGCACCCGCTGATGTGGAACGGCTTCATATACATCATCCCGATAAGCTGGCTTATGTTACCCAGACCACCCTGTCCGTGAACGATACAGCCGATGTGGTTACTGCGCTGAAGAAGCGGTTCCCTTATATTCAGGGACCGAAGCGCGATGATATCTGTTATGCCACGACCAACCGGCAGATGGCGGTCAAGCAATTGGCAAACCATTGCGAAGTCGTGCTGGTCATTGGCTCGAAGAATTCATCCAACAGTAATCGCTTGCGAGAGGTAGCGGAACGCGAGGGTGCGCGCGCCTGGCTTGTGGATGATGCGGACGATATCCATCCAGGCTGGTTTGAAGGAGTCCTGTGCGTGGGGATAACCGCTGGCGCTTCCGCCCCGGAGGCACTGGTGCAGGGCGTGATCGATTTTCTTAAACAGTTGGGTGTGGAAGGCGTGGAGACGCTACATACCGTTGAAGAGCGGGTCACTTTTAATTTACCGAAGGTATTATGCCATGATGCATAAATGAGAACCGCTCCGATTGGCCCATTTGCTTTTGGTCATTAAGCGTTACAATGAATACAATCCGTTCGAGGAGGCCATGAGATGAAAAAACATATACTAACGATGATGGCGATATCCGGTCTGATCTTGTCCACCATGATGCCAGCTGCCGCCTGTAGTGTTGCCGGACCCGATAAGCATGTAGGGCCGGTCATAGCGGTGAATGCCAGGGCGGGAACATTTACGATTATGGATGCGGAAACGCAGAAACCAATCGTCTTCGCGGCTTCTGCCGACATTCTCAAAGATGTGGAAAAAGCGAAGGGCTCAGTGTTGGTGAGTTACATACAGTCAAATGGCCGATTGGTCGCCAAAGACGTCCACTTCTAGCCTGTATTATTCATGAAGCGTCGTGGTGATTGCGCCAGATGAATAGCGCCTCACCCCGCTTCGCGGCACCCAATCCTTGAGTAACAAAATCAAGCGCCTACGATTTTGTTACTCAAGCGTTCAAAACTAATTTGCCGAACCTACCACTATATTATGGCCGGACAGCAAGGCAAGGCTCTGGATTTTACTTGCCAGCCGCAGCGTGAGTCGCTCGCCTGTACCCGCAGGGTCAGGTCCGTCATAGGTAAAGAAGTTGACGCTGGCTGGTTGCGTCGGCACGAGCATGTGTATGGGCTCGTGGAACGCGGCCTTCCATGAATCGAGGTTGATAGTATAGCTGGCGCAATGAATTTTCTTGCCCAGCATGCGTACATTACGGAAGCCATCTCGCTTGGCGACCAGGTTATAGACATGGCCGTCGTCGTAGTTAATCGCTGAAAAAGTAATAGCCCCCGCATCAGCAGATTTCTGGTGGCTTATGAGTAGTTGCGGCAATGCTCCGAGGTCATGCAAACCGGTACGCCATATCTTGCGTTCCACATATTCATTCTTGCTCTTTCGCCGATAAATACTGGGGTGTTTGGCATCCTGGCTGTACAGGATTTCGACGCTACGGTGTAACGCGTGGTTGATGCGTTTGGTATACAGCGGAGCGCCATTGCTTATACGAATATAATGTTCGGCCCTGATTCGCGGAGAATCCCATGTAATCAGCCATGCGGGTATGCCGTGCCATGTCGTGGCTCGCACGCGATTGTTCAGGGTTTGGGTAAGGTCGCTGACAATTTTTCCTCCATGCCCTTCCATATAGAAAAAGTTGCCGCCAACGGCTGCGACAAATGGCTCTTCAGCGATACAGGAGGCAGGAACTGCAGAAGAGGCGATGACCATCACTGACAACAGGAAAAGCAAGCGCGTCATTTGCCACATAAATAATAGCTCCTCATGATCAAAACGGAACGGTAGAGTGCCGTATCTAACCACATCCGGCAATATCACTTCGCAAATATCGTATCAAAATGCCACAAACCTTCAAGTTACTCGGCTCCGAATTTTCCTTGTCTCCGATACGAAGTAGCTCCCCCCGCTCGCTACGACCTCCATAAGTCCGACAGACTCCCCCTTGGCCGTGAAGTGCTTACGACTTTTCCAGCGAGTCCCGATGAAGGGTCAGGACTTTCTTTTCCTCTCCAGTAACTCATGAATAATGGGCGTCAATATCAACTCCATGGCCAATTCCATCTTCGCTGCCGGGATAACGAGGGTATTACGGCGAGACATGAACGAGTCCTTCAACATCGCGATCAACCATGGAAAATCGATTCCCCACTTTTGTGGTTCGCGAATACGAATAACGATCACACTCTCATCCGGTGTTGGTACATCACGCGCAATAAAGGGATTCGACGTATCCACCAGGGGCACACGCTGAAAGTTGATGTCCGTATGCGTGAACTGAGGCGTAATAAAGTGGATATAGTCATGCATGCGCTGGAGAATATTATTCACCACCGCCTCCTCCGAATAACCACGCATCTTGGTGTCGCGGTGAATTTTCTGGATCCACTCCAGATTTACGACAGGAACAACACCCATCATTAAATCGACATAGGGGCGCACCTCTTCAACGCCACCGTGCAACCCCTCATAGAACAAAAGGTCCGAACCTTCCCCTATTTCATGCCATTCGGTAAACCGTCCCGCTTCGACATTGTAAATCTTGGCTTCTTCATCATCATGCACATAGGTTCGTGCTAAACCTCGACCTGTTTTACGATATGAGTCAAACAGGTCGGCTATCTTATCAAACAAATTGGCTTCATCGGAAAAATGGCTTAAGCGTTTTCCCATAGCCTCGAATTCCTTCGATTTCTCGCGAAACTCATAGCGATCAAATTTATGAAAGCAATCACCTTCCACGACTGCGGCTGTTACCTGCTCGCGTCTGAAGATGTGCTCGAGTGCCATTTTCGCCGTGCTGGTTCCGGCACCGGAAGAACCCGTTACGGAAATAACCGGATATTTTGCAGACATGAAACCCCTCCCAAAACAAATGTAATTAAATTGATTGCCCGGCTTGCTTTCCCGGTACCCTATAACCCACGATCCTGCCTGTGTGAAGGTGCATTATGACGTAGAATGCCTCCAGGGTCCAACGACATTTATTCTTTCTTCCGGGGAGAGTGTGATTCGGTTATGATTCGACGCTTCCTTGAAGGAGGTTATCACTGTATGGACGCGCGGAGATTTGACGAGGGCTTAACCTTTGACGATGTGTTGTTGGTGCCTCAGGCCAGTCATGTCACGCCTCGCGCAGTGGATACTTCCTCACAATTTACAAAAAAGATTCGCCTCAACATCCCTGTTTCATCGGCGGCGATGGATACGGTAACGGAATCGGGAACGACTATCGCGCTGGCGCAGGAAGGTGGCATTGGCGTCATCCATAAAAATATGGCTGCGAAAATTCAGGCTGCGGAAGTCCGCAAGGTCAAACGGTTCGAGGCTGGTGTCGTGCAGGAGCCGCTGACTGTAACACCGGACATGAGACTGTCCGAAGTCCGGGAACTTTGCGTAACTCATGGCTTCTCCGGCTTTCCCGTACTCAATAATGACGGTGGTTTATGCGGTATTATTACCAACCGTGATACACGTTTTGAAAACGAGCTGAACAAGCGGGTGGATGAGGTCATGACGCCGCGCGACAGACTGGTGACGGTTAAACCCGGTACGGATCTGGAACATTGCAAACAGTTGTTCCGCAAGCACCGTATTGAAAAGTTACCCGTTGTGGACGACGAGGGGCATCTCCACGGCATGATTACCGTGCGTGACATTGAAAAATCGAAAGCATTTCCCAATGCCGTACGTGATAATTTGGGCCGTCTTTTGGCGGCCGCTGCAATTGGCGTGGGTGATAAGGAACTGGCGCGCTTTGAGGCACTGCTCGCGGCTGGCGTGGATGCTGTCGTGGTGGATACGGCCCACGGTCATTCGCAAGGCGTCATTGCGCAAGTGCGCGAGATCAAGCGACAATATGGTGATGCTATCCAGATCATAGGCGGTAATATTGCTACGCCGGAAGCCGTGCGCGACCTGGCCGATGCGGGCGTGGATGCCGTAAAGGTAGGGATCGGGCCTGGTTCGATTTGTACCACACGCATGGTCGCGGGGGTCGGCGTACCTCAATTGACGGCGATCATGCAATGCGCGGTCGCCGGGCGCGAGGTCGGCGTGCCGGTGATTGCTGACGGTGGTATCAAATTCTCCGGGGATTTCGCCAAGGCGATAGCTGCAGGTGCTGCCACCTGCATGTTTGGCGGCATGTTTGCGGGTACGGACGAAGCCCCGGGAGAGAAGATTCTGTATCAGGGGCGCACCTTTAAAGCCTATCGTGGCATGGGTTCAATTGGCGCCATGCAACAGGGTAGCAAGGATCGCTATTTCCAGGGTGATGTGAATGAAACGATGAAACTGGTACCAGAAGGTATTGAAGGACGAGTGGCATACAAGGGTCCCGTTGGCGATATTTTACACCAGTTGGTCGGCGGCTTGCGTGCGGCGATGGGCTATATCGGAGCCGCAACGATGGATGACATGTACAAGCGCGCCAAATTCATGCGCATTACCGGTGCGGGTTTGCGTGAGTCGCATGTGCATGATGTCACGATCACTGAAGAATCACCGAATTACCGTTTGGAATCCTGACTTGCATGATGCAAACATACGGATGAAAAATAAGGAAAAAATCCTGATTCTGGATTTTGGCTCGCAATACACCCAGTTGATTGCCCGCCGTGTACGCGAGGCCGGAGTATACAGCGAGTTGCATCCCTTCGATATGCCTGAAAATGAGATCTGCGCTTTCGCTCCTGCCGGTATCATTCTATCCGGCGGACCCGATTCCGCGTGCGAGAACGAAACACCGAAAGCACCCATGGCCGTCTTCGACCTGGGTGTTCCTGTGCTGGGTATATGCTATGGCATGCAAACCATGGCCGCACAACTGGGAGGCATCGTTGAGACAGGCACTGTGCGCGAATTCGGCCACGCCAAGGTGCTGACCTGCGGCGATTCGCCGCTGTTGCGCGGTATGGAGGATGAACAAACCGGCGAGCTCGACGTCTGGATGAGCCACGGTGACAAGGTGGCCAGTCTGCCCCATGGCTTCCGCGTCATTTGTGGTAATGACGCGGTACCCATCATCGGCATGGCGGATGAGTCGCGGCATTTTTACGGCTTGCAATTCCACCCTGAAGTGACGCACACCCGCCGGGGGAAGGCGATTTTGAGCTGTTTTATACACAAGATTTGTGCCTGTTCCCGCGCATGGACAATGCCGAACCATATTGAGGAAGCCATTGGCTATATTCGTCATCAGGTTGGCAACGAAGGGGTAATCCTGGGCCTGTCCGGCGGGGTCGACTCATCGGTCGCTGCGGCATTGTTGCACCGTGCAATCGGCGATCAACTGACGTGCGTCTTTGTTGATAACGGTCTGCTGCGTTTGCATGAGGCGGAGCAGGTGATGGCGACCTTTGCCGACCATCTGGGGGTAAAGGTGGACCATGTCGATGCCGGCGAAATTTTCCTGAAGCACCTGGCTGGCGTCACCGACCCGGAAGAGAAGCGCAAAATTATCGGCCGCGAATTCGTCGGGGTGTTTCAGCGCGAAGCGGCCAGAATGCCGAATGCCAAATGGCTGGCGCAGGGAACGATCTACCCCGACGTCATCGAATCGGCCGGGGCGAAGACGAACAAGGCACACACGATCAAGAGTCACCACAATGTGGGTGGGCTACCGGAATCCCTGCACCTGAAGTTACTCGAGCCGCTACGCGACCTGTTCAAGGATGAGGTGCGCGAACTGGGTGTGGCGCTTGGCCTTCCGCGAGGAATGGTTTACCGGCACCCTTTTCCAGGCCCGGGCCTGGGTGTGCGCATACTTGGTGAGGTCAAAAAAGAATATGCGGACCTGTTACGCCAGGCCGACGCCATCTTTATTGAAGAATTGCACGCATCGGGATGGTATGACAAGACCAGCCAGGCATTTGTGGTATTTCTGCCGGTGAAATCAGTTGGCGTAATGGGCGATGGCCGCACCTACGAATGGGTTGTCGCGCTGCGGGCCGTGCAGACGCAGGATTTTATGACCGCACGCTGGGCGGAGCTGCCGCATGCCCTGTTAGCCAAAGTGTCCGGCCGCATCATTAACGAGGTGCGCGGTATTAACCGCGTTGTTTACGATATCTCGGGGAAACCGCCGGCGACGATTGAATGGGAGTAAGTTGCTTGACTTATCACCTGCCGGGCAGCGACGAACAAACATTAAACCAGAGGAGATGACATGAAGAAATACATTGCAATCGCTGCTACAGTGGTGGCGATTACGGCGGGATGTTCCGCCGGAACGCAAACGAAAAACACAACGGCAAAGCTGTCGCTGGACAACGAAAATGCGAAGTTCAGTTATGCCATCGGGCTGGACGTAGGAAAATCCCTGAAGAGGATCGGGACCAAGCTCGACCTAACCGCTTTTGACGCAGCGGTCGAATCGGTTATCAAGGGTGAGAAACCCATGCTATCGCCCAAGGAAGCGGCGGCGGTTAAGCAATCCGTACTCAAGTCACAAAGGAAGAAGCTTATGAGCAAACAAAAAGATTTGGGTTTGAAGAATAAGGCGGAAGGTGAGAAGTTCTTAGCGGAAAATGCTAAAAAAGAGGGTGTAAAGACAACCGCAAGTGGCCTGCAATACAAGGTACTTAGATCCGGCAATGGCAAAAAGCCTACAGCAACGGATAGCGTTACGGTGAATTACGAAGGCCGGCTGATTAACGGTACGGTATTCGATTCTTCCTACAAACGGGGAAAGCCCGTTACATTTCCGCTTAATGGCGTCATCAAGGGTTGGACCGAAGGCTTGCAGTTGATGCCAGCGGGTAGCAAGTACAGATTTTTTCTGCCACCGAAGCTGGCTTATGGTGCAAGAGGAGCTGGCGGTATCATTGGACCGGATGCCACGCTTATCTTTGACGTAGAATTACTCTCTATCAAGAAATAATGGCTTCGTAGGAGGTCATCATGTTTGATCGTTTAAGCGAGAAACTGGGCGGCATCGCGGGCCGTCTCCGGGGTGCTGCGCGCGTTTCCGAGGCTGATCTGGATGCAACACTGCGTGAGATGCGGCTGGCACTTCTGGAAGCCGATGTGGCGCTGCCAGTGGCGCGCCACTTAATGGATGAGGCACGCGAGCGAGCGCTTGGTACCGAGGTGTCCAGGAGTCTGAATCCTGGCCAAGTTATCATCAAGATTCTGCACGATGTGCTGGCCGATGTATTGGGCGGGCAGCGCCGAGATCTGGATATATCGAATATTCCATCGGTGATTCTGCTGTGCGGCCTGCAGGGCGCGGGTAAAACGACTACAGCGGGAAAATTGGCGCGCTTGCTTGCGAGACAGGGGCGCAAGGTGGCGCTGACCAGCGTTGATGCGACGCGCCCTGCGGCACGCGAGCAGTTACGGGTGCTGGCCGCACAGGTGGGCGTCCCTTACATTGAAGGCGATGGCACTACGCCGGTAGTGATGGCGAAGTCCGCGCTAAACATGGCCAAAACAGGTGGCCATCATGTACTGATTCTGGATACGGCGGGTCGGCAGGTCGCGGACGATGCTCTGATGGCGGAAATCTGCGAGGTGATGACTACCGTGAATGCCAGCGAACGCTTGCTGGTACTTGATTCGATGACAGGCCAGACCGCATTGACCATTGCCGAACAATTCCACGCCTCCCTTAAGCTTTCCGGTTGTATTCTCACCAAAACCGATGCCGATGTGCGCGGTGGTGCGGCGCTTTCGGTGGCACATATTACCGGTGTCCCTGTACGTTACGTTGGTACGGGTGAAAAAACTGATGCGTTTGAGCTTTTTGACCCGCAACGGTTTGCCGGACGCATTCTTGGCCAGGGTGATGTGGCCGGGCTGGTGGAAAAGGTCCAGGCCCATGTTGATCAGGAACAAGCCGAGAAGCTGGCAAAAAAGGTCAAGAAAGGTTCGTTCGATCTGATGGATTTTTCCGATCAGCTTGGACAAATGCAAAAAATGGGCGGGATGGCCAGTATGCTGAAAATGCTGCCTGGCATAAAATTGCCGCCAGGCGCACTGGCGGAGATTGACGGCAAGCCGGTGAAACGAATGCAGGCGATGGTCTATTCGATGACGCCAAAGGAACGTCGTTATCCCAAATTTATCAATGGTAGCCGGAAACGACGTATCGCCACAGGCTCCGGTACCAGCGTTCAGGAACTCAATCAGATGCTTAAACAGTTTGCGCAGACGCAGAAAATGATGAAGAAGATGAAAGGCAACAAGGGGAAGCGCATGATGGCGCAGATGGCCAGCCGCTTCTCCGGTATGGGCGGAGGCATGCCCTCCGGCATGTAGGCCGGATTTTACTTTAATCTGGAGGACAATGTGATACACCTGAAGATTGCAACACGGGGTTCCGCGCTGGCGTTGTGGCAGGCCAGACACGTTGCAGCTAAACTGGAACGCCTGCACAAAGGCGTAACAACGGAACTGCTTCGCATCAAAACCACGGGTGATAAAATTCTCGATGTGCCGCTGGCCAAGGTGGGTGGCAAAGGTCTGTTCACCAAGGAAATCGAGGAAGCGTTACTGGATAGTCGTGCCGATCTGGCTGTACATTCGATGAAGGATGTACCTGCAGAGCTGCCGGAAAAGCTGGCTATCCACGCTATTCTGGAGCGGGCGGACCCACGCGATGCCGTTGCCACGGTGACGGGTGGTCCATTGTCCACCTTGCCCAAGAATGCAACGATTGGCACCTCATCGTTACGTCGCGTGTGCCAGCTCAAAGCGAGGCATCCCGAATTTAAGTTTGTTTCTATCCGCGGCAATGTACAAACCAGGCTAAACAAGCTCGGCAAGGAAGCCGATGCCGTGGTGCTGGCGGCAGCGGGTGTCAAGCGGTTGGGTATTGATGATCAAATGCATGTCTTTTTTGAGACGAGCGAGATGCTCCCCGCCGTAGCGCAGGGTGCGATTGGTATCGAAACGCGTGCCGGGGATGAACAGGTTAATTCACTAGTAGCTGCGTTGAATCATCAGGATACCGCAGATTGCGTGATGATTGAGCGCGCTTTCCTGGCCCGACTGGAAGGCGGGTGCCAGGTACCGATTGCCGGATATGCTACGCTGGACGGTGATGTTCTTCGTATGGAAGGGCTGGTTGGTGAAGTGGATGGTAGCCAGCTCATTCGTCGCCAGACATCCGGTCCGCGTAGTCAGGCAGTCCCTCTGGGGAGCGCCCTGGCCGACGAGGTGCTGGATGCCGGCGGCCGCGAGATTCTGACACGATTGTATGCGGAGAGCGGCTAGTCCTGCCCTTTACCCACAAATCATGCTACAGAACCCTTGCACATGGGTCAGAGCAAGGTGCGGTGCATCGATCATGGTATTCCATTGGCAAGCGCCGCCACAGTCATAATCCGCGCCAGTTATCTACGCTGCCATAAACTGTTACTTTTCGCACATGCTTAAAACTCCTGACCATTCCGATCATACACCCATGATGCGGCAGTATCTGCGTATCAAATCCGAATATGCGGATTGCCTGCTGTTTTACCGCATGGGCGATTTTTATGAGATGTTCTTCGATGATGCCGTGGATGCTTCCGCAATCCTCGATATCGCCCTGACCAAGCGCGGTAAATCCAATGGCACAGATATTCCCATGGCGGGCGTACCCTGGCATCAGGCGGATCAATACCTTTCGCGTCTGGTTGCGGCAGGCAAGCGGGTAGCCATTTGTGAGCAGATGGAACCGCCGCATGGCAAGGGACCGGTACGGCGCGAAGTCGTGCGCGTTGTGACGCCCGGTACTCTTACCGAGTCAGAATTACTGAATGAGAAACGCGCCGCACCGCTGGTCGCCTTTTCCGGGGCTATGGAAGCGTGGGCTTTGGCCGCAGTTGATCTCTCTTGCGGCAGCTTTCATCTGCTTGAAGGCGAAGGTAAGGGGCAACTGGAAGAACAGCTGGGCGTGCTGGCACCTTCAGAACTGCTTTTGCCATCCGGCATGGACGGAATGGATGAGATGATACCCTCCACGGCCATTCACCGCCCCGGCGACTGGAGTTTTTCAACTGAAGTGGCTGCTGAGCGCATCAGGCAGGTCTATGGCGTGGATGAGCCTGCTTCGTTAAACCTTGGAGGGCACCCGCTTGCCGCAGCCGCAGTGGGTGCAGTGCTGGTTTATCTGGAGCAGACACAGAAGCAGAATATGACGCACCTTCAACTGCCGGTATTTCGTGAAGCAGGTGCATGCATGGGCATTGATGCACGTTCCCGCCGTAACCTGGAGTTGTACGAAAGCCTGTCTGGTGACGCGCATGGGGGCATGATCGAAGTACTGGATGTGACGTGTACGCCGATGGGTGCGCGTTTGTTGCGCGACTGGCTGGATTGCCCTCTAAACGATATTTCTGCCATTGATGCGCGTCAGGATGCAGTGCAAAGTTTTGTGGATGATGCCGGGGCACGGGAAGATCTCCGGGACCAGCTTACGGGTATTCGGGATATGGAACGCATATTGACGCGTGTCGTACTGGGCCGCGCCCCGCCAAGGGATTACCGGAGCCTGACCGGATCACTGCTGGCACTCCCCGCCCTATCAGGAATGCTGGATGGCCGTGCGGGTTTATTTGCCGGCATTCGGGACGCGTTGACGGGGCTTGAGCAACTGGCGGAGGTGCTGGATGCGGCGATCATGGAGCCGCCACCGATGCACGCCCGTGATGGCGGTGTGATTAAACCTGGGTTTGATACGAAGCTGGATAAATTGCGCAACCTGGCCCGCGGGGCGGATGACTGGCTGAGTGAATTCGAAACGCGCGAACGCGATACAACCGGCATTTCCAGATTGCGCGTGAAATACAATAAAGTCTTCGGTTACTTTATCGAAATGCCGAAAAGCATGGCGGATCAGGCGCCAACACATTATGTACGCAAACAAACGCTGGTCAATGTAGAGCGTTTCATGACCGATGAATTACATGCCCACGAAGAGGAAGTCCTGCGCGCCAGGGAAACCGCGCTGGAACAGGAATGGGCGCTGATTGAAGGTTTAAGACAGAATATACTTGACCGCGCGCGTACTATTCAGGCGGCGGCCGCCGCCGTGGCAAGGCTGGATGTGCTGGCCTGTTTTGCCAAACTGGCGGCTGAATATCGCTATGTACGTCCCGAAATACATGGAGGACGTAGCCTTAGCATCTCCGGCGGACGACACCCGCAGGTAGAACAATATCTGGATACGGGAAATTTTGTGGCCAATGATACGCACATGCATGCCATACGCCGCCGTTTCATGCTGTTGACGGGACCAAACATGGGCGGCAAATCCACCTACATGCGGCAAGTCGCGTGGATGGTATGGCTGGCACATACCGGTTGTTTTATACCTGCAGATGCAGCGAGAGTTCCACTAACCCGCCGTATCTTCACCCGCATTGGTGCAGGCGATGAACTGGCCGCAGGGCGTTCCACTTTCATGGTGGAGATGATGGAAACGGCACATATTCTTAATCAGATCACACCGCGCTCGCTGGTTATTATCGATGAAATTGGACGGGGAACCAGCACATGGGATGGCTTGGCCATTGCCTGGTCCGTAGCCGAGCAGCTCATAAGTAGCGATGATGTGCTAACATTATTCGCCACGCACTATCATGAGCTGACATCACTACCAGATGAGTGTCCGCAGGCATTTAACGCTTCAATGATGGTGCGGGAGCACCATGGAGAAGTTATTTTCCTGCACCGGGTAGAAGAGAATGCCGCTGATCGTTCCTATGGGATTGCCGTCGCCAAACTGGCCGGTCTGCCACCTGATGTGCTGGAACGCGCGCGAAAACACCTGTTCCGGCTGGAGCACGAAGCGGAATTGGCTGCGGAATCCGGTAAACCACAATTGGGACTTTTCACCGGAGCGGAACGCAAGGACAGGGAAGAACGGGAGCGATTTATGCAGAGGCTGTCTGAACGATTATCGACCCTGGAGGTGGAAACGATGCGCCCTGTAGAGGCGCTGAATGTACTGGATGAACTGGTGGCTGCCTGCATCCTTCATGGATAAATCCGACGGGCTCCCGTGGATCAAAAGGGAAACGCGATGGCTGATATTTCGCAGAGAACGGTAAAAGTAGATTCCGGCGCATACGTTGCACGGTTAAAAGTGCTTCATACGCAGCTGAATGCCATGTTCGATGCAGGAGAATCTGGCGAAGCCATGGTGCGCCGGATATGTAGCTGCGTGGATGCCCTGATCGCTGACATGTGGCGAGACAGTGCGGGTGCATATGCAGATGAGGTTGATTTACTGGCTGTCGGAGGATATGGGCGCGGCGAGTTATGCCCGCAATCAGATTGGGACTTGTGGTTCCTCCTGAAGAAAGGGGATAACCCCTGTGTCGATGCAGCAATTGAACGCTTTGTTTATGTCGTTTGGGACATGAATGTAAAGTTGGGCCATGCCGTACGCAGCGTGGACGAAACCATGACTTATGTACATGCAGACTGGAATACGGCGACGGCGGGACTGGAATCGCGGCTCCTCCACGGCAGGGGAGATACGTATGCGGAACTTCAAAAAAGACTAAATTCATTCTTTTCACATAAACGCAAGCCCTTCGTTGAAGCTAAACTGGAAGAAATGGAACGCCGCCATGAAAGGACGGGCGGCACCGCCTTCCTGATGGAGCCGGATATCAAGGAAGGCAAAGGAGGGCTGCGCGATATCCAGACCGTCTTCTGGCTGGCCAAGGTCTGGCACAAAAGCAAGGACATTTCCGACCTTGTCAGGGACGGAATAGTCTCTGAAACGGAATATCTGCATCTTGTGCAGGCCCAGGATTTCCTTTGGCGTTGTCGCACCGGATTACACCTGGAGGTGAAGCGAGCTTCGGATCGGCTCGGTTTCGAGCAACAAATGGCGCTGGCTGAACGCATGGGTTACCAAAGTAATCCGGGAAGACATGCCGTGGAAGCTTTTATGAAAGATTACTTCCGTCATGCCGGGCGTACAGCCCGCGTTTCCGGCCTGTTGGCCATGCATTTTCAGGAAGAGTTGCACCCTCAGTGGCTGGCGCGCCGAAGAAATGTTGGTGACGGGCTCACGCTCGAAGGAAAATGGATCGGCGTGCGCGACGAACATATTTTTGACGAGGACCCGCTTCGCTTATTGCGTATCTTCCATGCCGCGCAGGAGGACCATCGTCTACTTTCCAGTCAGGCCCTGCGCCAGGTACGTGAACATGTGCTGCTGATTGACGATGCTTTTCGTGCGAACCCCGCAGCCCATGATATTTTCCTTCAAATACTAAGCGATAGGCGCAACGTTGCCGCTTCCCTCGAACAAATGAACGCCACTGGTATTTTAGGACGCTTCATTCCCGAGTTCCGCCATGTGGTAGGTCTGGGACAATTCAACAATTACCACGCTTATACGGTTGATGAACATACTATCCGGGCCATTGGCGAGGCTCGAAACATGACCCACGGTATGCGAAAAATACGCCTGCCACTGACCGTGGGCGTGTTCGAGAAAATCAAGCAACCGGAGCTGCTATATCTGGCCCTCTTGTTCCATGATATTGCCAAGGGTTTACCCGGAGATCATTCCGAGCTTGGCGAGACATCCGCCACGAAGATCTGCCAGCGTTTGGGTTTGAACCGGGACGCAACGGATCTGGTCGCATGGCTGGTGCGCCATCATTTGCTCATGGCAATCACATCGCAACGCTCGGATTTATCCGATCCTGCGGTCATCGGGCAATTCGCCCGGAAAATGGGCGATATAGAGCGGCTGCGCTATTTACTGTTGCTGACAGTTGCCGATATTTCTGCGGTTGGGCCACATGTGTGGAATGGCTGGAAGGGAACGCTCCTGCGAGAACTTTTCCTGGCTTCGGAGCGCTATCTGATGGGGGAGGAAGATGCGAGCGGTAGCACGCGGGAACGCGCCCAAATCCGTATTGAGAGTACCTTGAAGAAAGTGGAGGATAGTGAGCGCAAGGCTTTGTCCGCAGTGCTGAACCTGCTGCCATGGCGAGCGATTCTGGACTTGCCCCCTCGACACCTGCTTCGGGCGGGGCGCATGATGGTCAGGGCACAATGTGGTGTCGGTGTTGACGTGCTGGTGGATAATGATCGGGGCGAAAGCCTGATCCTTATACTGGCACCGGATCGCCGGGGTCTGTTCGCTGATATTGCATCTGCAATGGCATCCGGACACATCAATATTCTGGCCGCTCAGGCCTACGCATTAAAGAACGGGAAGGTACTGGATCTGTTTCATATTCATGGAAACGGCGGGAAACCGTTATCCGAACAAAGTGATGTATCCAGGTTGAAACAGCGCATCGAGCAGGCAACAGGTGGACACCTCAGGCTAAGGACCGGCAAACCGAGGACCCATGTACTTATGCACCATGTATCCGTGCAGGCACATGCCTTGCCACTGGCGTCCAGCCGCCAAACGGCGGTTGAGGTGACGGCAGCAGATCGTCCGGGCTTGTTGGGCCTGCTCGCGGGAAAAATCGCCGATGCGGGGTTCAACGTACGTGGTGCCAATATCAGCACCTTTGGCGAGAAGGCCGTGGATGTGTTCTTCCTGACCCGGCGGGAAGGTCATATTCTATCGCAGAAAGAGACTACGATATTATGCAAGAAATTATCGGAGGCAGCACAATTAGCAAAATCATGAGTCTCTTGCAAAGCTCCGGGCGGATAAGCGGCAATCCCGCGTTGAGCGTACTTTTGGAATAAAATGAGGTGCATAGTGGTTCCATGAACCGAAATTTCAGCCCGGACAAAAAGTCCACAGGCCATTTGGACGCCCATAAGGGCGGGGCGTAAGCCCTGATGCCAACGGCCCAAATTAAAGGGACCAACGTGGGGAAGCTGATCGCCGCTCACGGCGTCTTCCAAGAGGCTCCCATGTAGAAAGGAGGAGGTGTAGACGTGCTGGAAAAACTGTTTGGCAGGAAGAATACGGGCTTTGTGCTGGCACTGGGTGGTGGTGGGGGCCGTGGTCTGGCACATCTGGGGGTTCTGGATGTTCTGGAAGCACATAATCTGAAACCTGATGCAATTGTAGGTAGCAGCATCGGCTCGCTGTTCGGGGCCATGTACGCACTGGATCCGGATATCCGCTTATGTATCAAACGGACTGAAGGTTTTCTGGCGTCAGATCTGTTTAATAAACTGGACTTGCCCGTTCTGGATAGTGCGGAAGTAGAAGATCAGAGTTGGCTGTCACGGTTAACCGCCGCCGCCCGGCAATCTATCTTGTTCACACGGGCGGCGACCGGTATTTCCGTTGTTGACGTCCGCGTGCTGATCGAAATCGTGCATGTCTTCTGCCAGGGAAAGTCATTCGACGACTTGAATATTCCCCTGTACGTCATGGCTGTAAAATTTCCATCGGGGGAGTGCCGGATGTTTTCTCCCGATGCCGATGTCACGCTGGCTTGCGCCATCGCCGCAAGCATGGCGGTTCCCGGCGTATTTGATCCCGTGCCCATTCATGGTGAGCGATTCGTCGATGGTAGCCTGGCCTCGGAATTACCCTCCAGGGAAGCGAAAATGATGGCCGGACCGGGCCAGTTCGTCATCGCTGTAAATGTTGGCGCACGCCCCAACCCCAATGAGGAACCAAAAAACGTGATTGGTATGATGGACTGGGCCGCGCGCATCAAGGCCTTCTATCTGCGGCAATATAAGAAGGCGTATGCCGATGTATTGGTTGAGCCCCTGGTTGGATTTACGCAATGGCATGATTTCTCCAATCCTGAAGAGGAAATAGAGAAAGGCAGGCAGGCTACATTGGAACAATTGCCGAAGATCCTGGAACAGATGGGACGTTAAATACCCTGAAATTTAATCCATTCTCAGCCCATCAAACCTGCCTGATTTGTGGATAAAGGGTAGCGCTAGAGGACTTCACCCATGTATGTTTTATTTTGCTGTTTGGCGCTGTAGGCTGCGCGACGATCAACAGTTGTCGAGCGCCCTTAGCTCAGATGGATAGAGCATCGGCCTCCGAAGCCGAAGGCCAGTGGTTCGAATCCACTAGGGCGCACCACTTCAGCATCTTTTTATTTGCACGACATCAATCCCTTCCCTGTCGGTAACAATAAACCTGAACTGTTTATAAGTGCTGTCAGCCCATGACGATCCACAAATAGCCCGGGTCAGAAGAATGCAGGAAGGCGTCGCTCGCGCGGTTTACAGGAGACTCACTTGATTGCAATGACTGCACTCGAAGGGCCAGCCAGTGGAATGATCGAGGTTTTGGTATAACCGGTTTCTTCTGCCAGGGCATCAAAGTCTGCCGCAGAAAAATCGTAGCCTTCGGGCATTTCAATCAACATATTTAAAGACATCATAAGGCCAAAAATATTTTCATTTCGATCATTATCAATAATGTTTTCTATCACCACCAATGACCCCCCCCTGATGGCAGAGCCTCATATGCCTTTTCCATCAATATTTTTTTATCTTTAATCCCCGGTCGTGAAGGATATTTCCCATCGTAATGACATCTGCCTTTGGAAATTCATCCTGGAAGAAGTTTCCTGATTGAATGGTTACCTTATCAGCTAAACCCATACCATCTATATTTTCTGCTGCGATCCGGCTTACAGGCGGAAGGTCAAACGAATACAGCGCATATGATCGTGGCCCGTAGCAATCTGGGCTGATAAACACCCACCTGCGCCCCCTATATCGCAAAGAGTGTCATAGCTTGAAAAATCGAATTTGTTGGAAAACACCATAAAGTTTCCCATTTGTATCCCGCTCATGGAGTCCTAATTTCTCTCTGATCTGCTGTCCCGACAGTTCGCCTCGGGACAGAAGCGTAAACAAGCCCATACTAATGGCTGTAAGCAAGGTTTTCGACGCCCAAAACCCCATGCCAACCTGCATAATTTTAGATGGATCTATTGGTATGCTTCCCTCCATTTTCTTCTCCTCAACGGTGAACTATGATGAGCCAATCACCACTCACGAGTTTTGCAAGAGGCTCATATATATACCCATATTCGCCAGATATATTGCGGGCGGAGCACTAACCTGCATTATTCCATGAATTCTGCAGGCTAAAGCAATGCTTTCAAGCGCTCGTTGACTATTCCGGGATTAGCCTTGCCGAGGCTGGCTTTCAT